>JAJCZR010000024.1 GCA_029262295.1 Deltaproteobacteria bacterium | reverse complement strand
AATGTTTCAAAAGGTGTAGGTATTCTTCCCGGCTTTGTAGGAGTAGAATAAGGAGTGCCAAATGCTACATAATCAGCACCAAGTTTTTCTGCATTTATTCCCCGATTCAAATCACTGTAACAGGAAACACCAATTATTGAATCATCACCAAGTAACTCCCTTGCATTTTCAATTTCTGGATCATGTTCACCAAGATGGACACCATCAGCACCAATCTCTTTAGTAAGCTCTGGAGAGTCATTAATTATTAACGGAACATTATATTTTTTTGTAACTTCCAAAAGCTGTTTTCCCAATTCAATAATTTCTGCTTCAGTACGTTCTTTCTCTCTAAGCTGAACTATTTTTGCCCCACCCTTCAATGCAAGTTCAACGGTTTTAATAAAGCTTTCCCTCAGGATCAACTTAGAATCGGTAATTATGTAGAGGCCTTTGAGATTAAATTTCATTTAGATTTTTAATTCTCCTCTCCCCAGTGTGGGAGAGGATTAAGGTGAGGGGGATTAGAAGATTTTTTTCACCCTCATCCTAACCTTCTCCCATCAAGGGAGAAGGGATTTGTTGTTCAAATTATCTTTTATTCAATTCAAAATATTCTTTTCTATAGCATCTTTTACGGCACTGAAATCATTTGGAAGTTCAATTGGAAGATTGGCATGTTTCGGAAGAATATTTTTAAGTTTGCCCTGATGATAGCCGATCTTGAATTCAACAAACTTTAGCCCGTGTGCAGTCGAAATAATCACAATCTTGTCTTTTGGATCAAAAACCTTTTTCTCTTTAAGTTTCAGAAAGGCTGCAAGTGCAACCCCTGTGTGAGGGCAGTTAAATGTGCCTGTCTTGTCCACCATAGCCGCAGCATCTGCGAGTTCCTGCTCTGATGCCTGTTCTACTATCCCATCAAACTGTTTAAGTGTTCTAATGGCTTTATTAATACTCACAGGATTTCCAATCTGAATTGCATTAGCAAGGGTTTTCTTTGCCTTTACTGGGTTATATTCTTCAAAGTTGTTTAGATAGCTTAGATAAAGGGGATTGGCATTTTCAGCCTGTGCACAAACAATTCTTGGAAGCCTATCGATAAGACCAAGTTCCTGCATCATAAGAAAGCCTTTTCCTAAAGCTGAAACATTTCCGAGGTTTCCACCGGGAATTATTATCCAATCGGGCACTTCCCAACCAAATTGCTGGCAAAGCTCAATACTTATTGTCTTTTGACCTTCAATTCTGAGCGAGTTTATAGAGTTTGCCAGATAAATATTTTGTTCCTTGGTGATCCTTTGCACCATATCCATACAACCATCAAAATCCGTATCAATAGATAGCACTAAGGCACCATTTGAAAGAGGTTGCACTAATTGTGCAACTGAAACCTTATCCTTTGGAAGAAACACAATCGAAGGAATGCCGGCTGAAGCACAATAAGCGGCAAGGGCTGCGGACGTATCACCAGTGGAAGCACAGGCAACCGCAGGAATATCAATATTGTCTTCTATCATCTGCTTCACTACAGATACCAAAACAGTCATTCCCAAATCTTTAAATGAACCAGTGTGGCTGTTTCCACACATCTTTATCCAGATGTCCTCAATCCCAACCTGTTTTCCAAAACGCTCGGCCCAAAATAAATTAGTGGCACCTTCATACATTGATACAATATTTTCATCTTCAACAAGAGGGCATACCCATTCTTTCTTGCCCCACACGGCACTTCCATAGGGCCAGTTTTGCCTTCTGTATCTGTAATCAAAAATCTCTTTCCACTCAGTACCCGACTTTTTATTTAAAACATTAAGATCATGAACAACTTCGAGAAGATTATTACACTTTCTGCATCTGTAGATAATTTCGGTTAGTGGATAGGTTTCATCACAGTTTTCATCAATACATCTAAACCAGGCATTATATTCACTCATAGCTCTAAAAATACATTTTGCCCTTTTGACTGTCAATGAATCATTAGATATAAAAACCCTTTTTATTTAATATAAAGGAAAAACAGTCTGATAATCATGAAAAATGAGTCCATACACATTATTGTTAAGGGAAAAGTGCAAGGAGTTTTTTTTCGCGCAACAACCAGAGAAAAGGCCCATGAGTTTAATTTAAAAGGCTGGGTGAAAAACCTTTCTGATGGAAATGTTGAAATTATGGCTGCTGGTGAAAAAGAAAACTTAAATAAACTCGTAGAATGGTGTAAAATAGGTAGCAAAGGGGCGATAGTTGATAAAGTGGATATCGAGCATATTTCTAAAAATAATACTTTTAAAGACTTTCAAATAAAATACTAATTTTAAATAAGGGTTAACTATGATAATCACATGCATTCCAGGCGGAATTTTTATGGAAAACTGCTATATAGTCGGAGATGAAGCTTCTGGCGAAGCAATTCTTGTAGATCCGGGTGAGCAGATTAATGAAATCAGAGAAGAAATTAACAGTTCTGAGTTAAAGATAACCAAGATCGTAAACACACATACTCATCTCGACCATGTGGCCGGAGTGCAAACTTTTAAAAAAGAACTTGGTATACCTTTTTATATTCATAAAGAAGATCAGCCAGTGCTAGACGTGCTTACTGAAGCAACAAAACGATATCCTGGTTTTGAGTTTGTTGAAAAACCTGATGTTGATGGATATGTAGAAGATGGAGAGACACTCACAATTGGCAATCTTAAAGGGCAGATACTTCACGTGCCCGGACACAGCTGGGGACATGTATGTTTTGTATTTGATGGACATATAATCGCGGGAGACACTGTATTTGCGGGCAGCGTGGGAAGAGTGGATCTTACAGGCGGAACTTCAATGGAAGAACTTACAGGTTCTATAAAGAAAAAGCTTCTTGTTTTACCAGATGATTATCAAATTTATCCGGGTCATGGCCCTTCAACAACTGTTGGAATTGAAAAACAATCAAACCCTTTTCTGCAAGGCTGATTTTAGCAATTTTCAATTATGAATAAAAAAATAATAAGAGCTTTATTTGTATTAATACTGATTGTCTGCTTCAGTTTTTTATTTTCAAAGGAATCTTCAGAACTTTATTTCCTTAAAAATGAAAATGCAAAAATCGAAAAGAAAATTGAAGAACTTCAATCTGAGAACGGTGCTTTTGAACACAAGATTAAAAAGATCGGGGAAGACGAAAAATACATGGAAAAAGTTCTAAGAGAAGAACTAGGGATGATTAAAGAAGGTGAAAAGATTTATAAATTCGAGAATTAGCAAAAAAGGGAATTTGGGTTTTGTTATTAACCTTTGCATAATTGCTGTCTCTGCAATTTCTTTACTGCTTATTCTTTCCTCAAACTACACATCGAATACTTTTGTTTCAGCAGTGCTTGTACAGGCAGCATTTCTTTCATTAGTTTATCTGGCAAAAAGATATTATGACAAAAACGGCGGACTAAACTTACTTGAAAAGTCTTCGCTTGTACTCTCGGCAACAGCATTTACAGAAATGCTTCTTGAGTTTTTTGGTAGAGGGATGTTTTCAATCTTTTTTGTTGTTGTGCCTTTTATTTATGCATATTTTGGAAGGCCATTGGGAATAATTTCTTTAGTGTTAATAGGGGCTATTGAGTTTACACTGCTTCCCGAAATAAGTACTTTTTTCAAAATCATAGTGCTTGCAGTCACCACAATAATATTTGGCTCTTATATAAAAACACCTCTTGGCAAAAGTGGTTACAAAAAGCCTGATTTACCTAAACTTTCCAAAAATAGTTCTGATTTCAAAATTACTGATACAGACAGTACGAACTATGACTATATAAAAATTAAAATAAAAGAATCGCTTGAAAATTTAAGAGAGCTTCTGCCTCATAACTCGATAGTGCTCTATTTGAAAAATGATGAAGGCCTATATGAAATATTTGATTTTATTTCAAATGACGAAGATCTAATTGATAGTTCGCAAAAGCTTAATTTTAGAAGTGGATATATTGGCTGGACAATAAAAACCAAAACGCCCTTTATGATTGGGGCAATCAGAAACCCGGAAAACAACATCACTTATTATAATAAGCAAATTAATATACAGTCTCTTCTAATAATCCCTTTACTGGATGCCACTCCAGCAACTGCAGATGATGCAAATTCCGCTCAACCTACCGGGGTATTGGTGATTGACAGCAAGAAACCGGAAGCATTCAATCAGCAAAGTAAAACTGTTGCAACAATTGTTGCAGAGAAAATAAATTCCCTTTTGACCACATCCAACCTACTTGAAGTTGTCTCAGATAGCTCAGAGAAACTAAGTTCAATTTACAACTACATCCAGAAGCTCGAGTCGAGCATGGATCCAAATTTTATACTCTCAAATCTTTTTGACACATTAAAAAATACAATTCCATCTGATCTTGTTTGTATAACTCTTAAGACAGGAGACATTAGTGAAGTAAAATTTGCGGGAGAAATTGAAAACAGTGTATTAGGGATGACTTTTTCTCACACTCAATCCCTTGTGGGAATTGTTTCCACAAAAAACACGCCTTTAAATCTTGCTGATATTTCAGACAGATCAAAATTCAGGGATGTATTTAATAAAGAAATAGATTTAGGACTTGGAATGAAAACCATAAAATCATCTTTACTAATGCCCCTTTCCACTACTGATGAAAAAACAGAGGATGAAATATATGGGTCTGTATTTATCGGAAGTAAAACAAAAAATGTTTTTGATGAAGAACAAAAAAATCTTGCAAAGATATTAAGCCAGCAGGCGGCAAAAGGTATAAAATACTCTCTTAACCTCAAAAATGTAAAAGAACTTGCGATTAAAGATGGCCTTTCAGGGCTTTATAATCAAAAGCACTTTAAAGAGATGTTATCCAACTCCATTGCAAAATCTCAAAGATTTTCAGAGGACCTTTCACTGATTTTAATGGATATTGATAATTTCAAAGATGTTAATGATACATATGGCCACCTTGCCGGTGATAAAATAATTTCCGAGATTGGAAAGGGAATTCTCAATAGCTTGAGAGAAATCGATATATCCGCACGCTATGGAGGAGATGAGTTTGCTATTCTTCTTGAAAAAACCAATCCTGCAGGAGCAGAAATTGCAGCAGAAAAAATAAAAAATAGTTTTGATGATAGACCAATTCTGTTCAACAATGAAAGTATCAATATTAATTTTAGTATAGGAATTGCCACATATCCTGAAAATGCGTCTTCAAGAGACTTTCTAATTGAAAAAGCTGATATATCACTCTATGAGGCTAAGAGAAATGGTAAAAACCAGATAATTCATTTCAATGATATTACTGAAAAGAATAAAAAAACTATTATTGACTCTGATATTCCCAACAATAAAAATATTTCACTTAAAGACTAACTTAAAAAATTGTGATAGATGAAGAACAAAAAAAATTTTATCCTACAAAAAAACTAGGACAAAACTTTCTTCACGACCAAAACATTATAAGAAAAATAGTTGCCCTGGGTGACATACAAAAAGAAAATGACACAGTAATTGAGATTGGGCCCGGGCTTGGGGCACTCACAACCCATCTTGCAGAAAAAGCAAAAAAAGTTTATGCAATTGAAAAGGATAAAAGGCTTTTAGGACCTTTAGAAAAAGCCTTCAAAGACTACTCCAATATTACACTCATAAATAAAGATGCCCTTGCAATTGACTATTTTGAATTTGCAATACAAAACAAGCTAAAACTTATAGCCAACCTTCCCTATAACATATCAACACCAATTCTGCTCAAAATACATGAAAATCGGAATCTTTTTTCCAGGGTTGTTGTTATGCTTCAAAAAGAAGTGGGCGAAAGGATATGTTCACCAGAAAATCGTAAAAGTTACGGCTCACTCTCAGTTTTATTTCAAAACTATTTTGATACAAAAGTTAATTTTAAAGTTGCCCCTGAAGCTTTTAAGCCCAAACCTAAAGTGGATTCAGTGGTAATAGGCCTTAACCCTTTAAACAAACCAAGATTTCCAGTTGCAGATGAAAAATTTTTTGAAAGTTTTTTAAGAACCGCTTTTTCTTCAAGACGAAAAATGATTAGGAACTCACTTTCTAATTCATTTGAAAAAACTGTAATTGATACAGCTTTGGAAAATGAGGGAGTAGATCATAAAAGGCGGGCTGAGACTTTGTCAGTAGAAGAATTAGTTAATCTTTCAAATGAGTTTTATAAGCTCAATGAATAATTTCACTCCAGATTCACCAGATTGCTGCGATACTATTATTCAACTGATAGTTTTTCTTTACCTCTATTCTGGATACCGGATCGGAGTCCGGCATGACAAAAACAGACTCTTCGCTTCCGCATTTGTCATTCCGTAATGTTTCTATACGGAATCTAGTCCGCCATCTGTCATTCCGTGATGCTTGTACACGGAATCTAATCTTTTAAAGATTTAGATACCTGATTAATGCATTCAGGTATGACAAGGTGGAACATTGAGGAGGGGTCAAGTCTCCACATTTGTCATTCTGAACGCAGTGAAGAATCTCTCTTTGTTTGTTTATATTATTGGTAGTATGTCATACCAAATTTAATTTGGTATCCAGTATTTTGACTAGAAGTATAAGCACATCTATAAATTCACCAGATTGCTGCAATACTATTATTCAACTGATAGTTTTTCTTTACCTCTATTCTGGATACCGGATCGGAGTCCGGTATGACAGTAATGTAGAAAATAATCTAGATGCTTCACATAGCCTGCACTGAGCCTGTCGAATGCGCTCGAGCATGACAAAAAGCAAAGAGTGTTTAGGTTTTACTAATCTTTAATTAACAAGTTCGGTGAGCAAATCTTCTTGAAACTGTTTTGCCTTCCATCCAAGCCCGTTGGAAATAATTGAAAACACATATACTTCGCCATCATCTGAAACTGCATAGCCCGAAAGCGATCTTACCCCACTTAGATATCCCGTTTTTGCAAACACTTTTCCCTTAATTTTTGTGCCCCTAAACCTTTTTTTCAAAGTGCCATCCACTCCGGCTATGGGAAGAGAGTCTGTAAAGGTTTTTGATATCTTGGTATCCTGGTAAGCAGCTGAAAGTATTTGGCTAAGAGTATCGGGAGATACCTTGTTTAACTTTGAAAGCCCGGAGCCATCAACCACATTTGTATCCTGGGTAATTCCAATATTCCGGAGAAAACCCTTAACAACATTTGCTCCGTCTTTCCAGGAACCTGGCTCATTAACATAAACTGCTCCAAGGGTTTTCATTAAACTTTCTCCAATAATATTCACACTTTCCTTATTATACTCCTGCACAATTTCTTCAAGTGGGCTTGAGTAATCAGTAAAAATAATAGTTGCCCAACTTGGGACTGTATCACGGTAAAGACTGCCCTCAACTGCAATCCCCTTTTCAACCAAAATATTTCTCATAGCGGAACCAAAAAAGATAAGTGGCTTTAATACTGAGACAGTTAATATCTCCTCACCTCTGCTTGATGCGACTGATCCTCTTAAAATAAACCTTTCACCATCATTGCTAAAATAGGCTTTTAAAGTAGAGCTTTTTTTACTAGTAGTAGTTTTATTATCAATCATAAATGCTGTGTTTTCAGGGAACATTTTGAAATTTGCGGGCTTGCCAATTTGTCCGGGAATAATATGAATATCAATATTATTGTAGTTAAGAATAAAAGGTGAGACCGGAGGGCAATAATGAAGACCTATCCATTTATCTTTCCATCCTTCTGCATAATTACGGCTATCGTAATAACTATCATCAAGATAAATGCCCCCTTTGATTTTTTTTACACCCATAGATTTTAATCTTTGTGCAATTGCTTCAAGCTGAAAGGGCTTTATTGTTGGATCACCAAACGCTTTAATGTAAAGGCCACCATGTAAGACCCCGCCTTTAATCTCACCGCCTGAATAGAACTCTGTTTTAAAACGGAAATCTTTTCCAAGAAGTGAAAGTGCGGTAAAAGAAGAAATTATTTTGTTATTGGAAGCCGGAATGAAGTTTTTCTTACTGTTATAACTAAAGACTGTCTTACCAGTTTTGAGTGATTTAACTGAAACTCCAAGATTTTGTTTATCTTTTGCTTCTTTGGGAACGAAGGAGAGAAATTTTTGGCTACTTAAAGCAGCAGTGCTTTGCTCAGTAAATGAAAATAATAAAAATAAAACAAAAAAAACCTTAAAAAATCTCATAACATTATGTATTTAGTGAGCCTCTGCCCAATTATCCCCCATTCCAATTTCCACTTTGAGGGGCACTTTTAACTTCCAGGCACTTTCCATGTCATTTACTATGTGTTTTCTTAGCTCTTTTAGTTCATCCTCATAGATTTCAAATAAAAGTTCATCGTGAACCTGCAGTATCATCCTCGATTTATATTCTTTATTCAACTTCGCTGAAATAGTAATCATTGCTGTATTAATTATATCTGCCGCAGACCCCTGAATAGGTGTATTTATAGCCGCCCTCTCTCCAAAGCCCCTCTGTGTTCTGTTCTTGGAATCTAGCTCTTTGATTGGCCTTCTCCTGCCAATAAGGGTCTCAGCATAACCCTTATTTTGTGCATCTCTGATAGCAGAGTCCATATAGCTCTTTACACTTGAATACCTCTTTAAATACTGGTCAATATAATCCTGGGAAACTGAAACAGGTGTGCCAAGTTGCTTTGATAATCCATAGGCGCTGATACCATAAATAATTCCAAAGTTAATGTTTTTTGCCAGCCTCCTCATCTCAGGAGTTACTACATTTTCTTCCACATCAAATATCTCAGCTGCTGTTCTTGCATGAATATCCTGATTCTTTTTGAAAGCATCAATCAAGGTTTCATCACGAGAAAAATGTGCAAGCAGGCGAAGCTCAATCTGTGAATAATCAGCAGAAAGCAATGTGCAACCTTCTTTTGGCACAAAAGCCTTTCTAATTCTCTTTCCGTCATCAGTTTTAATAGGAATATTCTGAAGGTTTGGATCACTGGAACTAAGCCTTCCGGTTGAAGTGCCCACAGGGTGAAATGAAGTATGAATCCTTTTAGTTTTGGGATTTATAAGTTTTGGAAGTGAATCAATATATGTGGATTTAAGTTTTGATAATGCCCTGTATTTTAAAACCAAATCCGGCACTTCGTGAAACTTGCTAAGATCATTGAGCACTTCTGAGTCTGTTGAAGGTTCCCCTTTCTTGGTTTTTTTTCTGACCGGAAGATCAAGATCTTCAAATAAAATGCCCCTTAATTGAAGAGTGGAATTTATATTAAATTCTTTACCAACTTTGTCGTAGACTTTATGAGTTATAACATCAATGTCTTTTTCAAATTCAAGCGACAGCTTCTTCAAAATGTCTGTATCTATTTTTACCCCTGTACACTCAATATCGGCTATCACCTTTATAAATGGGAGCAGTTTATCATAATAAATTTCTAGAAGATCATTGCCTTTTAGCATTGTGTAAAACTTTTTATATAGCAGATAAGCTACATCCGAATCTTCGCAGGCATAATCTTTAGCCGTATCAAGCGGCACTTCACTAAAGCCCTTTCTGTTTTTTCCTTTACCCGTCACATCATCATAGGAGATCATGGTATGGCCCAAAAAGAGCCTTGAAAGTTCGTCAAGCTTGTAAGTTAGATAAGAAGAATCGAGTAGGTGTGCAGCAATAATAGTGTCAAAATAAATGCCCTCAAGTTCCACACTATAATTCCTTAAAACAACTATTTCATATTTAAGGTTTTGTCCAATTTTTTTAATATCAGGATTTTGGAGCAAAGGTTTAAGCTTCGAAAGAACTGTATCAAGATCGAGTTGGGTTCCCTGGTTTAAAATATCAAAAGTATGTGCAACAGGCACATAAAATGCATTGTGAGCTTCAGGAGAGAGTGCAAAACCGACTATTTTGGCTTGCATGGGAAGTTTGGAAGTGGTCTCTAAATCAATTGAAAGTTCTTTTGTTTTTTCTATCTTTTTTATTACTTCATCAAGCCTTTTTTCAGTTGCAACAAGCTCATAGTTATCATATTTAACATTGCTGGCACTCAAGGAAACTTTATCATCTTCAATATTATTATGATCAAGTTCGCCAAAAAGATTTTTAAACTCAAGCGCCTGAAACATTGAGAAGAGACTTTTACTATCAAACCCTGTGAACTTGTAGCTCTGGATATCTGTTGTAATATCAACATCAGTTTTTAGTGTCACAAGCTCCCTACTTAAAAATGCACTCTCTTTATTCTCACTTAGAAGCTTTTCATAACGTGGTTTAACCTCAGATAAGTTTTGATAAAGATTTTCCATTGTACCAAATTCAGATATAAGCTTCGACGCAGTTTTTTCCCCAACTCCCTTTACACCCGGAATATTATCAATTGAATCACCCATAAGCGCCTGAAAATCAATAATCTGCCCGGGTGTAACCCCATATCTATTAATCACATCTTTAACCCCGGTTGTCTTGTTTTTCATGGTATCAAGAAGGGTAACTTTTTCACTTACAACCTGACAAAAATCTTTATCCCCGGTAACCAAAACTGTATTTACGCCTTTTTTTTCGTTAACAACAGCAATTGTTCCCATTAGATCATCCGCTTCAAAACCTTCTCTTTGAATTACAGGAATTGAAAAGGCTTCGACCATTTCAAATATTTTTGGAAACTGTGGTTTTAGATCCTCAGGAGGTTCAGTTCTATTTGCTTTATACTCTGGATAAATCCCGGTCCTAAAAGTATCGCCCTTTGAATCAAAAACTATTCCCAGATATTTTGGATTATAATCTTTTAAAAACTTAAAGAGCATCGATGTAAACCCATAAACAGCATTTGTCGGAATCCCCTCTGAGGTACTCAGGTTTCTTACTGCATAGTAGGCCCTGAAGATATAAGAACTTCCATCAATCAGGTATAAAGTTGGATTTGGCATATTACAAAGATAATAAACTACTTTTTAGCACAATAAACAAATGCAGGAGGAAAGTTAGACCATACTGTCTTTGATTCAACTACCTCTGGGAACATACTTTTAAGCTTACTCCTGAATCTTTTTGCTGTTGGAAATAAAAGGCTGTGTGAATAGCTAAATGTGAGGAACCTGCCCCCAGGGCTTAGTATATCCCAGATGCTATTTAAAAGGGAATCCTGAAGTTTTGGGCCAAAAGCAGTCCAGGGAAGCCCTGAAATAATACAGTCGCACTCAGTTTTACCGTGAATCTCAAGGTATTTTTTTGAGTTTTCAGCAGAGTCATTATAAATCACAACCCCCGGGCAGCGATCCTTTGTCACCTCTATAAATGTTGGGTTGAGTTCCATTGCAAAAAAGGTTGCTTCATCCGATATCTTTTCCAATATCTTTTCTGTGAAAACTCCCGTACCGGGGCCAAACTCAATTACAGTTTGCATATTATCCAAATCGGCTTCATCCGTAATTAAATTGCAAAGATCCTCACATGAAGGGGCAATAGAGCCCGTTCTAGTTGGATTTTTTACTAATTCTGTTAAAAAACTGAAAATTCCAAAATTCAAATTTGATCACCACCAAGTAGTAAAGTGAACTATTTTTAATGATTAATTAATGTTTGTCTATGAAAAATATATTATACAAATTTTGTGAAATGTGCCCATAGAATTGACTTTAATTTTTATCTATGCTAAAAAAATGGGTTTATTTCATTTAAACTAACAAGATTATGTTTGAAGGATTATCAGATAAATTAGGCATTACCCTTAAAAAGGTAAGAGGCTATGGGAAACTTAGCGAAAAGAATATTGAAGACGCACTGAGAGAAGTGCGCCTAAGCCTTCTTGAGGCTGATGTTAATTTTAAAGTTGTAAGGGAATTTATAAACTCAGTAAAAGAAAGGGCTTTAGGGCAGGAAGTAGCAAAAAGCCTCTCTCCCGGTCAACAGTTTGTAAAAATCGTTAATGACGAACTCATAACTGTGTTGGGTGAGAAAAGTTCTGAACTTAATCTTAGTGTAGCGCCTCCTTTTATTGTAATGCTCGTAGGGCTTCAGGGCTCAGGAAAAACCACGACAGCTTCGAAGCTTGCAAGGTTTTTAAAAGAAAAACACAATAAAACCCCATTACTTGTTCCCGCTGATGTATACAGGCCTGCAGCTATCGAGCAGTTAAAAGTGCTGGGTGAAAGTATTGATGTAAATGTATTTAATACTGCTCCTGGAAGTAACCCAGTTGATATATGTAATGAAGCGCTGGGCCAGGCTGAGAACGAAGGGGCCGATGTAGTAATAATTGATACAGCGGGAAGGCTTCATATAGATACAGAGCTTATGGATGAGCTCTCTCAGATAAAAAGTAGTGTTAATCCTAATGAAATACTTCTTGTTGCTGATGCGATGACTGGTCAGGATGCAGTGAATGTTTCAGATAACTTTAATCAGCAACTTGATCTTGATGGAATAGTCCTTACAAAAATGGACGGAGATGCAAGAGGTGGGGCAGCTCTTTCAATTAAGAGCGTAACGGGGAAACCCATTAAATTTTTTGGGACCGGTGAGAAAACAGATGCGCTGGAAGTATTTCACCCAGACAGAATAGCTTCAAGAATTCTTGGAATGGGCGATGTAATGAGCCTGATCGAGAAAGCCGAGGCAGTTTTTGAGGATGAACAAGCCGAAAGAATGGCTAAAAAAATCCTCAAAAAACAGTTTTCCCTTGAAGATTACAAAGAATCTATACTTGCAATGAACAAGCTTGGCTCGATTGAAAATATTGTTGATATGGTGCCCGGAATGAAAAAGGTAAGTCAAAATCCCAAAGCAATGGAAACAGCGCAAAAGGAGCTTAAAAAAAACCTTGCCATTATAGACTCAATGACAATCAGGGAAAGAAAAAATCATGCAATTTTAAACGGGAGCAGGAGAAAAAGGATTGCAAAGGGTAGTGGCACAGGGGTTCAGGATGTGAACAGGATGATAAAAAATTATGTTAAAATGAGAAAAATGATGGGAAATATGGGAAAAATGGGTAAGTTAGCACAGAGAATGATGAAATTTTAAATAAAAAGGTATAAAATATTACTATAACAACTCAGGAGGTAGTTTTAGTTTGGTTAAAATAAGATTAATGAGAATTGGTTCGAAGAAAAGGCCATTTTACAGAATTGTTGCTGCGGATGTTCGTTCACCACGTGATGGTAAGTTTCTTGATATACTTGGGCACTATGATCCAAGAAAGGATCCACATGAATTAAAGGTTGATACAGATAAAGTTAAAACCTGGATAGGAAACGGCGCACAGACGACAAACAGGGTAAGCAAGTTAATTGCTGATTTAATGTAGACCGTTTTGTAAAGTAATTTTCAGAAACCAGATTTCAGGAGGTAACAGATATGGACAGGTTAAAGGAGCTAGTTGTTTTTATTGCTCAATCACTCGTAGACAACCCCGAACAGGTTGAGGTTACTGAAATTGCAGGAGAACAAACTGCCGTATTGGAATTGAAAGTGGCGCAAGAAGATTTAGGTAAAATAATAGGGAAACAGGGAAGAACAGCTAAAGCAACAAGAACAATTCTAAGTGCTGCAGCGGCCAAGATAAAAAAACGTGCCGTGCTGGAAATACTTGAATAATCTATTATAAAGCCGAAATGGGGCTTATCTTATACGGTAAAATTACGAAAAAACACGGGCTTTCAGGAGAACTGAAAGTCCTTCCTTTTAGCAAAAACCTTTCTACATTTAAAAACCTTAATAAAATTTATATCGAACTTGATCCGGATAAAAAACCGGTTGAGTACAAAATTGCAAAAAAAAGATTTCACAAAAACTTTGCTATTGTTAGATTTGAAGGTGTAAACACGCCTGAAGAGTCAGACAAGATTGTAAATAAACAGCTTCTTATAGATGAATCGCAGCTAAGCGAGCTGGATGAAAATGAGTTTTTCTGGTTTGATTTAATAGGTCTTGAAGTTTATACAAATAGAAATGAATACATAGGAAAGGTTAGCGATCTGCTTGATAATGGGGCGCAGGAGATTCTGATAGTAAGAGATGATAAGAGAGAAGTGTTAATCCCATTTGTGGAGAAATTCATAATGGAAACAAATATGGAAGAATCAAAAATAATAATAAATCCAATAGAGGGCCTCCTCGAATAAAAATGCAATTTGATATTATCACAATATTCCCTGAATTTTTTGAATCAGTTTTTAGCTGCGGGGTAGCAAGTAAAGCTGTCGAGAATAATTTAATCTCAATCAACCTTCACAATCTTAGAGATTATTCAGAAAACAAACATAAAAAAGTAGATGATACTCCTTATGGCGGCGGGAGTGGGATGCTTATGAACCCCGGGCCTTTTGCCAAGGCATTAAAAAGTATTAAAGATAATAAAAAGAAATCTGTTGTTATCTTAACCAGCGCAAGTGCAGAAAGATTTACAGACAAAAAAGCCAGCGAAATTTCAAATTATGATCAGGTGATAATTCTTTGTGGAAGGTACGAAGGAGTCGACCAAAGAATAAGTGAAAAATACGTGGATATGGAGCTATCAATTGGAGACTTTGTTAATTCCGGCGGAGAATATGCAGCTTCTGTAATAGTTGATTCTGCTTCAAGATATGTGAAAGGAGTCCTTGGGAACAGTGGCTCTCTTGATTTTGAATCCTACGGCGAGTCCCTTCTTGAATACCCTCAATATACAAAACCGGATAATTTTGATGAAATGAAAGTTCCAGAGGTGCTTCTTTCAGGCAACCATGAAAAAATCAGAAAATGGAGAAGAATTGAAAGTATAAAAAAAACTTATAATAAAAGGCCGGAACTTCTTGATAGTGCAAAACTTGATCTTGAAGAAACAAAACTCCTTAAAGACTATCAATCAGAAAATTTGCCTAATTTCAGGGCCTATATTGCATTAATTCACTATCCGGTATACAATAAACAGCTCGAAATTATTTCGTCTGCCTGCAAAAGTATTGATGTACACGATATTTGCCGTGATGCAACAACATTTGGAGTCGAAAAATTTTATATCGTTACCCCGGTAGAGGAGCAGCAAAAGCTTGTAAAGAAGCTGATTAGTCATTGGACAGATGGCCCCGGGGAAAAATATAACGAAACAAAAAAAAGGGCTTTTTCCATAGTAGAGATTAAAAATACTATTGAAGAAACCATTGAAAGTATAGAGAAAAATGAGGGATGCAAACCGCAAATTGTTGTAACTGATGCAAGATTTTCAGATGAGATGATCGGTTATACTGAACTTGGCAAAAAAATAATGAGTAATGATAAACCTTTTCTGATTTTATTTGGAACTGGTTGGGGATTAGCAAAACAAGTTTTAGAGAAAGCCGACTACACTCTTAAACCGATAGAAGGTTATAGTAATTATAATCATCTTTCTGTTAGAAGTGCAGTGGCAATAATACTAGATAGATTACTTTCATGTAAGATATAAATAAGGAGTTATAAAATGGGCGTTTTAGCTGATATAGAAAAAAAACATATGAAAACTGATGTAACTGAATTCAGGGCTGGTGATACTGTTGCTGTGAGTTATAACATCAAAGAAGGTGATAGAAGAAGAATTCAGATCTTTGAAGGTGTTGTAATTGCCAAAAAAGGTGGCGGTATTCGCGAGACTTTCACCGTTAGAAAAGTTTCATATGGAATTGGCGTGGAAAGAATTTTTCCAGTTCATTCCCCCCTTATTGAAAAAATTGAAGTAAAAAGAACAGGTAAAGTAAGAAGGGCTAAACTTTACTACCTTCGTGGGCTTTCAAAGAAAGCAAGCAGGATCAAGGAAAGAAATACAAGGGAAAATCAGTAATTTCAATCCTCTTTTGCTTTCAGCTCTCTCATCACATGGGACATTCTCTGCAATGATGTATAGAAAGAGAAAACAAAAAGAAGAATTATTGAAAGTTTGAACAAATAATTATTTGCACCAAATCCCAAAAAGCCCGTTACATAGTTTCCAACAAAGTTAAAGACAGAAAGCACTCCAAGATACACAACCCTTTCTGTTCTCTGCATAATTCCAACTTCACACTTAATGCCAAGCCCTTCAGCCCTTGCCCTTGTGTAACTTACCATCATAGAAGCTGCCAGAATCAAGAATATTAAATAAATATAAAATGTGCCGCTAAAGTAACTTAAAAGGCCTATATAGATAAGTGCTTCAGAGTAACGATCAACACATGAATCAAAAAAAGCACCACTCTCTGAACTAATATTCTGGGCCCTTGCAACCCTGCCATCAAAAATATCAAAGGTTGAACCAGCAAGCAGAAAAACTCCGGCAACAAATATCCAACCCATATGAAAGAAAAGACCTGTGACCCCTGAGACAACAAGTGTTGTCATAGTGAGAACATTCGGGTGATATTTCTGCTCAATGAGAAAATTCTCTATAGGCCTTATTAACAAAACCCACCACGATTTTATACCTCCACCCAACAGTTTTGTTGCTTCAGGCCGTTTTCCACCTTTCGATCTTTCAGCTACTTCATCAACCATTTGTAATCCTTTTATTAAAATTATTTAGTATTCAGTTACTAAAACAGAGCTAATATTAAGGCTGCTTTTGTTGATACCCTTACTAAAATTTTCAGCAGCCGGCCTTGAGTCAAAGTCACATATCCTTACCCTGTTCCATCTCCCCTTCTTCGGAAGTCTTACCTGTTTAACATCAGGGTTGTATCCACTTGATTTCATTTTTGAGAGAAAAGTATTAACTTCACTTTGCTTCTTAAATGAGGCAAGTTGAATACAAAAATCACTTTTTTTGTTTTTTGAAGGAGGCTTTTTAGAAGATATTTCCTTTTTTGCTTTTGCCACTTCAGTTTTTTTACTAACAGCCTTTGGCATTACTGTATGCATTGCCTTTTTATCTATAGTTTTGCTTTCAGATTTCTTCAAGGATTTAGTGATTTCACCCTTATCTTTTTTAACCGTTTGTTTTTTCTGGTTGGATTTTACGAGTTTTGTATCTTTAATCTTTTCTGTTGATTTACTCTTTGATATTTTTTCTTTACCAGCTTTTACATCAGTATCTTTTTTATCCAATTTATTCTTGGAAACTAACTTTGAACTCTCTTTTTTAACTTCACTGCTTTTTGCAGTTTTCTTTTTATCAACAACCTCAGGAACTACTGTATGTATAAATTGGGTTGATTTTAATTTATCTTCATTCTTTTTAGATTTTACTGAGTTTTGTTTTTTATTAGCTTTTTCTATTTTTGAATCTTTAGCTTCAACTAAAGGCTGGTAGTTTGTAACCGCAGGTTTTCTGGATGTATTTTTAGCAATTTTATCAACATCTTTATTATCTTGAACCTTCTTTGCAGCTTTGCTATCAACTTTTTTTTCAGAAGTA
Organism: Deltaproteobacteria bacterium; assembly: GCA_029262295.1. Taxonomy (GTDB): domain Bacteria; phylum Desulfobacterota_D; class UBA1144; order Nemesobacterales; family Nemesobacteraceae; genus JAJCZR01. The sequence continues at coordinate 5,819 of JAJCZR010000024.1, read as the reverse complement.
TTAGTAACTTTTTGCTTGTCTACCTTCTTTTCTGTTTTACTAGTTACCACCTTTTTATTGCCTTTCTCAGAAGCCCGGTTTAGAGGTTCTTTTTTTACGTCTTTAGATTTAACTACTTTCTTTTTTTCAATAGTTTTTTTGGAAGGAACTGGAGCTTTTTCTTTTTTAGTTTCTACTTTAGCAATCTCTTTTTTTTCTTTCTCAGGCGAATTTAGTTTGGAGAAAAACTGTTTATTAAGATCTTTTTTCACTTCTTCAAAATCTTTTAGATCTTTATTTTTTTTCGGGGGCAAAGCTGCAACCTTTTTTGTTTCAGGAGTTTTTTGAGATACTTTTACAATTTCTTTTTTATCAGTTTTTATCTTGCTCTTTTCTGAATCAGCCTTAGCAATAACAGTTTTTTGACTAGTATTTTTGGGAGTAGTTTTCACTGTTTCTTTTGGTTTGCTTGTATCAACTTTTAATGATGAACCCTTTGCAATAATGGTTTTATCTTCTAAATCGGGCTTAGAGGCTACAACCTCTTTTTTCTTTATATCAGAAGCTTCATTAGAATAAAATTTAGATGAAAACTGCTTATCAAGATCATTCTTTATAGCTGAATAATCAAGCGACTTATTTTTAGTAACTGTATTTTTGGCAGAAGTCTCTTTTTTCACAGCAACTACTTGAGTTTTATTAGCTTCATTTTTCACAGCAACTTCTTTTTTCTCAGAAGTTTTTTTAGTTTTAATAGTTGTTTGTTTGAAAGGAACTTCTTTTTTCACTGAAGCCACTTTAGCTTGAGCCGCAGGATTTTCCTTTAAAAGGGTGTTGTCTTGATTGCCAATACTTTTTGGTAGTTTGCTTTTTGTTAATACTGGCAATACTTTTTCCTTATTAAGTTTTTGAGAAGAAAGCGCAACTGGTTCTGAAATTTCAGTAAATTCATTTTCTTCAAAACCCTTTTGTTCGTAGCCCAGGATTGTCTCTGGCTCCTGCACCCTTTCTTCAACTTTAACAACCACGAGGTTTGTAAACTTGGTCTGGGCATTTTTTCCAAGTTCACTTAGCTTTAATACTCCGGGTCCGCTGTGATCATTTGAAGTAATAAACACAGTTCTTGTTGTAGATTCGGCTAAAACATTCAATCTTTTGCCTGAAAGGGTAACAATTGTATTTCTGTAATTTCCATCAAAAGCACCTTCCACATCCACAGGGATACCTGAACTTCCGTAAACGGGAAGCTTAAATGCATTTTCATCCGACTCACTTGTGAAATCCTTTAACTTAACAATATTTATTGGGAAAAAGGCCCTTCCTATATCAATTCCATTTGAAAAACGAAGAAGCACATTTACAACACCTGTAGTAACGTTTGAGGGCATAATAAAATTAAAATTGTTGCCAGACATTGGCACAAGTTTGTTTTCGACAAGAAGTTCAAATTGGCTTAAATTTCCCTTATACATCATACTTCCAGACACATTTTCTTTAAGTGCCATATCCGAGGGAAGATTAACTTTAACTGCCCCACCCCTATCAAGTTTAAACTCGGCCTGATACATACCATTTTTATTTTTTACAGGTACAAGATCTGAATATGAACTTGCATCAGATATAAGAAACAAAGATAAAAAAAGCAGTAAAGATATTATTTTTATTTTGTTCATCGCTTAGTTATTAACTGTGATAAAACCATTTATGTCTTTTTCTTTTTTCTTTAGTACTTCAAAATACTCTTTTGCAGTATCTCTTTTTGAAAAAGTGCCTATTTTAATCCTGTACCAACTTTGGTTTTGGGCATCCTGCACAGTGGACATGTATGCAGGGTAACCCTTTAATCTATATGAGTTGAGAATTTTTTCTGCACCTTGCTTTTCCTTAAAGGATCCAACCTGCACAGTAAATTTTCCCCCAGGATCGGTGGGAGGGAAAGTATTTCCGATAGCCTTTGGTCGTTCAGGTTTTTTCTCGTAGCCAAGGTTATTTTCAGAAGTTGGTTTTTCTTCTTCATTATTTACTTTTGCAACTTCTTTTACAGGTGTTTCTTTTTTTGTAACTTCTTCTTTCTCAATTTCTTTTTCCTTCTGAGCCTCATCAACCCCTTTTTTAACTACATTTTCAACTTTTTTTTCTTCTTGTTTAGCAGCCTCATCTTCAGATTCTATATTATTCCCATTAATTTCGGGTTCTGAATCTTTTGAAAGTTCAATATCTTGCGAATTTTGTTCTTCAACTTTCTTCGCAACTTCAACCTGCCCCCTCGTGCTTAACCCTTTCCCAACGACAACGCCTAGCACAAAAACAAGGGTAAAAAGGGTTACAAAGCCAATAAAAAATAGGAAAATCTGTAAGTTTGTAGGTTTTTTAGTTTCACTCATTATCTACATCCTCTTTGGTGAATCGACCCCAAGAAGGGTCAATCCGTTTTTGATTACAATGCCAATACAAATTATCAAATAAAGCCTAGCAGAACTTAAATCTTTATCCTCAGAATTAATTATCTTGACCTTATTATAATATAAATGGAAATCTGACGCTAACTGCTGTAAATAATAACATATCTTATGTGGTGATAATGATTCTGCGGCGGAACCTGCAGCTTCAGGAAAACTTAGGAGCTTTTTTATGATAGCAAGCTCAAGTTCATCACTGAGGCTATCTATATGTTTATCGGATGGATTCAATTCATCTTCCTCCGCATTTTTAAGAATACTTGATATTCTGGCATATACATACTGTATATAATAAACCGGATTTTCGCTTGACTGCTGCTTGGCTAGATTAAGATCAAAATCAAGATGGCTGTCTGAGCTTCTCATAAGAAGAAAAAACCTTGTTACATCAGGGCCAACTTCCTCTAGCACTTCTCTCAGGGTTATATAACTGCCTGCTCTTTTAGACATTGCCACTTCTTTTCCGTTCTCAACAAGCCTTACAAACTGTATTAAAACCACTTCCACGGATTCTTCATCATATCCAATAGCCTTCATTGATGATTTTAATCTCGTAAAGTGGCTGTGATGATCTGCCCCCCAAATATTAATAAGCCTTTTAAAACCACGCTCGAATTTATCATCATGATATGCAATATCCGCTATAAAATAAGTTGGGGAACCATCGCTTTTAATGAGCACCCAATCCTGGCTATCTCCAAACTGGGTTGCCTTAAACCAAAGCGCTCCATCTTTTTTCTCAAGTGCTGATGCAGCTTGAAGTTTGCTTTGTGCATTTTCAAGCTTATTCTGATCATGAATTTTTTCCTTCTCACTATACCAATTATCAAATTCCACTCTCAGGTTAGAAAGATCATTTTTAATCTCGTTAATCAAGAATTTGTATGCATAATCTTTACAAAGCTGTTCTGCTTCATCATCAGATAGCTTTTCTAATTCATCTTTTTTACTACCGTAAATATCTTTTGCTATTTCTATTACATATTCACCCTGATAACCATCTTCTGGAAGCTCAGAATCGATACCCAAAAGTTCTTTAAATCGCGCAAAAACAGATTTACCTAGCATCTGCATCTGCATTCCAGCATCATTTACATAAAACTCTTTTTCAACATTAAAGCCTGCAAAACTGAGTAATCTAGAGACTGAATCTCCCACGGCGGCATTTCTTGCATGTCCAAAATGAAGATATCCAGTTGGGTTTGCGCTAACAAATTCCACTATCACTCTTTCTCCGCCACCAATATCGGAGCTTCCATAAGAATCTGCTAACTCATAAATATTTTTCAGCTGATTTACAAATGATTCATCTTTAAGAAAAAAGTTAATGAAACCAGGCCCGGCAATTTCAACTTTCTCTACAATTTTGCATTCCATATCGTTAATTTCGGAAACAATTTTCTCCGCAATATCCCTGGGTTTACTACCTGTCTTGCTTGCTGCAATCATTGCAACATTTGTAGAAAAATCCCCAAAGCCTTTTCTTTTAGGCATTTCAACCTCAAACTCTGTTTCATTCAGTTCTCGGCCGGATTCCCTGGAGATGGCCTCCAAAGATTTTTTTACTATATTATAAACTTCCTGTTTCATCTTATATATTTGGCAGCTTTCAAATTTTAATTATTTTACCCAATTAAGCGTTACTGGATAACAAATGTGCAAATTCTCAGAAGGGTTAATATTAACTTTCAAGATGGGATATATCGTTTACCAATCCCACATCGGCTGTTCCATTATTAAAATTAATAATGGTCTTTGAAGTTTCACTTACAATAAACTCCCTGAAATTTTTTAATGACCTTTCAGAAAACCTACACAAAAGTGTAACTATAGTTAAGTTATGGCTTACTACAAGAACAGTCTTTGAAGAGTGTTTTTCAAGCAAACTCATAACTGAATTGTAAGCACGGTTTTGCACTTCGGTTAAAGATTCCCCTCCAGGAATTACAAGCGTCTCAGGGGATGTCCGCCACTCTTTAAGCACATGGCCATATTTTTCTCTGATCAAGCTAAACTCAAGGCCTTCAAAATCTCCCTGGTCCATCTCCCTGAATCCACTATCGATGTTAACATTAAGATTGTGGTAATCGGCAATCGTTTCTGCTGTCAGTTTTGCCCTTATAAGATCACTTGAATAAATATGGTCTATTTTTTCATCTCGGAGGGAAAGTGCTAGTTTTCCAGCCTGATTTATTCCGTTTTTATTAAGGGGAATGTCACTTGCACCCTGACATCGCTCGAGTTCGTTCCAGTCGGTCTTTCCGTGCCTGATAAGAATTAACTGCATATAAAACCTGTCATAGGATCAACCTTTGTTGCTGCATGGGATCACAAATGGTTCAACTTTAATCCTGCTTTGTATAGCATCTGGAGGTGATGGAAATGGTGCTGCTGAATTTACTGCTTTTACGCAGTTGTTATCTATAATATTATTCCCAGATGTCTTATGGACAGCCACACCATAGACCCTTCCATTTTCATTCATCCAAAATCTTACAAGGGCCTCATAGTTGCCATCGAGTTCGACATTAGGTGGAAAAACAAGAACTCTGTCTACTCTTTTGGAAAGAACATCATAATAATTGCTTAAGACAATCGGATTAATTATTGAGTTGCCGCCCCCACCTTGCCCGCCTTTCCCCTCGGAACCACCGCCACCCTTTGCTTCGGTATTAGTATTATTTTTAGCAACTTCTGTTGAGTTACCACCCGAACCTTTTTTAAGGTTTTTCAACACGGCATTTCTCTTCATCTCTTTTAAAACATCATCTCTTGATGATCCGGTTTCTTCAGTTTTTTTTGCTATTTCTTTCTCTGGTTGTTTTTCTTCAACTTTCTCTTCTTTTATCTCAGCTTTCTTTACAGGCTCTTCTTTCTTTTCAACTTCTTCAGTTTTCTTCTCAGGTTCTTCTTTTTTAACCACTTCTTTTTTTTCTTCTACTTTTTCTTCCTCCGCTATTTTTTCGGGGATAGCCACTTCTTCCTTTTTAATCTCTTCTTTTTTTGGCTCTTCTTTTTTCTCAACTATTTTTTTATCAGGAATTTCTTCTGCCTTTTCTTCAACCACTTTTTTTTCAGGTGGTTCTACTTCTTTTATTTCTTCTTTAACTTCTTTTTTCACAGGCTCTTCTTTCTTAACAACTTCTTCTTTCTTTTTCGGAGGTTCTTCTTTTTTTACAACCTCTTTTTTTTGTTCAATTTTCTTTTCCGGTTTACTGGTGAGCTTATCATTACCACCACTTCCAGATCCCCCGCCTCCGAAATCACCTGTGGACAATGTAACTTCTATTGGCCCACTTGGTTTTTCACCCTGTTTTCCAACTCCCCAAAACAAAATAAAACCTATCAGTATTAAGTGCAGGAATATTGAAAAAATAACTC
>JAJCZR010000023.1 GCA_029262295.1 Deltaproteobacteria bacterium | reverse complement strand
TTGATGAAATTTAATTAAACCCTTTGGAAGGTTTTTATAGTTTAGTTTTTCTTCATCTAGAAGCGCGCTTAATACAACCAGTAAATCATTAGAAATACATTCTGATAAATCTGTATCCAGCTCTTTTTCTAAATCATCTTTAAAAGCAAATTTATCAATGTTTGAAACCAGGTTTTCCTTTATTTCTTTATTCTCAGAATCTAAACCATCACTACTTGAAAGAGAATTTTGAAGATTTAGTAAATCACGAAACATCCTTGTAGCAGCACCTGAAGCAGGAACAAACTTGCAAATATTTATACTTTTTAACTCACTGTCATACTTTTCTACATATTTATCAAGTTCATTTTCATTAAGCTTTTTAATACCATCATTAATCACACAGGGTTTTATCAGATTTGCAGGTTTATATCCTTTTTTCAATTTAAGAATTTGTTCCTTAATATCTAAAGGATCAATGTTTCTTTCTTCCAGTTGTTTTAATAAAATTTCACTCTCAAAAATGTCCATTTTAGAACTTCCTCTAAGTTTTGTGCATTAATTTTACTTGATGAGAATAAAAATGTTATTAGGAAATAAAACTATTTTAACTGTCTGCAAATAAGTTCAGCGCGTTTTTGAATAATAGAAAGAATGTCTCCAAAAATTTCCGACTTTATATTTTCTTTTCCCAAATCCTCAATTAATATATGAGCATTTTCAATACAATCATTTGCAAGTTCTTTTAAAATATTGGCAAGATTACTTCTTGCTAATTTAGTATCTGGAACCAAGCTCGACCAGTGCCTTAAAAGAACTTGATCAGGCCTGTATTTTCCTCCAATTTTCATAGCCATCCTCGTTGATGCTTCAGAGTAAACTGCGGTTGATAATAAATCATAAGCAGGTGCAAAATTGGGTTTAATATTTTTATAAAGCAGTGAGAAATTTTTCCCATGAGCATCAGAATTGCCGATAAGGTAATTAAAAATTGTCAATCTCAGTAGCTTGATTTGATCTATAGCAGGATTAGCTGAATTATTTAATAAGATATCCTGACATTGAGAAATACTTGGCCCACCTTCTCTTTCGTATTTGATTTCAGGCAAGATGCCAAGCGCTTGGCAAAAATCTTCTTGATGTAACCGAATCACATTTTTATTTTTATCAGAAATGCGATCATACCTCTCAACCAAGAAATAAAAAGAATCATCAAGAATATATATTTTCGACTTTGGGACTTCTATTCCAACAAGGTTTGCAAGATTCATACAGAAAAACTCATTGTGGACACTGTCTCTTATATCCGAAATCATCGGTTTGATTATATGTGTGGTTGGAGTAGTACCTTTTACAATTGCTATCTTTTCATCATAAAGACCCACAGCAAGTTTATCCTGGGCTCCGGCAAGTGACAGGCGTATACCATCATCACCGGCAAGAAGGGGACGTTTTCTAAGTAAATCCAGGATTTCCTTTAGTTTATGGTCATCAAGTATCTCTACTTCATCAGAAAAGGCTTTTGGTAATGAATAGTTTTTCGGATATAAGGACACTGCCCCGGCACATTCCCCTCCAATTGACTCAAGCAATGCAAATGGATTATTTTCTGAAAGTCCAAGATAGCGGGCAAGTCTGTGTCTTGCAATATCATCTGGTAAAAGCCCTGAAAAAAAAGTTTTAACTGAATTGCCTTGATAAGATTTTTCTCTTAAAGGAAGAGATAGAGATAGTGCCCTTTCGTTTTCAGAAACATAGCTTTTATCATACTCAAAGGTTAATGCGCCGGAGTCGTCTTGAATTAATTCACCGACATATTTTTCATGAAGAAATACATCCAAGATTGCCCTCATTCTTCTTCCTCGAAGTCTATACTGAGAGTAATACCCAACATAGAAATTACTTTTATAGCTTTTCCAATTTGACAGGTCTCTTTGCCTTTCTCTAGTTCTCTTATAAAGCGTATACCAACTCCGCAAACTGCTGCAAGCTGCTGCTGAGTTAGTCCCTGAGCCTTTCTTGATTTTCTAATTATTTTGCCAATGTGTTTTGTATCTCTGATTATCTGCATAATAAACCCTCTCAGGACTATTTTAGCATAATAAATAATCAATACAAGAAAATAAACCTTATCGGGATTATTCGAAAAACTTTATTCAACAAACAGGCAAATAATCCTGAACAGGATCATTTTTAGCGTGGATCCACACTATTTTCATCAAATTATAAGAGAACGGATTGTAAGAAGTTTTAATATAGAAAAAGTCCAATGTGAAAATCAAAGAATCATAATAGTTTGAAAATTATCAGAGAATGAATTTTGTTTAAAACTTATTTAATTAATTGATGTTTATCAGCGTTGGCAGCTATAAAAAATTTCTTATTTTAATTCTATAAATACTAGTTTCCTCAACTACATTAATTTATTTACAAAACTTCTTTATTGCATCGAATGCCTTTTCCAGTCCTCTCTCGCCAGCTTTTGATATATCCAAACAACCCTCATTTATTCTAGATAAATTTTGTTTAGCAAAACCTCTATACAAATAAGCAAATGCATCTTTATCATCTAAAGCAATTGCTTTGTTTAAGTCATCGATTGCTCCGTAATTATCAAATAACATTAATTTTGCAAAACCTCTATTATTATAAATTATTTGATTATCAAACTCTAAATTAAAAGCACTAGTTAATCCACTATTATTAAACCCTAAATTAAGAGCTTTAGTATAGTCAATAACAGCTCCAGAATAATCTTCCAATTTTGACTTGCTAGAACCTCTAAGAAAATAAATTACAGCATCTTCAAATCCTAATTCAATTGCTTTTGTAAAATGATTTTTTGCTAATACATGGTCGTTGGTTTTAAAGTTTTTTAGACCTTTTGTAAAAAAATCAGTAGCTGTTTGTGAAAAAACTATATTAGGAACTATTAACAGGAAAAAAATTATAATATTTCTTTTCATTTGTTGTCTCGATTATTCAATGATTTATAATATATGCTTTCATTCTTTTATTAAGACTCAACCCCTAATTATTTGAAAAACATATTACTTTTTCCTTTTACGTTGCCCCTTTCCTACAACTACTATAGGTGTCCAGCTATTATTATCACCAACATATTTAAAATCATGAAGAATTTGATTCTTGGAAAAATAATTATCAGTCATATATAAGACTGTATAAAACTTTGTCCAATCTCTACTTCCACTGTAAACTTTCATATCTTCATATATTCCACCTAACGCTTTTTTAACTTCATTTTTATTATCAGCAAATTTATATTCTATAGCGACATTTAAAGATCTAAGTCCAATATCAGGTTTATATGTGCTGAGTACTTGGTTTATATTCACATTTCCTGTAGCATCTGGGAAAACAAGGCTCAAAACATTTAATACGGAATTTGTAATTTCAGATTCGTTACTTGGATTTAAATCTCTATCCATTATTAATTTCCCAGTATTTTCCAGAATACTCTTAAGCATGGATAATTCATTATTTTCAAATTTAGCATCAACATATGAGGAAATTAAATCAAAATATTTATGTAGAAAAATATGTTTATCATTTGTAGTCACATCTAAAATATGATGCATTCTCATTTCTGTAAGCTTTCCACTGCAATCACTCTGTATTTTTTTTTGCTCTTCATTAAAAACAAATAATGTTTGATGCAAGTTCATTGCATCCATTAAAATACGTAATGATGTAAGAGCAATACCTAAATAGTAACGAAAATTATCTTCAGCTATAGAAAAAGCACCAGATTCTCGTGTATTTTCTGGGTGGTAAAACTGAAGAAATTCACACTCATTATAATATTTATCTAAATCTTTGAAATTCTCTCTTGTCTTATTGTATAATGAAATAAGATTTTGATTGTTAGTATTATTCTTCATATTATTAAAAAAAGTGGCGGAGCCGACGGGGTTCGAACCCGCGACCTCTGGCTTGACAGGCCAGCGTTCTAACCAGACTGAACTACGGCTCCATGATGGTGGGCGGTACAGGATTTGAACCTGTGACCCTCTGCTTGTAAGGCAGACGCTCTCCCGCTGAGCTAACCGCCCGTGTATTGGGATGAATTTTATAACTGAATTAAATATCTTTGTCTAGAAAAGTTTGGGTTACATAAGTAAGTTTAAAATTACACCTTTATTATAATCTATTTTTAGATTAAATAAGGGATTTTCCATCAATATTTGAAGGCAAATCAAATCCCAAATGTCTGACCATTGTCGGGAAAATATCAGTGGTTCTTGCAAAATCAAACTCCGACTTTCTATTTATCAAAAGTGGCACGAGCATATGGTCTTTATGAAGAGAGCCATGTGATCCATAATGTTCTGGTTTTTCATGTGTAGCCCTTAGATCAAAGCCCGGTTTTGCACTTATTATCACATCTCCGCTTCTTGGAGATTCAAAAAGCTGAAGTATCTGCAAAAGTGCATCTGGATAATTTGAATCTATAGTCATTGAAAGCGATTTATCTTCTTCAAATTGGCCTGACTCAAACTTATAACCAAATGGGTCACCATCTATTTTCTTATATTTAATTGAACCATCTTCTTTCTGGATTACTGTAGATTCACCCCTTTGGCTTTTAATACTTATTTCACCATTCTCATTCAGTGAGCAAACAATATCTATTTCCGGACGAGCCACAAGTTTATCTATAATGTCAGTCAAGTATGAGTTATTTGTTCTTTCACCCCACCCGGAGTTATTTTTAAAATAAAGATGGGCCATCGAATTACCAGATACCATGACGGATGATTCGGCATTGGTTAGATGTTTAAAAACATTAGGATAGTAAAGCGGTTTAAGGTCTTTATTTTCAAGAAAACAAAGTGAATCAAAGTGAGAGTGAGTTGAAGTAAGCCCATGATCACTTCCAATAACTAAAAGGGTGTCTTCAAAACTGCCTCTTTCAATTAACCTTCGGGCTGTAAGGCCAACATATTTATCAAGCCTTTTATAGGAGTTTATAACCTTTTCATGAAACGGATGATACTGATGTGAATAGGAGTCAATCCCAAGAAACACGGTAAATATAAAATCAGGATTTGATTTAAGTGATTTAAGTAAGATTTTGCCGCCCGATTCGTCAACTTCATCACTATCACTTGTAAAATGGCTTTTAACTTTCAAATAGGCTTTCAGATACTTGGTTGGGTTGTTTTTTGGTTGTATTCCACGGGTTATTTCATTGAGAATACTTATACTTTTTGGCACAAGTTCAAAAATAGTTTTAAACTCTCTATCTATATCGCTATTAAAAAAATATGTTTCAGGGCCAATATAGCTTCTAAACCTTCTAAAAGATGCAACCTCATTATCATAATATCTTCTGTCAAACCATCTAATTCCTGGAAGATTGCACCTTCCCGGAAACTTTCCAAGAAGATATGGTGTGTAGGCAGGACCAGTTGTGGAAGGAAATACAGTTACCCCTTTAAGAAATTTTCCAGGCTCAACTATATATTTGGAGATATTTTCAAGGTCACCTCTTTTGAGAAGTTCATGAAAAACATCATACCGTGCACCGTCTGCAAGAAAGAAAATGCATTTTTTACTCAATTAATTACCTTCCAGAAAATAACTGTTGTATACCTTTCTTACATCAGTTGTGATGCGATTATAACGTTTTTTGAGAGATGCCGAATCGGATTCATCTCCAAACTCTGAGGCTATTTTATCAAAATCACTTTTCCTCATGTCATTTATTGACCTATCATTAAGTAATCTCAATAGATTCTCAAGTTTTTTCAAAAACAGATAACCATCATTCAATATATCAAAATCTCTCTCACCGATAAGGCTGAGATCAAAAAGAGTTTTTAGAACTACAAGTGTATTGGTAACTCTGAGCTGATTATACTCTTTTCCATGTTTTAACTGAAGCATCTGCACCAAAAACTCAACATCCACAAGCCCGCCTTTGCCTGTCTTAATGTTTACTTTATTGTCACTTTCCTTTGCAAGTTCTGCTTCCATCCGGCCCCTGATCCTGTAGATTTCTTCGTAAAAATTAGTTGCAAGTGGCCTTTCATAAACAAAAGTATTGATTACCTTCATTACTTTTTTCCCAAGCTCTTTATTTCCTGCAGCAGGAATTGCCCTTACAAGTGACTGTCTTTCCCAAAGCTCAGCACTATTTTTATGATAATCTTTAAATGAATCAAATGAGGTTACAAGAGCACCGGCATTTCCTGAAGGCCGAAGACCAAGATCTATTTTATAACAGAATCCATCAACAGTGGGCACTGACAAGTTGGAAATAAATCTTTGGCCAAACCTTGAAAAAAGCTCATGATTTTCACCTTCATAAATAAAAATTATATCAAGATCAGAGCTGTAACTCATCTCACCGCCACCAAGTTTACCAAGCCCCAAAATCATCATATTATTGAGTTTTGTTTTTTCCTTTTTAGTAGCTTTTATTGTTTCTTTTGCCAAAGAAAGACCCACTTCCATAATTGATTTAGCAATAAAGGACAAATACTTTCCGACATAATCCGGGCCCACTTCCTCATTCAAATCCCTGAAACAGAGTTTCAAAGACTCAACATTTTTAAACCTTCTAAGTGCATTGAGTTTATCTTCAAAATTGTCTTCAGAGTCAACATCCTTTCTTAAAGCCTCAATCATTTCCTCTTTCGACTCATACTCACGCCTTACATTTTTTAAAATGATTGTATCGAGATACTCAGGATATCTAATTAAGAAATTGGAAAGAAAACCGCTTCTTGCGAATAACTTTGCCAACACATCAATAATTTCCGGGTTTTCACATAAAACAGAATAGATGGAAGTTTTAAAACCTATTGTAGAAATAAATCTTTCAAAACTCACAAGGGCAAGATCAGGGTCATGGGTTTTAACTATCTTAGATAGAAAGGCTGGAATGATTCTTCGCCTTAGCACCTTACCCTTTTCCGTAAGTCCGCCGCGTCTGGTATTCAAAAGAAGATACACAATATCCATTGCCTGATTAGGGGACTTAAATCCGAGTCTTTGTAAACCCTCCACAGCCTCATCTTCCTCAATATCGCCAACAGTAAGAAAATCTGCCAGTTGCCAGAATTCTTTACCTTCTTCATCAATAATCTTGCTTGCATCATAAAATAGTTGGTTGTAATTCTTTGTAACAATATCAGTATTTCTTTTATATTCCTGCTCAAACTTATCAATAGTGCTGAAACCCAGCCTTGTGGACAATCTCATAAGTGAATCATCATTAGTTGGAAGTTTATGTGTTTGAAGTTCATCATAAAGCTGAATTGAGTGCTCTACTTTTCTTAGAAAAAAATAGCTGTCAATTAATTCATGTTTAACATCTTCAGTTATCAAATTTGTTTTATGAAGTGCCTTTAAGGCATCAACTGTATTTAAAGATCTTAGTTCTTTTATAGCACCTGCATTCACAAGCTGAAGGGCCTGGGCAAAAAACTCAACTTCCCTTATTCCCCCTCTTCCGAGCTTAACATCTCCTTTTTTCTGAAGTTTGTTAAGTTTTATTTTCATATCCTTAAGATCTTCGATTGATGCAAAATCCAAAGACCTTTTGTAAATAAAATCATCTATTTCATGAAGAAAATATTTCCCAAGGTCCAGATCTCCTGCAATTGGCCTTGCCTGAAGGAGGGCAGCCCTCTCCCAAGTGTCACCCCAGTAGTAGTAATGTTCTATAGACCCCTCTATTGAAACGGCAATTGTGCTTTTATTTCCACCAGGACGGAGGCCCAGATCAACTCTATATAGAAAGCCATCTTCAGTGATTGAGCTTAAAGATTTTGTGAGATTCTCTGCTAATTTAAAAACAGCATCACTACCTTTGTCATTATCAAACAGATAAACAAGATCTATATCCGAGCTCAGGTTTAAAAGCCTTCCCCCAAGCTTACCCATACCCAAGACTACAAAATCAAATTTATCTTTGCTATCAAGCTTATTTCTGTGAAAAGTAAGTGCTGTCTCAACAATTGCAGAGGCAATATCGGAAAGTTCTTCTAAAGTGTGCCTAAAATCTGAAAGGCCCAGAATTTCACGGTGAATAATCCGTGAAAGTTCTTTGTACTTAAATTTTCTAAGTTCTTTATCGAGCTCGTCTGAATTATCGCAACTGTTAACTGCAGAGATCAGGCTTTTTTTATAAACAGAGAAAGTCCTTTTCTTTTCAAGAGATTTTTTGTTTGTGAGTGTATCTAATATTTCAGGACTATTTATTATTGAATTTCCAAGAAATCTGCTGTGAGATGAGAGTAAAGAAAGTATTTTTTCTTTTGCTTTAGAAACCTGGCCATTTATTTCCTTAAATCGTAGAACTGTATTCTTGGCATTTTCTTTATCAGGATAAATTTGTTTTCGACTCATATTAATCACATAAAGTTGTAGGGGTCCACATCCACTCTCAATCTTAGGTTACCTTTTTCTTTTAAAAGTAAGATATATAATTTTGAACAAAAACCGTGAAGCAAATTAAATTTCTGCGATTTTATAATCATCTGAAACCTGAACCGGTTTTGCATCCTGTAGATTGGTGCTTCAGACGGTCCCACAATCTCCACATCTTCCAAATCAAGTTTTGATATAAGTTTTTTAGCTATTATTTTGGATCTCTCCACAAACTTTTTTGTCTGCTTCTCATCACTTCCACCAAACCTGAAATTCACAAGCTTGGTATAAGGTGGAAAAGAAAGGGCTTTTCTGAGTTTGGTTTCATGCTTTAAAAAATTAAGACTATCATGCTCCATTGCAAATCTTATACTCGGGTGCCGAGGATTATAAGTCTGCACAATTACCCTCCCAGGCTTTTCTCCACGCCCGGCCCTTCCTGCAACCTGAGTGATTAGTTGAAAGGTTTTTTCAGCAGATCTGAAATCGGGCATTCCAAGGGCTTGATCTGCAGAGATAACACCCACAAGCGTTACATCGGGAAGGTCATGTCCTTTGGCAATCATCTGGGTTCCTATAAGAACATCCACTTCTTTATTTCCGAGTCGTTTGTAAAGGTTCAAAAGTTTGGTTTTTCCTTTTATTTTATCTCTATCCATAATCTCAATTCTTGCATCCGGGAGAATTGATCTTACTTCCTGCTCGACTTTTTGAGTGCCAATCCCAAGCCCAACAAATTTTCCACCGCACTGAAGACAGCTATTCACAAATTTTTCATCAATCCCGCAGTAATGACATTTAATTGAATCACCTGCTTTATGATAAGTGAGTGTTACAGAACAGTTAGGGCAGTTATAAAGCTCCCCGCAGCTCTCACATACAAGAAGGTTGGAAAAACCCCTTCTATTTAAAAATAATATTGATTGGTTTTTACTTTCAAAATTTTTGATAAGCTCAGCTTTGAGATCAGGAGAAAAGATTTTTTCCTTCACATTTTTCATATCAACCAACTGCATTTGTGGCAAAAAACTTTTTCCAATTCTTGTGGGTAGGGAAAGGTAAGAATATTTATCTTTTGAAGTATTTGAATAAGATTCGACTGAAGGTGTGGCTGAACCAAGAATTACAGGGCATTTATACATATTTCCCAAAACAAGTGCCATATCCCTAGCATTGTAGGATGGTGCTTCATCTTGTTTATAGCTTGAATCATGTTCTTCGTCGACAACAATGATGCCAAGATTTTTTAGAGGTGCGAATATTGCCGATCTTGCTCCAATAATTACTTTCAGATCACCTCTGCTCGCACCTCGCCATGCATCAAATCTATCACCTTCGCTAAGTTGGCTGTGAACCACACCTACTTTATCCCCAAATCTTGATTTAAACCTTGTAACCAAAAGTGGGGTAAGTGATATTTCGGGAACAAGCACTAACGCTTGATTATTTTTCTTTATTACCTGATCTATAATCTGAATATAAACTTCGGTTTTTCCACTTCCTGTAATACCATGAAGGAGAAAAGCTTTGTGCTCTTTTTTGCTCAAGCTTTTCTTTATTTCCTTAAATGCAATTTCCTGGTCCAAAGTGAGCTCTTTTGGTTTTTCATTTTCAGAAGCAATATCCTTGAAAGGGTCGCGGCTTATCTCTTTTAGTTCGACTTGGACAAAATTATTATCGGTCAACCATTTAATGTGTGGCGAAAAATTTCCAAACAGCTCTTTAAGTTCGCTGTGAGAGACACCCGGATGAAGTGAAACAAACTCAAGAATTAAACCTTTCGCTGGTTTTTTGTTCTTGAGTTCCAAAATTTCATCAAAATCATTTTTTGTAAAGTAAGTATTTTCATATTTTATCTTTTCATCAGTGATAACTTTATATTCAAACTCAATAATTTTTTTGCGAAACAAGATATTGAGATCTTCAAAAGTAGAATCTTCTACTGAATTTAGTATTCTCTCAGATGTTATCTCTTTTTCAATCTTGATTATATCGAGTATCTGTCTTTCAATATATGTAGCTTTTTCATTTTTAAGCTCTTGAATTCCAGCTTCAGATAACCTGACAAACTTTTTGAGACTTTTCCCAAGCCCTAAGGGATGGGCGTATTTAAGAACAAGGCCCAGTGAAGTAATATAGTATTTTGAAATCCATTTAAAAAAATCAAGCCTTTTTATATCAAAAAGAGGACTTTCATCAAGAATATCTTCAATATTTTTAAGTTTAAATTCGGGCTTTTTCTTATTTTTTCCAACAATAAATCCAATGGCTTTTCTGTTTTTAAAAGGGATAAACACCCTTTTACCAACCTCAACTCCATCAGCTAAGTGGGGAGGAACAAAATATAAAAAGTTCTCTTTGGTGGGAATAGGGAGTGCAACTTCAATAATCATTTCAGAAAGATAAAACTAATCGGAAAGCGTAAATTAGCAAGATTAAAGATCAGCAAACTTTGGAGTATAAATACTAAACTGATCTTATAAAGTGAGCAACTTATATTAATAATACAAATAAATTATGGAAAATGTTTAATCGAATCTATAAAAGCACTTACTGGCTTATCAGAACCTTCATATCTATCTTTGTGGGTTTTACCGTTTTCAAGTTTGAGTACACCTCTAGGACACACAGCTGCGCATACGCCGCAACCAACACAAGACGCACGAATTATATTCTCACCTTTCTGGGCATACTTTCTCACATCAATCCCCATCTCACAGTAGGTTGAGCAGTTGCCACATGACATACACTGTCCACCATTGGTTGTGATCCTGAACCTTGAGTAGTATTTTTGAATTAATCCAAGTATTGCAGCCATCGGGCAGCCAAATCTGCACCACGGCCTATTACCGAGAATCGGATAAAAACCAACTCCGATTACTCCAGCAAACATTGCCCCAATTACAAAACCATACCATCTCTTGAGAGTGGATGAAGCCTCACCAAATATCTGCCCTCCTGTCGCTGAATTAGCCCAGAGCAAAACAGTCGTAACCGTAACAAAAACTAATACTGAATGAATACTCCATCTTTCAATCTTCCAGGCTTTTGTAGATTTATCAGACAATTGTCGCCATGGATCACCAAAAGTCTCAGCCAGCCCTCCGCAGCCGCATACCCAGGAGCAATACCATCTTTTCCCATAAAAATAAGTAAGAACTGGTATAGCGATGAATGTCATCATAGCTCCCCAGAAGATGAAAAAGATTCCAAGGCCTTCCGGATGACTTACAAACTTACTTACAGTGCCGGGGAACAGGTATTCATATTTTAATGGCCAAAAATAAGTGAAATAGAACTCTGGCTGATTGAGTGCTTTTAGTAAATTAGGGATAACGAATGCCAACCCAAACTGGAAAAACATCACTGAAGAAGTCCTTATGATTTGGTATCTGTTGTGCCTGTATTTCATAAACATCCTAATACCAAACACCAGTACCAATACAGTATAAAAGAAACCGTATAGAAACCATTGATTAGCAGGTCCACCGCTTAAAGCCCTTGCAAGGGGATCAACAATTTCAATTCCGCCCGATAAATACTCAGGCTTCCAATAAAGAAACACATAAAAACCTATTAAGAAGATCCCAGCCAACCAGCCAAGAATACCTCCGGCGGAGATGCTCCCGAAGTAAACATTATCGTTCTTAATACCTGCTTCAGTATCATTATAATGAATAAAGAAATAAATCGGGGTACCTATAATTATAGGTATAAACGCAAGAAGAAAACCAAACCACGTGCCCTTGAAAGGTGCTCCAAGAAGCTGAACAACAAACGCCAATACCCCAAAGGCAACAATCGCAAGAAAAAACTTTTCACCAAATCTGCTCTCAGCTTTTTCCGCTTTTGGAGGCTCACCAAACCCTTCACTTTCTTCATCAAAACTGTAATCCAGTGTCTTTGCATTAATCATGCAGCCTGCTCCTTTTTAAACTTTCTAATGATGTCTTCTTCAAACCTGGTATAAAACTCTGGGTCAAAATTAGCTTCCTTTAAGTTATCAAATACATACTCAAGCGATCTTTTTTCTCTTATCCAACTCTCACAGACTTTATGTTTATATCTAAGCCCCATTACATTTATTCCAGTAACAGAACCATTTTCTGTAACTATTCTTATTGCATGAAGGTTATTCTCATGCTCCCAGAAAAGGTGTTCTTCACTATCCTTCGCCTTGGGCATAATCATTCCATACGTTTGATACTCAAGGTCTAAAAATTTTGCAGAGTTATACCATATACCAGGGTCGTATGTGGTATTTTCAAGTCCTGATATTGACTCCCCGGCAACTTTTCCCTGCATTTTTCCTGTGTACCAGACCTGTTGGAGCAGGTTTCTTTCTTCACCTTCTTTAATAATCTCAGCACAGTCGCCAGCAGCAAAAATATCGGTTTCATTTGTTCTAAAACCCCAGTCAACGAGTATTCCTTTACCAGTGTTAATTGAGCTTTCTTTTGCCAGATCAATATTTGGACTAACCCCTGCTGTTAAACCAACTACTTCACAGTCTATAAACTCATCTTTATCTGTGATGACTCCTTTTACCCTTCCATTACCGTTATCAACAATCTCTTTTAGCTCAGTTTCGAGTTTAAGTCCTAGACCTTGTTTTCTGATTAATTTGTTGACCATTTCGGATTCTTCTTTAGGCAGTACATTATTCCAATATGATTTTTCTCTGACCAAAAAAGTAGGATGGATATTTCTTGAATGAAGCATCTCCGCAAACTCAACACCAATAAGCCCGCCTCCAACTATCACAGCATTTTTTGCCCCTTTGCAGTTTTCATATAAAAGCTTAAGGTCCATAAGGTCATAAAGGCCCTGAACACCATCAAGATCCTGACCGGGCCATCCAAATTTGTTTGATTTTGAACCGGTTGCAATTAAGAGTTTGTCAAAGTTAAGTGAACTGTTTTTGTGAAGTTTTAGTTGCTTATTCTGAGTATCAATTTCAGTTACCCAATCTCGCAGTAAATCAATTTTATTTAATTCCCAGAAACTGTTTTCATAGGGTTTTGTATCCTGGTATCTCATGTGGCCCATGAATATATACATAAGCGCCGGACGGGAATAATGATAATCGGATTCACCGGAGATCATTGTTATTTTCCAGTCTGGCTGGAGCTGCCTTATTCTTATTGCTGCAGAAACTCCAGTTACTCCGTTACCTATAATTGCTACATGCATAATCTAATAACCTCTTGGAGAAATTGATTAAGAAAAATTATATTAATCAATATACGGTATTTACTGAAACTTGAAACTTAATATTATAAGATACGTTTTGTAGTAAGGATTAGATTTACTGGAAAGGATTTGGGGATCGTAGTTGATCCCCAAAATAAAGTTTAATTATTTGAACCTGTCTTTTTGATCAGGATGGTGTTCAAGAAAAGTATCTATATGCATATCGTTATATGAGCCTTTTGGATAGTACTTATCATAAAAATCAGGATCAATATGCATTGCCTGAAAAACAAGGCGCATATACATTGGATCTACAAAAGCAGGAAACCTTCCATAAGTATCATAAATATAGTTGGCAACATCTTTTACAATTTGAATTGTAGTATCAGTTGGCTTTGGCGCTTTCATTAAATGCTTATCAGGCTCAGTATAAGGAAATGGTTTATCATCCTGCCATGCCGACCATTTATGCTCAAAAAATTTATCAATAGCCTCATCCATATTCTTGTAATATGGTGGGCAATAACCTTCAAACACTCCATCTTTTCCCACTGGCACTGTTGCACCTTTTTTAGGTTGAACAAATCTGAATCCGAGGCCTTTGAATAGCTCAGGGGCAGCACCCATTGCAAATCTTGGAATAAATCCAGTAAACGCCCAGCCTGCAAGGCCAAGTGCCTGAAGTGCAAGAGACATATTCTGGGTAATAAAAGCCTGCTCAACATTTAGTCCAGTAAGTATTCTCACCTCAAGATCAAAAAGAGACATCGTAACATCTTTTTTCAACCTTCCCTTTTCAATCCACTTCTCAACACCGGCTGGCTTTCCTGTAAGATCATCAATAATTGTAAATCCGTATGTATGGCTACAGTATAGTGTTAAAAGGTTAATATATTCTTCTGTAATATCTGTAACCGGAACAAATAATGATGTGCCGGGTTTATTGGCATTCCATTGGTTAAAATCAAAAAGCCCGGGCATTTTATCCGGTAGATCGGCCCTCCCATCTTCAAGCTTATTCAGGCTTCCCTTATAAAGTTCAAGTATTCTCGCCATTCTTTCCCCACGTGACATTTTAAAGAACATATCAAGTTCTTCGTTTTTAGGGAGCATATGCTTTACATCTACATGGTAAAGTCCATCATCATTTGTAAAGAAAAGCTCCGTCCCATGATTATTACATGCCGACGGCCATGTGCGCCCTGTCCACTGGCAAAGAAGATCAATACCATTTTCAGGAGGAAGATCGGCAAGGCATAATCCTGTAAGGCCAGTCCCCGACCAGACCAAAAGAGCTTCTTCAATATCATCTAATGGAATTGGTTTGTAAGCAGATTTAAACTCTAAAGAGCTGTTACTAAGCTCCATACCAAGGCCAAACCTTCTTGATCTCCTGTTAAAAATTGCGTCAAACAACGGGTATTTTAAAGCCTTTTCGAGCCTTTCACTTAAAATAAGTTCTTTCTTCTTATTTTCATTGTCCATTATCTCAATCACCTCATAATTTAGTGTAAAAATAGGATATTTAGATTTTATTATTAAATTCAATTCATGTAAAGCCTTTTGCTTCTATAATTATTTTCCAACTTAACCCGACTTGAAACAATTATTTCATTTTAAGATGATTTTTATAATTCAGCCTCTTATGAACAAACTCATTACAGCAATAAATTTATGATTGATGTAATAAATATATATTGACATTTCTCGAAATAAATTCTAAAATTCTAATATCATTTAAATTCATATTTAATGCAAGGAGGTTGTTATGCTTAAACAAAGAAATTTATTGGTGGTTATATCCTTATTTTTTATGTTTGCTGGAACAGCAATTCTTTCGGCCCAGGAGAAGGTGAACATAAATTCGGCAACTGTCGAGCAGCTGGTGGAAGTTCCCGGGGTTGGTGAATCAACTGCAAGCAGGATTGTTGAAAAAAGAAAGGAACTCGGGGGATTCAAATCTATTGATGATCTTCTTGAGGTTAAAGGGATTGGAGCAAAAAAACTGGAAAAGATGAAACCTTTTCTAACTTTGTAGATTAAATATCTTTGTTGCAGGGGTCTTCGCGGCCCCTGTCAAAATTTTTGATTCCAAACTTTATTGTTTCAAGGCCGAGCTTCGAACATTGCGGCCTTCTAATAATAATATCTTTGCCAATTAGGCCTTTTAAAAAATCTGTATCCAGTTTATTTATTTCATCTACAGTTTTGCCTTTTACAATCTCGGTTAAAAGAGATGTAGCAGCCTGGCTAATAATACAACCTTCTCCATCAAAGCTAATATCTGTAAGTACGCAATCATGAATATTCATATAAATGGTTATATTATCACCGCAACCCTGGTTACCACCTCTTTGAACCACATCTGAACCATCCAGTTTTCCAAAATTCCTTGGATTATCATAATGATCCATAACCATTTCCATTATTTTTTCTTCAAGCATAAATTACCTTTTTAAAAAACACTAACTTCCAGCTTTTTGCTTTTTGACTTCATTTTTTATCATTGCATACACAGCGCTAAGCCCCCTTACCCTTCTTATTCCAAGTTTTTGGGCAAGCCCCAATTGCATAAGGAGATCAGCTGGTGCTTCTTCAATTTCAGAAGTTGTAGCACCATCAAAAGCACTTACAAGGATTGAAACAAGCCCTCTTACTGTGGGGGATTCCTCGGGAACATCAGCAAAAATGTCAACTTTATCATTTTGCACTTCTATAAATATAAAAACAGGGGTTTCACACTCATGCACCTGGTTAAAGCCATTATCCCTGTTTTCAACAAACCTTTCGGGAAGCTCGGGGAGATCCTCGGAATAATCTATTAAAAGGGCAAGGGTTTCCTGATAATCCGCGCTTTGAAACATTTCTATAATTTCTTCAATTCTTTGCATTACTATTTTTGATTTATATATATTTAGTTAGATTCAGACAACTTGCTTCGCTTTTAATTATATAAATGAAAACACATAAAAAAAAGGTGCAAATTTATTGCACCCTTTTCCGTAAAAATTATTTATGCGCTAATTTATGGCTTTTCAATCGGTGCTTTTACAAGATTACCCCACTCAGTCCATGAGCCATCATAGTTTCTAACACTTTCATAACCAAGCAAATATTTCAAGACAAACCAGGTGTGAGAAGATCTCTCACCTATTCTGCAGTAAGCAACTACATCATCACCCTTTTTAAGGCCTTTTTGATTTTCATAAATATCAGAAAGTTCATCAGCAGATTTAAAAGTGCCATCTTCATTTGCAGC
Organism: Deltaproteobacteria bacterium; assembly: GCA_029262295.1. GTDB lineage: Bacteria > Desulfobacterota_D > UBA1144 > Nemesobacterales > Nemesobacteraceae > JAJCZR01. The sequence continues at coordinate 11,448 of JAJCZR010000023.1, read as the reverse complement.
GGTTGCCCATGGCACATTTGCAGCTCCGGGAATATGCCCGCCTCTTAAAGCACCTTCCTGCGGATAAGCCTCCATGTGAAGAAGCTCACCTGAATACTCTTTTGGAGATCTAACATCAATCATTGGTTTTCCAGCTGCCATGTGTTTTGACACATCATCTCTGTAGGCCCTGATTGATTCATCTGTTTTTGATACCTTATAATTTGTTTTTTCCCTTGAGGCCACGTCCTTTGTGAGTTCTCTTTCTTCCTCAACCCATTTTTGTCTTCCACCGTTCATTATCAGACATTTTTCATGTCCGAGTACTTTAAAAGTCCAAAGTGCATAACAGGCCCACCAGTTACTTTTGTCACCATAAAAAACTACAGTTGCATCATTTGATATACCTTTTTCCGACATCAGCTTTTCAAATTTCTCAGGGCCAACATAATCCCTTACAAGTTGATCCTGAAGCTCATTCTGCCAGTCAACCTTTACTGCATTTTTTATATGTCCAATTTCATAAAGAAGCACATCTTCATCAGATTCAACAATCACAATGTTTGGATCGTCAATATGATCTGCAACCCACTGGGTGCTAACTAGTACATCTGGATTAGCATATTCAGCCATTTAAAAAACCTCCTAAAATATATCTATAATTATTGCGTTTAAATTACAACCACATTATAAACAGATAAATTTTCAAAGCAATAACACATCTACTATTAATTCTATATAATGCTTTAGGATAAACTTGATTTATAAAGTGGATTTGTAATAATTTTATTTAACGGAGATAAAAATGTCTGAGACAGAAGAAAAAACAGAATCCACTAAAAAGCAAAAAGAAGAGAAAAAAGAAATTAACTGGAACCAGACAAGGGTTCCCAATATTAAAAAGGGTTATAATCCCAATTACCCAATCTACATGATTGCAATTTTCTTTGTTTTTTTGATTCTGAGCATTATTTTTGCAAAAATCACAAGCTAAGCTTGGTAAATTAAAAAGTTTTTACTTTTTAAATCTTAAATGACATCCACAGTCCTTAACACTCTCATTGAAAAAAACTCTAAAGTATTAAAGATTGTATGGCTTGCACTTTTCCTGGCAATGATCCTTTATACTATTTTTAGCCTTACTTTCAAATTCAATAACCAAACCACACCAAGTAATTTTTTAATCTATATCCTTCATGCTGCGGGAATACTTTTTGCATTTATCTCGATTGCCTTATATAAAAGGACATTTTCTGAAAACCAGCTAAGAAAAAAGCTTAAAAACAGTGTCAACATAGATGACCTCTCAAGGGATCTCAGAACAAATGAAATTGATATACAGAAAAAGGAGGTCTTGGAACAACTCCCATTTCTGGAACAAAAAATTTATGGTATTTCCAACAGTTTTATGGTGCCATATGTAATTTGCTGGGCAATGAATGAATCAATTGTGCTTATTGGGTTTGTATCTTCCTACCTATTTAAAGACATACTAAAAGTTGTTCCTTTTGCCTTTGTTGGAATAATTCTTCACATTCAAATGTATCCAAAGCTAAAAACAATCCTGGAGAAAGTACGTTCCATGCCTGAATCAAAATTATGAGAAAGACTCTTGATTTAGTTATTGAAAAATTATTTGGTCTTATATTTTTGATTTTGGGGGCAAGTGGTTTTCACTCAGTCTTACCATTCATAAATCTTGATCGTTTTATTCCCGAACTGCACCCATTTCTAGAGATACTTCTCGATAGCGGATATTTCTATGTTGTAAAAGGAATTGAAACTGTTTCTGGGGCAATGATAGTTTTTAATAAACATATTCCATTGGCTTTGGTATTAATAACCCCTATTATCTTTAATATAGTTTTATACCACCTTTTTATTGACCAAAGAAGCTGGCAGCTCACGCCCTTTATAGTTGTTGCAAATATATATTTAATACGAAAATACTGGTCACACTTTAGATCCATATTAACAAATAATTTTTAACTTAGCCCTTTCTGGCACATATTTTGCATTTAATTTAGCACACAACTTATTTATCGTGGAAAACATCATTTCTATAATTATAGTTAGATATTTCTCTTCTAAAGGATTTTAAATGAGCAGTATTAGCAGTCTTAAAGATTACAAAAAGACACGCAAAAAAGATTTCTACAAGGAAATCACACTTGCTTCAAATAAAGGTTTATCCTTAGAAGGATTATTACAGGTAATTATAGACAATATTTGTATATTTGAAGACTTTACCCTGGGGCATGTATTTGCAGTGGACAAAGACCCCTCTGAGCTTTGTTCAGCTGGCATTTGGGCTTCAGATGGATCAGAGGGCTATAAAGATTTAAAACACATTACTGATGCAACAAAATTTTCTTCAATCTCACTTAAAGATAAAGATGAAGAATTCGAGGATGTTTCATCAAAGCCGCTTGACATCAATAAAAACTCAAACTTTCCCAGGGCAAAATATATTAGGAGTGAAGGAATAAAGAGTGCTTTTGGATACAGGATTGCAGTTGATGAAAAAATACAACTGTTTATAGAGCTTTTTTCTAAAGACTTTATAGAACTTAACGATAGTCTTCGGCAAAAAATGTCGGCTGTAAATGACATTTTGTGTAACTTTATTAAACAAAACTTAAACCTTAAAAGAATTAAAAGTAGTGAAAACCGCTATAAAACCCTTTTTGAAAATGCCCAGGTTGGTCTTTACAGAACTACCCCTGATGGCGAGATAAGGATGGTAAACCCCAGATTACTCGAGATGCTCGGATTTTCCTCACTAGAGGAACTTGTTTCCAGAAACCTTGAAGACGAAGGCTTTAGTGAAACAAGCCCTAGAAGTGAGTTTAAGGAAATTCTCACACGGGATGGTGAGGTTAAAAACTTTGAATCAATATGGGAGGAAAAAAACGGTAAAGAAATATATGTAAGGGAAAATGCAAGGGAACTTCGAAGTGAAAACGGTGAATTACTATACTATGACGGAACTGTTGAAGATATAACTGAGTTAAAACTTGCTATTGAAAAAGTAGAAGACCAGGCTGCACTTCTTGATATTGCAACAGATGCAATATTTGTGCTCGACATGCAAGATAAAATACTTTATTGGAACAGATCTTGTGAACAGCTTTATGGCTGGGGGCTCGATGAAGCCTTTGGTAAAGAATCTTATGACCTTATCTACAATGATGAAAATTCTGCAGTATTTGACCTCGCATTAAAAATTGTAAAAGATGAAGGCAACTGGGAAGGTGAACTCAACCACTTTACAAAAGAAGGGGAGAAAATCATTGTCCAGAGTCGCTGGACTTTAGTATTCAATAAAGCCGGAAACCATAAATCAATCTTTGTTGTTAACACTGATATTACAGAGAAAAAAAGACTTGAAGCACAGTTCTTAAGGGCCCAGAGGATGCAAAGCCTTGGCACATTAGCTGGAGGAATTGCGCACGACCTCAACAATATGCTTCAACCAATCATTATGTCACTTGGCATACTCAAGATGAGCCAAAAAGATGAAAAGGCCTTGGAGCTAATTGATATTATAGAAAAAAGCTCTATGAGATCCACCAATCTTGTAAAACAGGTCTTATCTTTTGCAAAGGGAATGGATGGGGAGTACGCATCTATACAAATCAAATATATAGTGGAAGAAGTAGAGAAAATTGTTAAAGAAACTTTTCCTAAATCAATAGAGTTTATCACTTATCTGCCTTCTGGTTTATGGACTGTGAATGGAGACAACACTCAGCTCAACCAGGTTATAATGAACCTTTGTGTAAACGCAAGGGATGCAATGCCTGAAGGCGGAAAACTGGAAATATCAGCAGAAAACATGTTTGTGGATGATAACTTTGCGCAAATGAACATTGATGCAAAAGCCGGCCCTTACCTCGCGTTGACAGTCACAGATACTGGCACGGGGATACCGCCGAAAGTTCTGGACAGAATATTTGAACCATTTTTTACAACAAAGGGCCCTGACAAAGGCACCGGGCTTGGTTTGTCTACAGTGTTTGGTATAGCAAAAGGTCATGGCGGCTTTGTGAATGTATATAGTGAAATAGATAAAGGTACCAAGTTTAGTATATTTCTGCCGGCTGATGAAACTACCGAATCTAACAAAATTGAAGAGAGGAAACCTGTTGATCTTCCAACTGGTAACGGTGAATTAATACTTGTGGTGGATGATGAAGTGCCAATTCTTGAGACTGTTGAGTTAACCCTTAAAGCTTATGGTTACAATGTAATTACAGCTGAAAACGGTGCCCAGGCAATTGCTATTTATGCCCAGAAAAATAATAATATTGATGCTGTTATTACAGATATGATGATGCCTGTGATGGATGGTAAAGCAACAATCAAAGCCCTTAAAACATTAAACCCTGAAGTAAAAATTATTGCTGTGAGTGGATTAAAAAATAAAACACTCGACAACGAAACAGATGTAAAATCATTTCTACCGAAGCCATATAAAACTGATATTCTGCTGGAAACCCTAAACAATATCCTAAAAATGTAAATTCTAATATTTCTAAGATTTACGAACAATTATGCGCACTGTTGCGCAAAATTTTTCTTTCAATTATTTTAATCCATACTTTTAGATTCTCCGTATACTATTTATAAATAGTTAATATCTTGAATATCTAATACTTTTGTATTGTAAACTTATTCTGGCAACTTTTTTGCAATACTAAACATGTATATAAAGATAAAACTATAAAACAAGAAGTAGGAGGAATAAAAAATGAGTAGATTTTTAATGTCAATAACATCGGTAATGGTTTTTACATTTGTTTTATTGTGTAGTAGTGGAGCAAGTGCAGGAAGTAGTGATGTAGAAATTACAAATGCAAATTTTTATGCTGCATGGGGAATGTCAACTCTCCAGAATGTAGAGATTGCAAACAATACTTCTTCAACTCTCAAAAATATTGAGATTGAAATTAAGTATAAAAATTCTTATAGCAACGAAGACCAGGTAGCAATGATTACCCTTCCTGTGGAAGTGCCACCTAACAGTAAAGCCACTTACTTTCAAAAAGGTTTAAACAAACTTATTGTTAATTCTGGCGGTAGTGCAGGAATGCACACAGGTGGATCCACAATTAATCTTGCTGACAATAATATCGAAATTGTAAGCATAGAAGTAGTTAAAAGTGACCTTCACTCATAATAACAATAACAAACAAAATAATTTGACAGATGCGGATTGTTGAAAAACACTCCGCATTTTTTTTAGTTAAGTACTACAGAATTTTGAGAAAAGAGGGCAAAATAATTTCAACCCATATAGAGTACATTTTTGAAGAGAAATGAAGGCCATCAGGCGCAATAAAATCAAGATCTTTTGATAATCTTTTTGAAATATCTGTAATATCAACATATTTGATACCTTTTTCATCTGCAACTGATTTATTTACTTCATTAAAATCACCAATTTCAGCACTTATAGTAGCTGAGTTAAGTTCCTTGCCAGAAGGGGTCTCGCTATAATCCGGAATAGAAATAATAATAATGTTCTTCGGATCATCGCCTACAACCTTTATTACAAGCTCCACAAGCTCCCTAAAATCTTTTTTATAACTTTTCTTATCTCTATTTCGAAACTGATCATTAACACCAATCTGAATTGTTGCTATATCAAAAATGTTCTTTGGCGAAAAATATGAGAATTGATTAATCAGTTCCCTTGAAGACCATCCATTGCCTGCTATCATTTTAGTAGTGTTTAGAGAAAAGTTTTCAGAAACTAACTTTTTTTGAATCTGAAGAGGCCAGCTTTTTTGAGGATCAATTCCTGTACCAATGGTATAGGAATCCCCCAGGAACAAGATATTTAATCCGGCCTTATTATTAGCTTCAACTGTCGAATTTGAACTATTTTTATCTTTAGGCAGCCCGCCTGATCTTGCATTTAAACCTGTATTCATATTAAAAACCATTATAGTGAAAATTATGTGCCACAAAATACTATATTTTCTATGGGAACTTTTCAACAACATATTATAAAACTTAGCGCAGTATATAGGGTATTTCAAACAACGAATTTATACGTATCTTTTGCAATTTCAGATTCAGTTTTATGATCCACAATTGGTTCGGGATAATCAGATTCCTTAAACAAACTGGTTTCATACAACTTATGTATACTTTTAGCTCCCATTTCTATTAGCTCAGGCACCCATTTTTTTATAAACTTTGCTTCAGGATCAAATCTCTCCTGTTGTCGCCAAGGGTTAAATATCCTAAAATAAGGTTGCGCGTCTGCACCTGTTGACGCAGCCCACTGCCAACCACCGTTGTTTGAGAAAGGATCATAATCTACAAGATGTTTTCTAAAGTAATTTTCTCCCCATCTCCAATCAATGTGAAGATCTTTCGTAAGAAATGAGGCAACAATCATCCTGAGGCGGTTATGCATCCAACCCGTTTTATTAAGTTGACGCATCCCTGCATCAACAATTGGAAAACCTGTTTTTCCATCACACCAGGCTTTGAACTTAGCCTCATCATTTTCCCATTTAAGTTCATCATATTTTTCTAAAAAACATCCTTTAAAAACATGTGGATGAAAAAATCCAAGATGATAATAAAAATCTCTCCAGAAAAGTTCCTGTATAAGCGTGTGATTCTTATTAAACTCTTCTCTCACTTTCCAGTAAAATTCCCTTATTGATATTGTTCCAAAACGGACGTGTGCGGATAAATTTGTAGTTCCATCCTCTGAAGGAATGTCCCTCTCAACTTTATAATTTTTATGCTCTTTTATTTTTTTCAAAATAAAGACAGCTTTTTTTCTCCCGCCTCTTTGTGCAAGATCTTTATTTTTTTCAGGAAGAAACTTTTCAAGATCACAAGCATGATATGTATTTTTTATCTTTCCTTCAAAAAAGTTTTTCGTGATTTTATATTCAGGTTTATCAATTTTTTTAGAAAGTGCTGATTTATAAAAAGGTGTAAAAACCCTATATGGTTTTTCGTCTTGTGTTAGAACTGACCCTGGCTTAGTGAGGAGATGATCAAAAATGCTTTGAAAAGAAATCTCTTTTTCTTCACAAATTTCTTTGATTCCTACGTCACGGGTTTTGCTTAGAGGTGAGTAATCTTCATTAACATAAACCGCATCTATTTCCTGAGATAAGAGAAGTTTTTTTAAGTTATCAAAAAGATCGCCTTTAAATATGAATAACCTTGATTTTAAAGACTTGAGCTTTTCATCAAGCTCAACAAATGATTCAAATATAAATTGAAGTGCATTAGGTCTGTAAAGCCTTTCATTTTCAGGGTTAAGATATTTGTCTTCGAGAAAGAAAACTGGAATTACTATGTTGGAATTATTTAGTGCTTCAGCTAAACCTTTATTATCATAAACTCTGAGATCCCTTCTAAATATAAAAAGGGAAGTTTCATGCTTACTCAAATCTAATTTGTTCCGTTTTTATCAAAAGTCTCACGTATTCCATAAGTTGTATCCCTTTCTGCAGGGATTCTTCCAATCTCCCTTGTGAGCCTTCTAAACTCTTCAGGAGGAAAGTACTGACCGTAGCTTGCACCTGCAAACCTTGATATCTGCTCTTCCATAAGCGTACCACCAAAATCATTAGCACCGGCAGTAAGAGAAAACTGGGCAAACTCAGGACCCTGCTTTACCCACGAGACCTGAATATTATTTATCCAGCCACGGAGCATAAGCCTTGAGACTGCATACATCTTCAGCTGATCAAGATCAGTTGGACCTTTTTGAACTTTACCTTTTGAGTTTTGAAAAAGCCTTGTATTCCAGGGAATAAAACGGAGTGGAACAAACTCAGTAAAACCGCCGGTCTCTTTTTGTATATCACGAAGTATTCCAAGATGAATTGCCCAATGGTGCCGTTTTTCTAAATGACCATACATTATAGTGGATGTAGTATTCATGCCTGCCAGATGGGCCTTTTTAACAACCCTTATCCAAACTTCTGTTGGGATTTTTCTTGGGGCAATTATCTTTCTTACCTCTTCCACTAAAACTTCAGCAGCAGTGCCTGGAAAAGTGTTATGGCCAACATCTTTTAATTTCTCTATAAAATCTTCTTCAGATATATCAAGAGTTTTTGCACCATAGTAAATCTCATAAGGAGAAAAACAGTGCGTGTGCATTTCTGGCACAGCTTTTTTTACTGTTTTTATAAGTTCAATGTAATAGTTACCATCAATCTCAGGGTGCATTCCACCTTGCATACATACTTCAGTGGCCCCGATTTTCCAAGCCTCTTTAGTTTTTTCAGCCACCTCATCCATAGTCAGGAAATAGGCCCGGTCATCTCCCTCATCTGCCATAAAGTTGCAAAAACCACAGTAAACATTGCATATATTTGTAAAATTTATATTCCTGTTAACAACATAAGTAACTACATCTCCAATATCTTCTTTCCTTATCTGATCGGCTGCAAGCGCAAGAGCGGATATCTCATCCATATCCTCAATTTCGAAAAGATGTATCCCATCTTCCACTGAGATCTCTTCGCCTAATAGAGCTTTATCTATAATGCTTCCTGTCTTGCCGTTTACTTTTGAGAAAACCCCGTCGAGACCAAGCGACCTGTTTTCTTCTATTATTGAAATTGAATCTTTAATTTCTTCCATAATTTAACTCCATGACGTAACCATTTTCATCCACACTATCATTTACTTTACTGAGAACAAATGGATCAATAAACTCCTCATCTATAAATTCTGGATAAACTGGAAGCCTCTCTCTTATTTTAAACCCAAGCCTATTAACTTCATCTTCCATTCTATCCACCTGAGGCCATGGTGATTCCGGGTTCACATAATCAATTGTAAGTGGTGAAACCCCTCCAAGATCATTTATTCCTGAAAAGATATAAAGTGGAAAATTTTTGTTGTTTAAGTTTGGTGGTATCTGAATATTCATATCATGATCGAAAATAAGTCTTGATACTGCAACTGTTTTAAGCATATCAATAAAAGTAGGTGGAGGAAACTTTTCCATTAGAATCCCTTCTTTTGGAACAAAATTCTGGACAATAATCTCCTGAATATGTCCATACTCAGAATTAAGATTTCTTAATGCAAATAACGAATCAATTCGCTCTTCCCATGTTTCTCCTATTCCAACCAGAATCCCGCTTGTCCAGGGTATTCTTAACTCACCAGCATCTTTCATTGTCTGCATTCTCAGTTTTGGCACTTTATCAGCACAGCGGTGATGGGCATTTCCCTTTTTTAAAAGCCTGTCACTAATATTCTCAAGCATTAATCCCATACTAGGATTACTTTCCCTAAATGCAGATAATTCTTCAGTATTTGAGAGCCCAAGGTTTGTATGAGGGAAAATACCGTGCTTTAGCCCTTCCCTGCTTATATCAATTAAATATTCTGCTGTTGTGCTGAAACCAAGTTCGGCTAGTGCCTCTCTATAAACTTCATAAGTAAGCTCCGGTTTATCACCTGTTACAAATAAAAGCTCTGTACAGCCAAGATCAGCCCCTTTTTTTGCAATCTCAATTGCTTCATCAGGTGCAATTAGAAGTGCACCTTCACCTGGTTCAATCTTAAATGTGCAGTAACCACAGTGATTTCTGCAAAGCTGGGTAATTGGAACAAAAACATTTTTGGAATAAGTCAGAATATTTTCTTTGGCATTATTTCTAATAATTGAAGCAGCGAGAAGAAGATAAGGAAGCTCCGCCAAAGGTAAATCTATAAGATAAAGTGCATCTTCTCTGGAGACGGAATTCCCGTCAATTGCACTCTCAAGAATTGCTGCAAGCTTAGGTGAGATATTATTTAACTGAAAATTATCGAGTCCGATAGAATTCAACAATATCTCGTCTCTACCTTCAGAAAAAACTATGTCCCATTCATTTAATAATGATTCCAAGTAAAATTAACCTCAAAATATTAGATGCTTTGATTCTAATATGTATTCTAGTAAGATGTAAAGTATCTTTAATTTATAACATTCTTGTCAAGCCTAAAATCATAATGCTGTATGATATTTTAACTTAATATTTCAAACTTTTATAATGAGACTAAACAAATATTTATCAAAATGCGGAGTTACTTCCCGAAGAAAAGCCGACATCCTCATCGAAGAAGGCAGGATTTCGATAAATGGGGAGCCCGTGAAAGAAGTCGGTGTTACAATTGATGAGGATAAAGATATCGTTACTTTCGATGGAAAAAAAGTAGCCCCGGAACAAAAAAGATATTTAATTCTCAATAAACCAAAGCTTTTTATTACTTCGCTTTCAGATATTGAAGATGGAAAACCGACAATTAAGCAGTTTTTAAGTGGAATTGATGTGAGGGTTTATCCGGTCGGCAGGCTCGACTATGATTCGGAAGGCCTTTTGCTTCTGACTAATGACGGCGAGCTTGCAAATAGAATTCACCATCCAAGTTATGAAGTAAAGAAACTCTACTTTGTGGTTTTGAGCGGTAAGGTCCCAAAAGCCTTTGATATGGAGCTTCTTGAGGGAAAAAAGCTAGAAGATGGTTTTGTAAAGCCTGATTCAGTAAAGATTCTTGGAAAATCTGAATATAACTGCACTTTAAATATTTCTTTTCACGAAGGCAAAAAGCATCTGGTAAAAAGATACTTGGCTGCCTTTGATCTTAAAGTATTGAAACTTAAAAGACTTATTATTGGAAATATAGCTCTTGGAAAGCTTGAAAAAGGGAAATGGCGGGATCTGACAAAAAATGAGTTAGACGGAATTAAAAAATTAACCGGGCTTTAAACAAAACCATGTTCATAACACTAGAAGGCACAGAAGGCAGCGGAAAATCAACCCAGGCAAAGCTATTAAAAGAGTATCTGGAATCTCAAGGTAAAGAAGTAGCTCTTACAAGAGAACCCGGCTGGGGAAAACTTGGGAGCATAATACGGGAAGCCATTCTCAATGATAAAGAGCTTAAACTTGACCCCATTGCAGAACTATTTCTTTTCTGCGCAGACAGGGCACAACATGTAAAGGATTTTATAAAACCAAAACTTGAAGATGAAAATATAGTTATTTGCGACAGATATTTTGATTCAACAATTGTTTATCAAGGTTATGGAAGAGGGCTCGATATAGATTTGGTAACAAGAATTGCTGAAACTTCAACTTTAGGTGTAAAACCTGATATTACTTTTTTCTTTTCATTGCAAGTGGAGGTTGGGCTTAAAAGATTGAAGAATAGAGACGAGATTACAAAAATGGATAATGAACCAATGGAGTTCCATAAAAACATTTTAGAAGGTTATAAAAAATTAGTTGCCGAAGATAACAAAAGATTTAATGTAATTGATGCTGACAGAACAATAGAGGAAATAAAAAAAGATATATTAGGTTATTTTTGAATTTGATACTTAAATCCCTTCTCCCTTGATGGGAGAAGGTTAGGATGAGGGTGATAATATGTTCTTTCCCCCTCACCCTGTATCCCTCTCCCACGTTGGGGAGAGGG
>JAJCZR010000022.1 GCA_029262295.1 Deltaproteobacteria bacterium | reverse complement strand
TAGCCTTGATGATCTAAGTGCAACAAACACAGGAACATTTGAGGGAATTCATTTAGCTAATGTAAGTGGAGACTTTGATATAATAAATCTCGGTACCAGCTCAATAACTACAACAGGTGTTCCGGCAGTGGTAATAGATGGTAATTCAACGGTTGATCTGGATGTAACACTATCATCTGTATCAACTGACGGTGGAACAAATGGTATAAGCCTTACTGATACTACTGGAAGTTTTACTGTAACCGGGGATGGTGGAAACACTCAAAACGCATCCGGGGGAACTATTCAAAATACAACTAGTCACGGAATTTCTTTAACTCAGACAAATAATATTAGTTTGTCACAAATGGATATTCTTACTCCTGGCACAGGTAGCTCAGGTAATGAAACAGGGCATGGTATTCGAATCCGAGACCTTACAGGTTCAAATAATCTTATTGCAGCTTCTGAAATCCAGGCTGGTAATAATAGTGGTGACGATGGTATTGAAATTATCAACACTAATACAGCACTAGGTGAAATTGTAATTGATAATACTCTATTTAACGGTTCATCAACATCAGATGGTTTTTTTGCTGAGGCTCGCGGCACCACATCTAATATGCGTATTGTTGTGCAGAACAGCTCACGTTTTACAAATATAAGAGGTGATGGTCTCCAGATTAGTGGAGGAGGATTGGCCAGTGATGCTCATACGATTGAACTTGTAGTTCAGGACTCTATGTTTGATACAGCTTCACCTGTTATTGCTGGTGGTGTTTCTCCAGGCGGAAATAATGGTATTGCATTAGGGGCAGCTTCGTTGTCAACTATTGATTTTCTAATACAAAATAACACAATCAGAGATGTAACTCGTGCTGGGAGTAACGCAGGAGCAATTAACATTATCACAGCTGCAACAGGAACAAGATATATTGGAATTATTCAAGGTAATAATATAAGCGAGACAGGTGACCAGAGAGCAATTAATGTTGTGCTAGAAGGCACCTCAAATACTGGTGCAAACCCCGGACATGAAATTGCCATTCGCAATAATGATATAAACAACACACAGCGAGAGGGTATTTTTCTTACTGTGAGTGGATCACAAGCTATGACAGGGATTGAATTTGATGTCTCAGATAACAGAGTTGGCACAGTTACACCTGTTGGAACGACCACTAGAGAATCTTTTGAAATTGATGTATTTGGATTAGGTTCTTTTCCTACGCACGAAGCAATGTTTCTTGTTGATAATAATCAATTTGTAAATAATGGAGATCGAGAAGTTGCTGATATGGCTTTTGAGCGAAATGCAAATATAGATTTAGTTGTGACAGATAATACCTTTACCCAAATGGGTGCCGGAGCTGAAGAAGTTGAAGTCGATACCTTTGATGCTGGTGTTAACCTTTGTTTACATCTAGATAATAATACTGTGCCCGCTGGTGCTGGGAATGAATATGATCTGGATGAATCGGCTGGGAATTTCACAGTTCAAGATTTGCCGAATGTTCAAACACGTAACACTGGCGATATCGATATTGGAGCTGGAATCACAAATGCTGCAAGTAATTGTTCAGTTGCTAGTGTGCCTTGATTCTAGGCGAATTAATATGATTAATTTGGAAACAATAAGGATTAAAAAATAAAGAGAGGGTTGTTATGAGGCAAACATTACATTTAGGAATTTTACTGGTTTTATTAGTATTGGGATTTGGAATAAAAGATTCCAACTCGCAGACTATTGATGTAGGAACATTACCTCCCGGCAAGAGCATAGCAATAAACTACTCAACCACAATAGACCAGGTTCCGGCCGGAACAACCCAGATATCAAATCAGGGAACTGTCTCAGCGACTAACCCTGCAGGTGATGTACTCACAGATGACCCCGATGCAGGTGGCACAGAAGACCCAACAGTAACAGCTGTGTCAGATGACAGGGATGATGACGGAACACCTGATGATACTGATCCGGAACCTGATAACCCTGATATTCCTGCCCCTCCAGGAGATGATGACGACGATGACGATGATGATGGCGGAATTGGTGATAGTGTTTCAGATATTCAGGTATTAAAAATAGAAGCTCCAGACCCTGTGCAGATCGGAACACCTCTTACTTATGAGATAGTAATTTTTAATAACGGGCCAGATGCGGCACCTGATGTCGTGGTAACAGACATACTGGATATCTCAGTGGAATTTGTGTCTGTTGACACTACCCAGGGTGAGTGCAGTGAACTGGATGGAGAGATAAACTGTGCACTTGGCACACTTTCGAATGAAGCATTTGCAGTAATTACAATTGTAGTAACACCTCAAGAGACAGGAACTATAGAAAACAGCGTTGTTGCAGATGGGATGGAAGATATTGCCAATGCCATATTCCGTCAGGACTCTGATCTTGAAAACAACTCTGATCTCGAAGATACAGAAATAGTTTCCGAAGAAGTATCCACCATTACTTTTGATGAACAGATAATAGAAGCGCAGCCTGGTGAAGAGATAGAGCTTACATTAACCCTTGAAAACAACACATTGGTTCTGGCAGAAGAAGTTGTGCTGGAAGATAACGAAATAGAAAACCAGGGATTTGAGTTTACAGGTGGGGAAATTGAAGATGGTGAAGACTGTGAGCTTGGATCAATCACTTGTGAAGTTGGAGATATTCTTGCAGGTGAATCGATAGATATAACAATACAAAAAGTAGCGCCACTAGTAAGTGGAATCTTTGAACTTGAGTACATTGCCACAAGCAATGTAGGTGAGTTTAGAGGAAAAGTGATTGTAGTAGTGAGCGGAGATCAGATTGTAGCACCACCTCCACCTGCAGGAGACGATGATGGTGACGATGATAGCGATAGTGACGGAGGAGGAGGTTGTAGCCTTGCATCTAACAGCAGTAAGGCTGCAATTCCATTAGTTTTTATTATTCCGCTACTGCTTTTATTTAGAAGACATGTGTTTTTGAGAAGAGTATAAAATCATGAATAAAAAACTCTTATTACTGCTATTACTATTAACCTTTGCATTCACAAACGCTGCTTTGGCTCAGCCCGTGATAGAAGCAACCCAGACAGATACATTGGATGCTACAACGGATGATGGAGACGGTGTGGCTGAGAGTGGTGAGAATGTAGATTACGAGATAAATGTAACCAACACCGGTGATGCAGATGCAGAAGGTGTGAGTGTAGAGCTTGGCCCTGATGCAAATCAAACTGTAGATGCAGCTTCAATAACTACAACTCCAGTAGGAGTGCCAGATTCTTTTAA
>JAJCZR010000021.1 GCA_029262295.1 Deltaproteobacteria bacterium | reverse complement strand
TATGGTTTTTTTTGCTATTTCATTTATATCAATATCTTCCCAATCTTCTGGTAATATAAAGATTATATTTTCTGCATTTTCTCCAATTAATCTGATAAAATCATCTGCTTCACTGTCACTATCTTCTGTGTCCTGGATTATTCCTTCAATTCCCCCCTCATTGTAAATCTCGATAAATTCTTCAAAGTCTTCAATTATTTCTTCTCTGCTTTGAGAGTAAATGTACGATGAAATAAACGTGTAGGCATAAATATTTATTATCAGAGAACTAATAATAAAAAAAACGGTATACCAGGTAATTAGCTTAAAACTGCTTGATTTAAAAAGGAGTTTAGGATTCTTTAAGAACATAACCAACCCCTCTTATTGTATGTATCAGTTTGTCTTCATAATCTTTATCAATCTTGTTTCTAAGCCTGCAAACTAATACATCAACCACATTTGTCTGGGGATCAAAATTATAGTCATATACATGTTCTAGAATTGTAGTTTTGGAGACCACTCTTTCAGAATTTCGCATTAGATATTCGAGAAGTGAGAACTCTTTTGGCTGAAGATTTATTTTGTTTCCACTTCTTGTAACCTCGTGACTGTAAAAATCCATGGCCACATCTTTAAATTCAAGACGCGACGGATCAGCTATGGTGCTTGCCCTTCTTATTAAAGCCTGCACCCTTGCAAGAAGCTCTGAAAATGCAAAAGGTTTTGTAAGATAATCATCCCCGCCTGTTTGTAAGCCCCGCACTCTGTCGTCAACTGTGCGTTTTGCACTTAATATAATCACAGGGGTAATAATTTTCTGGTTGCGCATTTCTTCTATAAGGCTCAAGCCATTCATTTTGGGAAGCATTATGTCTACCACTGCAAGATCGTAAGGCTCTGTTAATGCCAGTGATACGCCTTCTTCACCATCCGCTGCATGATCCACAGCATAGCCAGATTCTTTAAGCCCTTTGACTATGAATGAAGCAATTTTTTTATCATCTTCAACTACTAATATTCTCATATGCCCTTCACCTTAACTCATATTGAAACTCAATAAGCGCTGAAAATGCATTTGCAGAATCAGAAGAAAAAGCACCGCCTGGGATAAAATAACCAAGTCTTAAAGCCAGTTCGGTATTCCAGATTTCTTCGTAACCTAAAACAAGATCAATTTCGTTTCCGATACTTTTACTTACTCCGTCTGGATCTGCATCTATACCAACATCTCTGAAACTATCGGTACTTTTATGCTGTTGGTAATAGTGATAAATAAAATCAAAGGAGCTGTTATCAGTAATATTAAATCCTACTCCGGCTGTAAAAATTAAAAGATTGCTAAGCTCGGGATCAAATACTTCTCCGTAATAACTAAAATCCACAGCCCCATTAAAACTACTCTCATTATTATGAAACCCGCTTTGTCTGAAATCATTACTATCTCCATCGTCAGGATCATCATCCCCACTTCCAAAAGCAAAACCAAAACTAAAAGTGGGTTCTAACGGCAAATCAATTTCATAAGAAAGGCCCAGATCAAAACCAAAAGCCCTTATATCTTCAGATTCTTCTTTCCCCAAAACAAAAGCAAATTCCGCCCAGTAAGCCATATTTTCAAATAAGTCACCATTTGCACTAATCCCCAGGAAAAACGGGCTTTCATTATCCTCAGATCTATCATCTCTGAAGTAAAGATATGCTGAAGCTATTATCTCCCTTTCATCATTGTCTACTTCATATACTGATCTAAGTAGATAATTGTTTATCTGATCTTCTTCATCTGAATTTAAAAGGTCTCTATCAATAAGATTAAATCTGCTTACCGATAATCCTGTGGTTAAATTCGGAAAGTTGTAAAAAATCCTTACTGCATCAAGTTCTTCATCAAATAACCACTCTCTTTCGTCTTCAAAACGCTGCCTTCCAACCTGAAAAGAAAATCTGGAATCAAAGATATCTCTAAAAAGAAAATAAGCCTGTTCTATCTCCAAACCAATCATATCATCTGTTTTGTCACTATTTTCAAAAAGGAATTCCCAAAAAACTGTAAATGCTAGAAAAGCCTGAAATTTTTCAGTTGGATCAAAAGAAAAAGCCAGGCCTAATGCTGGTTCAACTAAATACTCATCTTCATCATCCTCACCATCAAGGTCAAAGTTTCGCTCCAGATCAAATTCAATTTCAATTTGTCCACCAAAGGTAAGGTAAGGGGCGAGCCTGATAGTAGTTTCAGGAGGGTCATCAGGATCAAATTCCAATTTTGATGACTTTTGAGCATATGAATAAGGCATATTTAGAGCTGTCAGAAACATTATTGTTAAGAAAATAAAGAGTTTGAGGCCAGAGCTTATCATGGTTATAAATTTATATTATTTATAACCAAATTATAAGCTACATTAGAAGAAAAGTATCGGGATGCCTACCTAATTTTAAAATACAACCTTTTTTTCTAGCACCCCGATACAAAATTTATTCAAATGAAACTAATTCTGCGTCCTGATCAATGGCAAGCCCTATACCACTGAAATATACTTTTTCATCTATTACAGATGAATCTTCCAGAGGATTGCAGTCCTCAGTTCTCAATGTGTCTGAAAATGTTCCAGCTTCAACATCAAATGTCTCACCTTCAGCAACTATTTCAGCCAGGTCTTCAGCAATTCCCGGAGCTCCTTCCTGGCTAAATATATCTCCCACTTGTGGATTAGCGGGCATTATTATTCCGGGCGCAGCACCGCCTTCGCCGGCTCTCCATTCACCGCTATTATCAACAACCACACCATCTTCAAAATCATTTACATCTTCACCAAAATAGCAGACAGTTCCGTCAGGAGCCTGTGCGAAGAAATTTCTGGATGTTTCAACCCTCTCACCGTCTTCAAACTCATCTTCTTCAACAACTCGTGTTGTTACGCCCGCAACCTCTTCTGTTTCATCTAAAACAGTGGTTACTATCCTTACCTCTGTACCTTCATCATCCACTCCTTCAAGAATAGCCTGGCTTCCCACAACCAAAGGGAAAAATGGGTTATCAATTTCAAGAGTGAATACGCCGACGCTGGTGTCGCATACAGATATGTCCAGATTTGTTTCCGGACAGCCAACATTTTCACTTACACCTTCACCATTACCACCACCATTGTTATTATTACAACCACCTATTATAAAAAAGGGTAAAAGCATAAGAACTAGCAGATTGGATAAATACCTAATAACCTTATTCATTTTTTCTTACCTCCAAAAATCATTTTGTTGATAAGTAAAATTGTAGAGGTTGGGAGTTGCGCCAACATTACCAAAAAATTACAATTTTGTAATGTTTTTACTTTATATTTATGGGTTTGTTTTGGAATTTAAGATTTTTAGTTCTTATATGTTGTCACAAAGAGTACAGTTTATATCAGCAAGATTACCTTTAATGAAGTTACCTTTATGATCAAACTCAAATTTACAGCATTCTGTGAAGTGCTGCTTTATCATAGTTCTTGCTCTTCGTACCCTTGATTTTACAGCTGACAGGGTAATGCCGAGCCTTTTTGCAATATCCTTTTGTTTAATTCCCTGAAATTCACTTAATTCAATTACTTGCCTATATTTTTCGGGCAAATAGTTTCTAAAGCAGTTAAGACAGTATTTGATTTGTTTTAACTCATCTTTTTTTTGAAACTCGGGCAATTCCAGATAATCATTAAACTCTACGTCTTTTTTTGTAGTTTTTTTTCTATAATAATCTGTAATGGTATTTCTTGTGATTGTAAAAACCCATCCCGAAAGCGTCTGATTATCTTTCAGATTATTAAGGTTTTTGTGAATTTTGATAAAGACTTCCTGCAAAATATCTTCGGCATCGGATTTATTTGCCACACGAAGATTTATAAATTGGGATAGTCTTTGGCTAAAACTATCCCAGATCTGTTCGGTATTATTTTCCACTTTTGCAGAATTTATACTTTATTTACTTGCCACAGTTGCAATCGCACTTGCAAACTCCGTTTTTACAATCACAACCTTCACAACTACAACTTTCATCGCATTTACAATCTGGGCAATCACATTTTGCTACTTTAATAATCTCTTTCATGGTTTTTACTCCTTGTTTATATTTTAATAATAAAGACGAAGTAATCCATAAAAAGATGCATTTTAGAATGCATACTGCCAACCTGCTGTCACAATTAGGTCAGTTTCAAGCTGAGGGCCGCGAAGCTTTTGATATAAAGGAAATCCGACTTCCACTGCCAATCTGTGTCCTTTTACAAGTTTTGGCCCTGCCTGGTTAATAAAGTTAATCCCAAAAAGTGCATCAAGCCTTTTTATTGAACGCAGGTCAGGGTCGGCTGTGGGTACCATATCAGGGTTTAAAGCCGGATCAGCCCCATCAATATTCTGAAGACCTGTCCAGTCCAGTCTTGAAGAAAGGCTCACCCAATCATTTAATCTTAAAGCTCCCCAGGTGATCACCTCAATTTTGTTTCCTAAACTGTAATCACGATCATTTTCTCCAAGCCTTATTGTTCCTAGAACCTGCCCGCCCCAGGAAAAAATACCTGATTTACCTAAATACGTAGTTCCCAGAATTAGATCAAATGTACCAGAACCAAGCTGCATGGGATAAGGCAGGATCACATTATCAGCAGCCGGGGTATCATCTCTTTCATCTATCGAACCGGTTGGAAAACTCATTCCAAGGTTTAGATGAATTTGGTGATCCTTTTTATAAAAGACCCTAAAAAGACCTGTGGATTTTATGTCGCCAAAACCTTCTGAATTGGTTTCAAAACGCGCTCCCGACCTCGTCACATGATCCATTGATTTTTTTATGTAAGGAACCATGAACATTAATGTGATGTAATCGGTCGGGGCGTACATTGCCCCGAACATGTGCATCTGCACATCCATATCAACTGGTGTCACAGGAAAATCTTCTAAAACTTCTTCTCTTGATAAATTGTTAGTGCCGTCTCTGTTTCCATCCATTTTCATATACATATATCTATATGAAAGCATAATCTCACCGGCTTTATGTGTATGATCTCCCATTACACCAATAGGTGCATGATCCTCCGGCAAAGCGGCAAATGAAAAATTGCCTGCCGACAGTAATATTAAAAATACAAAACAAGATATGAATTTTGCATAAAGTGAAGCCGGATTTATACAAAACCCTTTTATGTAAGAATGCATATATTTCCTCCGCTACAGCTAATTTTTACTGATAAAAAATTTCTAAATCAGCAAAATGCCGGAGGAGCTCTGTTGGATGTTGAGGCGCGAAATGAAGTTAAAGGGGGTTGTGAACTAAAGAACTTGTAAAACTTTTCTAAAGGAAAATCTAATAAATAAAAAGTATCAGTACTCTTACTCTTTGAGTTTGTTTGTATTAAGCACTCACCTTTTGATAAATATAGATTTATATCTTCAGAAGAATTATTGCTTTTAAGAATTTGATTTGATTGCGAAAAGAAAAGAGGATCTGAATTTAAAGAACAGGACCTAAAATCAAAGTTATAACTACCTGTTTGCACATCGCTTCCATTAATCAAAAGCAAAGCAGTGACTACAAAAAGAAATAAAATTATGAATGGTTTTCTCATCGGTTTGAAAATGATTATAACAAACATTTAACTTTATTAAACATTTAGAATTGATTTTTGCTGCAAGAACAATATTCTCTACGTATTAAGACAAAATTTCAAATTTAATAAGGTGAATTAATTGCGAAGAACAAAGATAATCTGCACTATCGGTCCATCAACAAACTCAAAAGAAATGCTACATAAAATGGCTGTTGCCGGGATGAATGTTGCGCGCCTTAATATGTCGCACGGCACTCACGAAAGCCATGAGAAAGTTATTAGTAACATTAAATCTGTGAACGAAACCCTTAAAAGGCCAATTGCAATACTTGTTGACACACAGGGGCCTGAAATAAGGACAGGCGATCTTAAAAATGATTTTCAGCTTGATGAAGGAGAAATAATCACAGTGCATGTTTGTGCAGGGGACATTGGTGAAGACATTATAAATATTAATTATCAGGATCTAATCGACACAGTAGAAGAAGGAGGAATGATCACTGTCGATAATGGGCTAATTAACCTTAAAGTAATTAAGAAAAACCCTGATAGTATGGAATGTAAAGTTATTGATGGTGGCACTTTGAAAAGTAAGCGTCATGTTAACCTTCCGGGGATAAGGGTTAACCTTCCATCAATTACTGAAAAGGACAAAGAAGATATAGAGTTTGCAGTAAAACAAGAAGTCGACTATTTAGCCCTTTCTTTTGTAAGAGAAGCTAGTGATATAATGCAGCTTAGGGAACTTCTGGGTGAAAGCTCGGAAACGATAAAAGTGATTTCCAAAATTGAAGAACAACAAGGTCTCAAAAATCTTGATGAAATTATTGATGTTTCTGATGGAGTGATGGTGGCACGTGGTGACCTTGGAATTGAGATAAGAATTGAAGAACTTCCAAACGTGCAGAGAATGATAGTGAGAAAATGCCAGGAAAAAGGAAAGAGAGTTATTGTTGCCACTCATATGCTTGAATCAATGATTGAAAACCCAATACCCACAAGGGCTGAAGTGACAGACGTGGCAAATGCAGTTTACGAAGAAGCTGATGCAGTGATGCTCTCAGGGGAAACTTCTGTTGGCAAATATCCCGTACGTTGCATTGAATATCTTGATAGAATTGCAAAAGAATCTGAAAAAACCCTGGGGCTCAATTTTAGTGAAAATCTCATTAAATCTGAACAAAAACAACACGTGGCAGCCACAGCTGTTGGTATTGCCGAAGCCCTTGATGCAAGAGGTCTGGTTGTAATCACAAAAAGGGGGGTTATGGCTCAGTATGTAACCAGCAGAAGGCCTATTAAAACCTTTGCTTATGCTTTGACAGAAGATCCAAGGGTCAGAAATCAGTTGGCATTGAACAGAAGTGTGTACGGTTATTTAACTGAATTTGATGATAACCCGGAAATAACTGTTGCAAATGCTCTTGAAACCCTTAAAAAAGAAGAAGGTTTCAAATCAGGCGACACAGTTGTTATTGTGTCAGATGTAATAACAGTTACCTACATCGATGCAATACAGATAAGGCAGATTCCTTAAAACCCAAACTCGCCTTCTCTAACTATCTCCTTAATAGTCTTTCTCCCCGAAGGCACTTCATTCCCCTGAAGTTTATCAGGAAGTTCTTTTATATTTCCGGGCTTACCAACGGCTATCATCATTTCAACTTTATACTCTTCTGGCAGACTCAGCTCTTCTTTGACCTTATCATAGTCAAATCCCTGCATACCATGAATTACGAGATCATTTTTAGATCCCTGAAGGGCAAGGTTTTCCCATGCAGCACCAGTATCAAATGTGTGAGTTTTAGAAGGTTTTCCATTATAATCAAAAGTGGTTTTTGAGATTACAACTATTAAAGCTGCTGCTTTATCTGCCCAGGCCTGATTACCTTCAGCCAAAAATCCGAAAAACTGATCCCAGTATTCAGAATCCCTTTTTGCATAAACAAAACGCCAGGGCTGGTTGTTAAAAGCAGAGGGTGCCCATCTCGCTGCTTCAAAAAGAGAGAAAAGTTCTTCATCTGCAATTTCTTCTCCTGACATTGCCCTTGGAGACCATCTGTCTATAAATATCCTGCTTACCTCATATTGATTTACCCTGTAATCACTTATTCTCACTTTTGTTGCCATTTTTTTCTCCTTTTAATTTAGTGAACCATATCAAATAGTAATATTTCACCATAACTATCAGTTTCTATATTTATTTCATTTTCATCTTTAACTGCCACACCATCACCTTCATCGAGAATTCTGCCCGATATCTTGGCAGAGCCTTTTGTAACCTGAATCCAGGCAT
Organism: Deltaproteobacteria bacterium; assembly: GCA_029262295.1. Classification (GTDB taxonomy): domain Bacteria; phylum Desulfobacterota_D; class UBA1144; order Nemesobacterales; family Nemesobacteraceae; genus JAJCZR01. The sequence goes on along the minus strand of JAJCZR010000021.1, from coordinate 3,279 downwards.
CCCTACGAGGCTTACTGTTATATTTAATGGACTTTTCATTTTCTAATACACCGATATAGATATCGACATCCTGGTTAATCAAAATGATATCACTACCAGACGAATTGCCAGAAGCAATTAGTTTTAAATCCCCTGAAATAGACACTTTATCAAGACTTAGCTGCTGATAATCAGGTTCAATACCGGCTTTATCAGGCAGAATCCAAATCTGATACATGTGAACAGGCCGAGAGTCAGAATTATTATATTCGCTGTGGACTATACCACTTCCGGCACTCATTTTCTGAAAATCATCTTTATTAATTATAGAACTATTGCCTATGCTGTCTTCATGTTTCAAAGCTCCTTCCAAAACATAAGTAATTATTTCCATATCTTTATGTGGGTGAGCTTCAAAACCCTGACCGCCTTTTACCCAATCTTCATTAATAACACGCAGTTTTGCAAAGCCCATATGGTCGGGATCATAGTAATTCCCAAATGAAAAAGAATGACGACTGTCTAACCAGCCAAAATTGGCCTTCCCTCTTTCAAAATTCTTTCTTATATTCATCATTTTAATTACCTCTCATAATCTATTGTTTCCCGAGTTTTCTGCATATTTCTCGCACTTGTATTTGTTCAGATTGTGTCAGGCTTCCAAGTTCTTTTACGATCGCCTCTACATGCCCGGGAAATATTTTTTGAATCAAAGTTTTTCCTTTTTTTGTAAGGTTTATATTGTAAAACCTTCTGTCATTTTTATTTCTTACTCTTTCAACTAATTCTCTTTTTCCCAGATTATCTATCACCATTGTCATATTTCCGCCGGTTACCAGAAGTTTTTTTGCAAGCTCCTTTTGACAAAGTGGCCCAAGATGCAAAAGTGTTTCAAGCACTCCAAACTGGCTACCTGTAAGTCCATGCTCTATATAACTTGTGTTTAATCTTGAACCAAGGCTGTTTGCACAACGCATCAGGTTTATAAATGCGTTTAATGCAGCCTTTTCTTTTTTCGTTCCTTTATACTTAGTGCCCATAATATTAATCTAACATTAAATGATTTAATCTTAAACTAATATCAATTTAAATTTTGTCAAGGTTTTTTTGCAGTTAAAATACCGGATGCAAAAAAAACTGATGGGAACTTGGAAGCTCATAGAGTTCATCGGCAAAAACACAGATGAAGATATATTTCATCCATTTGGAGAAAACCCGGTTGGTTATATCACTTTTACTGAAGATGAACATATGTTTACAACTATAACTTTCGCTGATCGTGGTAATTTTTCGTCAAAAGACAGGTTAAGAACACCAGTGGAAGAAAAAGTTAAAGCCTACGACACACATATTTCCTACTGTTCAAAATATAGAATAGAAGAAAACAAAATATTACTGGATGTGCTCGCATCATCAGTTCCCAACTGGGTAGGTGGAACTGAAGAGAGGTTTTTTAGTTTTGAAGATGATAAACTAATACTTGAAACAACCCCACGCTTAATAAACGGCCATTACCTGGTAATGAAAGTCTCATGGGAAAAGGCCGAATAACTTTATGGCACTAGTAAGTCTTCAGGAAATCTCACTTGCCTTTAGCGGCAAGATAATATTCGACAAAATTACCCTTCAACTTGAAGCTGGTGAAAGAGTGGCCCTTATAGGAAGAAACGGGGTTGGAAAAACAACTCTAATGAAAGTTATTTCCGAAGATATAGGAATTGACTCAGGGAAAGTTGTACTTCAAAAAAATGCCAAAGTAGCCCACCTCTCACAGGAAATCCCAAAAGATACAAGCGGGAGCGTTTTTAATATTGTGCTTTCAGGTCTTGGTGAACAATCAAAGCTGATAAGCGAATATTATCAAATTAATAAAAAACTCGAAAAAGAGCAACCGCCTTCACTCCTTAATCAACTTGATAATATTCAATCGCAGCTTGATCGCACAGACGGATGGAAGCTTGATAACACGGTGAAGCAGGTCTTGACCAATATGCAGCTTGATCCTGAAAGTGATTTTAAAACTTTGTCTGGCGGGCAAAAAAGAAGAGTGCTGCTTGCAAAAGCTATTGTTTCGCAGCCTGATGTGCTTATGCTTGATGAGCCAACAAACCATCTTGATATAAGCTCAATCAATTGGCTTGAAGAATTCCTTTTAGGCTTTAAAGGTTGTCTGTTTTTTGTAACACATGACAGAACTTTTTTGGAAAAACTTGCAACAAGGATAGTCGAACTTGATAGAGGGAATCTATTCAGTTCGCAGTGCGACTATAAAACCTTCCTGGAAAGAAAACAAATAGAACTTGATTCCGAAGAAAAGGGACGAGCACTTTTTGATAAAAAACTTGCCCAGGAAGAAGTGTGGATTAGAAAAGGTATTCGTGCAAGACGAACTCGTAATGAGGGAAGGGTTAAAGCCCTTTTAAAAATGCGTGAGGAAAAAAGAAAGCAGCTAAACAGGATTGGAAAAGCGAAAATCAATTTAGGAGAATCAGAAAAATCAGGGCGGCTTGTTATTAAAGCTGAGGATATTGGGCATAAATATGATGGCGGTTATCTATTCAAAGATTTTTCCACAAGGATTATGCGCGGGGATAAGATTGGTGTTATTGGCCCGAATGGATCTGGAAAGACAACTCTTTTGAATGTACTTTTAGGAAAACTAGTGCCAAATGAAGGGGGAGTAGAGCTTGGAACTAATTTAGACATCATATATTACGACCAGCTCCGTGAAAAACTGGATGAAGAAAAAACGGTAATTGAAAATGTGAGCGGCGGTAATGATATTGTTACGGTTAATGGAAACAGTAAACACATTATAGGCTATCTCCAAGACTTTCTTTTCGAACCTGAAAGAGTAAGAAGCAAAGTAGGTGTTTTATCAGGTGGAGAGCGAAACAGGCTTTTACTTGCAAGGCTCTTTACAAAAGCTTCAAACCTTCTGGTTATGGACGAACCAACCAATGATCTTGATATTGAAACCCTTGAACTTCTCGAAGAACTTCTTTCCGATTATGCGGGAACTGTTTTACTTGTCAGCCACGACCGTTCTTTTCTCAATAACATTGTCACTTCCACTATTGCCCTTGAGGGTGAGGGAAAGATAAATGAATATCTTGGTGGTTATGACGACTGGATAAAACAAAAAGAGGTTCAAGTACCGGAAGTTGTTAAAGAAAAACCAAAAAAAGATGAACCTAACTCTAAATCACAAAATAATAAGAAAGGCCTTTCTTATAAAGAAAATAAAGAACTTGAAGAACTCCCTCTACAAATCCAATCACTTGAACAAGAACAAAAAGA
>JAJCZR010000020.1 GCA_029262295.1 Deltaproteobacteria bacterium | reverse complement strand
TCTAACATTTAATATCACCAATAATACAAATACAGGACTGTTTTCAGCAGGGCCGGCAGTAAGTGCAGCGGGACCATTAACATACACTCCTGCTGCAAATGCAAACGGCACTGCAACAATCACAATAGAGTTACAGGATGACGGCGGCACTGCAAACGGAGGGGTTGATACATCACCTTCTCAAAACTTTACAATAACAGTAAACCCAATTAATGATCCACCGACAGTAACAGGCGCAGCTCCTAGTTTTACAGCCACAGGAAACATACAGATAGCAAGTAACTTACTTACAGGACTGACAGTAACAGATGTGGATGGAACAGGCACACCGCCGCTTCCATTTACAATATTAGAGACAAACATAACCACCTCCCAGGGCGGACAGATTGTAGTAACAAGCAGCAGCGGCTCCTTTACGTATGAACCGCCTGCGGGATTTACTGGAGCTAACGACAATTTTACATTTAATATCTGTGATAACGGGATTCCTGGAACTGCATGCACTCCGGTAAATGCAACAGTGGCAGTAAGCAATATTGTGTGGTTTATAGACACAGACGGAACAGGAACTAATATAGGAACTTTTAATAACCCTTTTCAGACAATTGCAGCTTTTAATGCTTCAGCAGGTCCCGGCACCGGGGATTTTATATCTCTGGCCACAGGAAGTTACAGTGAAACAGATGGAATAAACCTACAGAATAATCAAACTCTCCTTGGAAATGGAGTGCAGCTTGATAACTTTTTTACAGCAGATTCAAACAGCATTGCAGCCTATCAGACATTTGCGGGGTCGGCAGATACCAGACCAACCATAAGCCCATCAGCAGGAAATGGGATAGACCTTGCAAGCAATAATACGATCAGGGGGCTAAATATAGGTAACAGGCCATCATTTGTAGGGATAAGGGATAATGGAGGAAGTGCGGGCACAGTAACAATCAGCAATATGTTTATCCTGGGCACAGGCGGAGGAATAGAGATAGATAACGGCGGAACCCTTGCGATTAGCCTTGATGATCTAAGTGCAACAAACACAGGAACATTTGAAGGAATTCATTTAGCTAATGTAAGTGGAGACTTTGATATAATAAATCTCGGTACCAGCTCAATAACTACAACAGGTGTTCCGGCAGTGGTGATAGACGGGAATGCAACAGTAGATCTGAATGTAACATTAACTTCTGTATCAACAGATGGTGGGACAAATGGAATAAGCCTTACTGATACTACCGGAAGCTTTACTGTGACAGGGGATGGAGCTTTAGATGGTGAGAATGAATTAGTCAGAAATGCAACTGGCGGAACCATTCAGAACACTACAGATGACGGTGTTTTCCTAAGCAATGCCTCCAATATTACTTTACAGCAGATGGATATTCTCACTGTGGGCAATACAGCAAATTCTGCTGATATTGCCAATACTACAAATGATCACGCAGTGGAAAGCAGGGGTGGTGGAAATATAGTTTTATCAGCAGTAACTCTGCGTAACCCTATTGGAACAGGCTGGGAAGCGTTCAATATTACAGGTGTTAACAGGATTGATCAGAATAGTATTGTAGATCAGCTGGACAGGACTTCGAATTTCAATGGTATACGCGTAACACAAACCAACACCAATCTTACTTCATTTACTGCGGATAATATTTTTGTTGATCTTGCAGACCCGACCCCCGGGGATGCCGCAACTAATGGTAATGCACTAATTGTGCTTTCTTCACGTGGCACTTCAAGCGGTACTTTTAATCTTTCAAATTCAGCTATTACGGGTGCACGTGGTACTGCCGCTACTTTAAATATCGGGGACACGGCGGGATCTAACGGTACTTTTACTATTAATGTCACAGATAACCTTTTTACAACTTCCCATCCAATTAATGGGCAAAACAACCTGGGTGTGCAGGTAATTCAGGCCACTACAGGTATTGTCAATATTACTGACAATACTTTTACTGATGTTGGTAGAGGTGCTTCATTATCCGGGCAGATTATTGTTCAGAAATCCAACACCGGCATACTTGATGCATCAATTTCAGGAAATACCATTCATGATATTGATACTCAAAATGGTATAGATGTGTTGTCTCTTTCTACATCCACTGGCGGTCGTGTTGATGCTGAGATATTCGACAACATTATTTATGATGTAGGGCGAAGGGGAATTTTTATATCTGCCCGCGGAAATGAGCCTGATATGGATGTCCGCATTTCAAACAACACAATAGGAAGGGAATCACCAGGCGGCACAATTAACCCTGTTGGAACAAATAATACGTCTAACTCCGGTATTTTTGTAGATGCACAAACAAACGCCAATCTGGATGTTCAAATCAACGGAAACGATGTTGTAGCTAATACAACCGTAACGGAAAATGGTGGCTTAGGTTGCGGTGGACTCAATTGTGGAGTTGTCACTATTAACGTGGAAGAGCTTCCTGTTCCAAATCCTGGAACCGCTGTAGTTAATGCAACAGTTGAGAATAACACCTTTAACAAGAATTCAAATACTGCTGCTGACCATTTTCTTGCAAGAACAAGGGATACAGGGCTTACACTTAACCTTGATCTTGGCGGCGGCGCAACCACTGGTGTAGCGGGAGACGGCCTGCCAAACACTGCTGTGGGTGATACACCATTTGTTTACCGGATACTTGAAGCAGCCGGATCAACAGTAACATTGGAGAACCTGGCAAATGTTGATAACGACAATAACCCGACTGGCAACGTAATACAAGATGCAGGAGTAGCCAATAATGCTGGCAATGTTACGTTACCAACTTTTTAAATAAACCATAAAGAATTTATCATCTCTTCCAGTGGGTAAATAAAGACATTTTGAATCTAAACTTTGATATCCTTATCTAAAAACAAAAACTAATTTATTTAAGGAGATATATTTTATGTTTAGATTATTTGGATTTATTTTTGCACTACTTTTAACACTTTCATTTTCATCTGTGGGATTTGCTGATGGGCATGAAGAAAATTTACTTTCCAAGACTTTTGAGGCACATGGTGGGCTCGACAAATGGAACCAGCAGAAAAAACTTACATACACTATGAAAGGTTTTCCGCTTACACCTCAGGTTGCAAAACCAAATACAGCCACAATTGATCTGCAAAATAGATACAGCAGAGTTGAAAGCGAAGGATTTGTTTTGGGTTTTAATGGTACAGAAGACTGGGTAAAACCAAATCTTGAGGCTGTGGGAGTGCCGCCACGCTTTTTCTCAATGGGATCATTTTACTATGTGGGAATGCCGTTTGTATTTGGTGATGAAGGTGTTGTGATTACAGATGCGGGAACCGGAACTTATGGCGGAAAAGAATACAAGAAGCTGGAAATAGGCTACAAAACCGGCACAGGATATACATCAAAAGACAAATACGAAGTGTTTATTGATAAGGAAACAAACCATATTGCGCTTCTGAATAACACAGTGTCAGAGATTCCTGATGTTGAGATAGTCACCTGGTCATTTAACGAATGGCAGACTGTCGATGGACTTTTAGTTCCTGCAAAACTCACTTTTCGTCCGGGATGGAACCCTGAGAACCCGGGTGATGGGGCAGTTGTATTGATTGAAGATCTTAAGTTTAGTACAGAAGCTGTTGATTCTTCAATATACAATCCACCAGCTGGTGCAGTGGTTATCGGAGCTCCACAGGTGCATTAATATTTATTGCACACCTTGCTGCATATATTAAATAGAATGTTCAGGACCGGCTTAGAAATTAACTGAGCCGGTTTTTTATTTCTTTGAATCCATCCCTGGCTTCTTCTCTCTAATAATACTATAGACAATATAATGGAGCCAAAAAAATGCAAAACTTTAACAAACTTTCAATTTTTATTTTCACAATATTAATTACCAGCCTGGTTTCCGGTTCTTTAGTATTTGCAGAAGGATTGGGCATAACTAAAGAAGATATGGAAGATATGAAAAAAAGCGAACTTGAAATTTCTAAACATGATGAAGCAGCCGATACTCACAGACATGAAGTTGCAAAAATAGATAATACTGAATCAGAAATCAGTTTTGTTAATCAAAATGAACAGATAAAAGAAGAATTATTAAACTTTATGGTTGATGAAATTCCCACTTACAAAAAGGAAGCTAATCCAAACAAAGTAAAATTACCTGCAAGTATTTTAAACTTTAGTTCTTCAGTGTATGTTGGTATTCCCTTAGTAGGGGGCAATCGTAAGTCTCTTTATAAAGGTGCGAGCAGGGATGATCTTGATGGTGACCTGGGAGCTGCTTTTAAACTTATTGTGCTTAACAAATAAAACTTACTATATTTCATAATTTACTACCCTAAGCCTGGCGCAATGCCGGGCTTTTTTATAATAAGGGCAAAAGAAATAATTTTAATACTAAAACTTCCTTCTCTTGTTTGGGAAAGGAGAAGGGAAAAAATTTTTTATTTTAGATACTTCGCCTGACGGCACGGGTATGACAGATTGCTTGATTGTCATTCCTTCATGATTGTGGAAGGAATCTGGTTTTTAATAATTAGATCCCCGATTGAAGCATTCGAGGATGACAAGGAAAAATTAGATGCTTCGCCTGACGGCACGGGCATGACAGATTACTACCTACTAGCCACTAATACCTAATGGAAACCTGAGGGTTCTGACTACCTTTTTTCTCTGAATCCTGCCACCTAAAATGGTTTAATTTAATCTGAATCGTGCATCATGAATCCTATATCTTGCTAACCCCTGTTTTCTGCACACTCAATACATAAAAAAGTTGTGGGGTCTAATTCTAATCGGTTTGGATCTATTTCATCTTCACAGTTGACGCATAATCCAAAACTATCACCTTCTATCCTTTTGAGTGCAGCTTCAATTCTCTGAAGTTGTATACCCCTTCTTCTTTTGAACTCCACAGCCATAGCCTGCGACTGAATTGCATCCATTCGAGATAATCGTCCCATCCGCGACTGATCAAGCTCAACAGTTTTTGTATCTTCATCGCTGGATTTAGAACGGACGGAAAGCTCTTCTCGAAGCTGCAACAGTTTTTTCCTAAAATATTTATTGTCTTTTAATAAATCACTCATTAATAGAATGTACTCAAGTGGAGTACCACATAACAGCAAAGAAGTGGCAGATAGTGCCGGCAAGTACAAAGAAATGCCAGACGAGATGTGTATATTTTCTTTGTTTGGCAATATAAAATGGCATTCCAATAGTGTAACAAAGCCCGCCTGCAAGTAACAAAAGAATGCCTGTAATACCTATTCCTTCGTAAAGTGGTTTGGTTGCTATAATAACAAGCCATCCCATTGCAAGGTAAAGGATTTTCTCCAGTTTTGAATATTTTAGGCCACTAAATGTTTTAAGAAACACGCCTGTAAGCGCCAGTGCCCATTCTAGTCCAAAAAGAGTCCAGCCAAGTTTCCCGCTTAATACACCAAGCGTGAAAGGGGTGTAAGTGCCTGCAATTAATAGAAATATTGCGCCATGATCCATGAGGCGAAATACTTTTTTTGCCCGGCTTCTTGGCAGGGCGTGATAGAGGGTTGATGTTAGGTATAGGATTATCATTGTTGCACCAAATATGCTGACTCCGACAATATCCGCAGTGTCACCATTCATTGATGCATTAATAATCAAAATTACCGTGCCTGCAATTGCGAGAAGAAGCCCCAAACCATGAGTGACACTGTTTGCTATTTCTTCTCCAACCGTCTGTAACCTTTCAACTTGTTTCTTCATGAATTTGTTAAATATAGTTTATTGTTTTTTTTTAGATATTACGAATGGTTTAGGGAAAGTTAATGCACATTTAGTGTTTAAATGGATAAAAAATGGTTTTTTGGTCAAAAACAAGTTGTTTTCCAGGTTTTTAACTATATAGTTTGATATAACAATTATGAGAAAAAAACCCGAGTTCAGATTTTTATTAACCATCCTTTTTTTAATTTTTACAACCACAGTTTCTTATTCCCAAAACTCAGTTGGAAACATTACGGAATTAACGGGAAGTTGCACTATTGAAAGAAGTGGAGAAAAGATTACTGCCAGTTTGGGAAATGATGTTTTTATTGGTGATAAATTTGAAGTGGCTGATAAATCGGCTGTAACAATAAAGTTTATTGATGAAACCGAAATATCACTTGGAGAAAATGCCTACCTTGAGATTGATGAGTTTGTTTTTAATCCTTCTGAACGAAAAAATGTTACCAAGATATTAAAAGGGAAGATGAGGGCAACAATAAATACTTATCAGGACAAAACTTCCACAGTGGAATTCAAAACCGCCAATGCGGTGGCAGGTGTGAAAGGAACCATCCTTTATATTGATGCAGAAAAAGAAGTTTTCAGTGTTAAAGAAGGTGTTGTGGCCCTGAGAAGTTCTCTAGCAGGAGCAAAACCTATTATTTTGAAAGCCGGTCAGTTTTCAAGACTGGTAAATGGTATTCCTCAAACTCCAAGAAATATGACAAATCAGATGTGGAGAGAGTTTGATGATGCTATTGATAGAAATATTTGGGATAAATTGCCGCCTGAAGCAAATGAAATAAAAAGAAGACTACCAAAGTTAAAAAAACCCAAGATATTTTAATTGTTGACAAATATATTGCAATCCTTACCATATAGTAAGATATTGAAATAATGTAAGGAGCAAACATGGAAACCACATTAACCAGTAAAGGGCAACTTACCTTGCCAAAAGCTATACGAAATGCACTTAACTTAAAGAGCGGCGATAAAATAATATTTGAAGAAAATGAAGATGGTACTTATACGCTGAGGTTTAAAACTTCAGATGTTAAGATTTTAAAAGGTTCTCTAAATTACTCTGGTCCGAAAGTAACAATTAAGGACATGCAAAAAGCAATTGAAGAAAGTGCAGGTTAATTTATTTTGGTAGCATTAGATACAAATATGCTAGTTAGATATATAATCCAGGATGATTTAAGTCAAAGTAAAAAGGCAACGAATCTAATTGAAAGTCTAACTTCGGATGCTCCAGCCTTCATCAGTACTATTGTTTTGGTTGAACTTAATTGGGTTTTGAAAAGAAATTATAAAGTTTCGAAAAATGATCGAATTAAAACACTTGAAAATTTGATTACGTTATCTGTTTTTGAAATTGAAGAGTTTGAATTGTGTTTTAGATCTCTAAAGCTTTTTAAACAAGGGAAAGCTGATTTTTCTGACTATCTTATTAAAACATCTGCTGAAAATGCTGGATTCAAAACTGTAATAACTTTTGATAAAGATGCTTTAGCTGAAGATGGCTTTAAATCACCTTAAATCTAGATATCTAAAAAGTCTATATCCTTAAGGCTTTCAATGTTTCCACGCTCATAATTATTTATCTTCTCATGAGTGGAAGCATCATAAATCTGAGCTGAAAGTCCGCTAAGAGTATCCTTATTAAAGTCGATAAAGTTATTTACATAGATTTCGCAGTGTTCTTTCACTGTTTCTGGATGTTCTTTTTGTTTATCATTACAAAGCACAAAGTAGGAACAAAGAAAGTGGGGTAAATCAGGGGTGTTTGCCGAAAATGCCATTGATTTATATATCTTGTTTACATTCTCGTTGAAGTATTTTTGGTATCCTGAAAGAAAAGGCTGAAACTTGTATTCCACTGAATATGAAATAACACATGCAATTTTGTCTGAATTTTCTTTGACAAAACTATTTGACTCATTTTTAAATCTCTCGAGCTTGTATTCAAATATGCTTCCTGTTTCCATAAGTATTTAAACCTTCCTTAATTTTTATGAGTTGAAAATAATATTTCATTTCTTCCAAGTAATCAAATATCACTCAAGTTTAATTAATATTTATATTTATCAAAACAACTGTTGAAATAAGCATAGGTTTAGTGATAATCTATTTTTTATATGTGTTCAATACTTAATTTTTGTAAATATCTTAAGGAAAAGAAGTTTGATGCTGGATCTGTTCTTTTAGAGGAAGGGGATAGAGCTGGCATAGTATATATTCTTAAAGAAGGGAATATAGAAGTAAAAAAGAAAAATGTGCAGATAACGACAGTCTCAAAACCTGGTGCACTATTTGGTGAGATGTCGGTTTTACTTGATATCCCACATACAGCCACAGTAAAAACTCTCAATGATGCCACACTCTTTACAATGGAGAATGCAAATGAGTTTTTAAAAAACCATAAAGAAATTACCTACCATCTTGCAGCTATGCTTGCCGAGCGGCTTCAGATTGCAACCAACTATCTGATTGATCTTAAAGAAGAATTTGAAGATAATTCTGATAAGGTCGATAATATAATTGAAAATCTTGTGAAGTAACTGACTTTAACCCCTTTTTCCTGAATCATTAACTAATAATTAATAGTATTGCCATTAATCTTGTATATAATCTTGCCTTCTTTTAATTTCAGGAGATATAAAAGTTTATGAAAAAAGAAAATTTAAGGAATATTGCAATCATAGCGCATGTCGATCATGGAAAGACAACTTTGGTGGATGCCATGCTTGCCCAAAGTGGCACTTTTAGTGAGCATCAGCAGGTGGAAGAAAGGGTAATGGATTCCATGGATCTCGAGAAAGAACGTGGAATAACCATTATGGCTAAAAACACCGCTCTTTTATATAAAGATATAAAAATAAATATAGTGGATACTCCCGGTCACGCCGACTTTGGTGGTGAGGTTGAGAGAAGTCTTAATATGGTGGATGGCGCACTTCTGCTTGTGGATGCAAGTGAAGGCCCACTGCCTCAGACCAGGTTTGTAGTTAAAAAGGCACTTGAGAAAAAACTCCCTATTATTCTTGTAATAAACAAAATAGACAGGAACGATGCAAGGGCTGAAGAAGTTATAGATGAAGTTTACGATCTTTTTATTGATCTTGATGCGACTGACGAGCAGATTGATTTTCCAATAGTTTATACAAATGCAAAAGAGGGTGTTGCACATAATGAGATTGAAGATAGTTCAAAAAACCTTGAGCCTCTTTTTGAAATGATTATCTCCCATATTGAAGGGCCTCATGCAGATGATGAAGCTACAACACAATTTCTTATTACAAACCTTGATTATGACAATTATGTCGGAAGAATAGCAATTGGAAGGCTTATGAATGGCATTTTGGAATCAAACAAAACTTACTCTCTTTGCGGAAAAGAAGATCAAATAACTAAATTTAAAATATCAGTTCTTTATACAATAAGCGGACTTCAAAAAACCGCAGTTGAAAAAGTGGAAGCAGGTGATATAGCTGCTATTGCAGGTATGGATGATGTTAATATTGGAGATACAATTTCCAATGCCGAAAATCCAGAACCACTTGAACGGATTAAAGTCGATGAACCTACAATCTCTATGCTTTTTTATGTAAACAGCAGCCCATTTGCCGGAAAGGAAGGAAAATTTTTAACTTCCAGGCACATTAAGGAAAGGCTCGAAAAAGAGACTCTCGGGAATGTTGCAATTCGTGTAAAAGAAACAGATCGTGCTGATGCCTATGAAGTAGCGGGACGCGGAGAGCTTCAAATGGCAGTGCTCATCGAGACAATGAGACGTGAAGGTTATGAGTTTATGGTTTCCAAACCGAGGGTAATAACAAAAGAAGTTGATGGTAAAGTTACAGAACCTGTCGAGCGGATATTTGTGGATGTACCAGAAGAGTTTGTGGGTGTTATTACTGAAAAAGTTGCTTCCAGAAAAGGAAAAATGGTCAATCTTGTTAATAGTGGGAAAGGCAGGGTTGATATTGAATTTTTAATTACTTCAAGGGGACTTATCGGTTTTAGAAGCCAGTTTCAGATTGATACCAAAGGCGCAGGGGTAATGAATACACTCTTTGAAGGCTACGAGCCCTGGTATGGTCCTATACCTCAAAGGATAAGCGGAGCACTTGTTGCAGACAGAATGGGCAAGGTTAACACGTTTGCCTGCCTTTCAATGGTTGATAGAGGTGAGCTTTTTGTTGATGTTGGCACTCAGGTTTATGAAGGAATGGTTGTTGGTGAGAGAAACAGAAGCGGTGATCTGAATATTAATATTATAAAAGAGAAAAAGCTTACAAATATGAGAAGTTCCACATCAGAAGCAACAGTGGTTTTAAGGCCACCCCGGCCGCTTTCTCTGGATCAGTGTATTGAGTTTATTGCAGAAGATGAGCTTGTGGAGGTAACTCCTACAAATATCAGGCTTCGCAAGATGGAACTTGATTCCACTAAAAGGGCAATTGAACAGAAAAGGCAAAAGAAAGAATAGATTTATTATTGATCTACTAAATAGTTCACCTGTTTTTACTATTGCTATATTGATTTCATAAATTGCCTCATCTTAATACGGGTTTTGTTATTCGGCAATCTGCCGGTACCCGCGCCCATATTATCTACTAAATGTTTGGGCTTGCTTGTGGCCGGGATTGCGCATGTAACAGAAGGATGTGAAAGCACGTACTTTAATGAAAACTGTGCCCAGCTACTACAATCAAATTCACTTACCCACTTGGGAAGTTTTTTCCCTTTTGTTTTTCTGAAGAGTCTCCCATCTTCAAAGGTCCTATTAACTATGACTGCAATTCCTTTGTCTGCAGCAAGTGGTAGAAGTCTCTTCTCGGCATCAGTAGTCATAATTGAATAGTTAAACTGAACAAAATCTATTTTTTCATTTTCCATTAAGCTTTCTAACTCATTGAAAGCAGATGTCAGATAATGAGTAATTCCAATATAGCGAACTCTACCTTCTTCTTTCCATTTTCTCAGAGTGGTCAGCTGAGTTTGAACATCAATAAGATTGTGTACCTGAATAAGGTCTAGTGGCACTGTTTTTAGAAGTTTTTCGGATTGCTCCATCTCATTAATTCCGGCTTCTTTGCCACGTTGATGAACTTTAGTTGCCATAAACAAACTGTCGAGCAAATTAAGATTAGAACCCAGTTCCCCTATTACAGTTTCTGCATTTCCATAAGTGGGTGATGTGTCGATTACTCTTCCTCCCATTTCAAAAAACAGGCGCAAAACTTCCAGAAGAGGCTTCTTATCTTCGCCTATACCAGTCTCAAACGAATCTGATGAACCCAGGCCCATAGCAGGGATTAGTTCGCCTGTACTTGGGATCTTGCGTTTAAGAATAGATTGATCTTTAGCTGCCCATGCCATATCAAATCCAGTGAAAGAGATCAGGCCCATTGCCATCATGGATTTTAGTAAATCACGCCTGGTAATTATAAATTGGTTTGTTATTTTGTCTGAAGTTTTTTTCTTGCTCATATTCCACCTCCTTTTTATAAAGCTTTCATATATTCTTTCATAAGTTTCCGTGTCTTTTCATCCGGCAATCTTCCCATACCTGCGCCCATATTATCAACAAGGTGTTTTGGATCACTTGTTGCGGGGATAACACAGGTTACTGCAGGATTGGAAAGAATATATTTTAGTGAGAACTGCGCCCAGCTATTACAATCAAACTTGCTTGCCCATTTCGGAAGTGGTTTGCTTTTTGTAATTCTGAATAGTTCTCCATTCATAAAAGGTCTGTTCACCATTACGGCTATTTTCTTTTCAGCTGCAAGTGGAAGAAGTTTGTTCTCAGCTTCAGGCTCTGTGACAGAATAATTTACCTGCACAAAATCGGGCTTCTCATTCTTCATAAGCTCTATTATTTCTTTATGAGCTGAAGTGTGGTGATGAGTAATCCCTATGTAGCGCACCTTGCCTTCTTTTTTCCACTGGCGAAGATTTTTAAGCTGTGTTTTCGCATCTACAAGGCTGTGTACCTCTATGAGATCAAGTGGCTTTACACCAAGTAGTTTTTCTGAATTTTGCATACTTTTTAGTCCGGTGTTCTTACCTTTAGTCCTCACCTTTGTTGCCACGAAAAGTTTCTCAGCAATTTCAAGCTCCTTAATAAGTTTTCCGATTATTGTTTCGGCATCACCGTAGATAGGTGCAGTGTCAATGACTTCACCTCCCATTGCAACAAAAAGTCTAAGGACTTCACGTAATGGATCAAGGCTTTCGACTTCACCCGACTCAAACTCATCGGATGTTCCAAGCCCCACAGCAGATATTAGTTCACCTGTGCTAGGTATCTTCCTTTTAATAATTGATTCTTTATTAGATGCCCATGCCAGATCAAATCCAGTGAAAGATATAACACCCATTGCCATCAGGGATTTTAGCAAATCGCGTCTGGTAATTTTTGTTGTTTTAAATAAGTTTTTTTCTTTGTCCATTTTTATAAATTCCTCCTAAATTTTTTTTATTGATCAGGTCTCATCTTTTGTAGATTCTGTTGAAATATTTTCTTCGAGTTCCCCAAGACTTTTCTGCTTCTTGCCAAGCAAATACCCTGTAATCGCCCATATCCCTGCAATAGGCACTGCAATAAATGATATTGTTGCAAGGCTAAGCCCAAGACCAGTTAGCCCCGCAAAGGCCCAGCCGCTTGCAGCATCCCCGCCTCTATAAACTACAGTATCAATGAAGTTCTTTGATTTATATTTATCTTCATTCGGCACAACTGTATAAAGCACTTCCCTCGAAGGTCTTGTAATTGCATAGTTGCCTGCGCGGCGTATAACCTGAAAAACTACGACAATTGCCAGTATTGGATATAGTCCGAGTGTTGTAAAACCAACAACCATAAGAACTGGTATTGATAATAAAACTATAGAAATTCCAAAACGTTTTATAATGCGAGATGTAATAAAAAGCTGAGCAAAAACAGTAATTATATTAACAACCAGATCAATCACGGCAAAAAATGCGGTACGGCTTGCCGAGTCGCTTATCGAATCTTCAATAATATGGGCCTGCTCGAAATACAGGAAAGTAGATAGTGTTGTGTAAAGTATAATAAAAAGACTAATTCCAAGTAGATATGGCGATTTTGCAACGCGTGTGGCTCCGGCTAATATCCCTCCTCTGATTTCTTTATCATCAGGGGATCTGCTTAGATCATCTGTTTCACTATTTTCTGAAACATCTTTTTTATTTATTCCAACAAGTGCATGAACACAAACTACTGCCAGTATTAAAAAACCAATTGAAATTGGCAGCAAGTTTATCGGGCCAAGTATATTGCTTAGCCCTGCAGTAAGAGCCGGACCTGCAATTGCGCCCGCGCTTCCGCCCGCAGCTATTACTCCAAACATCCTTTTGGCTTGTTGGTTGGTAAAAAGGTCAGACATTAAGCTCCAAAAAACGGAGACAACAAAAAGGTTGAAAACACTCACCCAGATAAAAAATGCCCTTGCAACCCATGCTTCAGAAACATTACTTTTAAAAAGAAGGAAGAAAATTACCAGGTTGGCAATAAAGAAATAATAGACCCTGGGTACAAGTTTGCTTCGAGAATAACTTTTTACAGCCCAGCCAAAAACCGGCACTGCCAGAAGCATTACAACAAAAGTACCGGTAAAGAGCCATTGCAGGTTTTCAACCCCGCCCTTTATACCCATTTCATCTCTGACCGGGCGCAGAATATAATAGCCGCAAAGAAGGCTGAAATAATAAATAAAAGACCAAATCAAGGGTTTTATTTCGTGAGGTTCAACCTTTAACGCATTTGAAACCCAAGATGATATTCTATGTTTGCTTTGAGAGTTTTCATTGAGGCTGGACATATCTTATGATGGCGTTTTCTCTTTAGTATACATTCAAACCAGGAGTTCATTTAAAAATGAAGAGCAATTTAAATGTTATACGTATGAAGGAGAGAAATACCTTCAAACTGAATGCAGCAAATATTTTCAATAAGTTGCTACTTAAGAATTGCCAAACTTTTAAGAATAAAAAAAAGGCGTGAGCTATTATGCTCCCGCCTTTTTATATTATTTATTTAATCTGCTAGCCAGTATTTTTTGGTAATTTAACACCGAAAATTACGATTGAATCTTGTGATTCCACTGAATTGTAGTATTTATTGGTGTTATCGTTGTTTCTTTTATCTAGGGGAAGCTGCACACCAAAAGCATTATAGGATGCATCTCTGTTTAGATAAAGATCATTGTCTTCAAGTTGGTAATTTGCATTTTCATTTTCTTGGGGAAGATCAACACCAAAAGTGTCTACATTTTCTCCTGCGAAAGAAATTGATGAAAAGCTAAGTCCTACTGCTAATGCTGTTAAAGTTAGTAATGTCTTCATATTTAAATCTCCTTTGTTTAGTTTTTATGATTAATTTTCTCAATAAATTGTTTCTTTTTACATGTACCTACTTATTAATACGACCAGTCATCTTATTTTGGATTAAAATTTTTTAATTTGGACTCAAAAATTTTAGAAATAAATCTTTTAACTGAATTAACGGATTAGAATTCTTTTCAATTTTCATTCTTAATAGTGACCCTTCGATAGAATTTAGAAGAAAATCAGAAATGTCTTTAGCTTCGATGTCATCTCTAACAGTTTTTTGTTGCTGACCTCTAAGAATTAATATTTTAAGAAGATCTCTCCAGTTATTAAAGGAATTAACCATAGACTTTCTACTTAATTCACTATTATCACTTAATTCTGCAGCAAAATTACCCACTAAGCATCCTTTCTTACACTCTTTACCTTCATATTTTTTAATTAGGTCATCAAACATCGTTTCGATTGCAAGAAAAGCGTTCTTTTCACCCTCAACGATTTTAGACTCCAAAAAGCCATTAAAACCATCGGTGTAGTGTTCAATTACTTCTGCCACAAAGCCTTCCTTACTTTTAAAGTAGTTATAAAAAGATCCTTTAGGTAATCCAGCGTTATTGACTATTTCCTGAATTCCCGTGCCGTTGTATCCTTTCTTGATAAAAGCTGATAACCCGGCATCCAGAAGTTTATGTCTTGTTTCGTTATTTTGCTTTGTTCTTGGCATAACTAATATAATACGACCAGTCGTCTTATATGTCAAATATATTTATTTTTTAACAATTTCGTTATAAGCCGATATAAAAATAAAAAAACCGGAGTAACTGCTGCTCCGGTCTTTTTTTTCACCTAATTTAATAGTTTCAATTACTAGTAACCGTCATAATGCCTTTCATAGTCATTAAAAAGATGAGTTATAGGTAGAACAAGACTGAAGAAAAATTTTGAGTCATTTTTCTTGTAATTGTGATGATTTCTTTGTTGGTAATGTCTGTTTCCATGTTTATATCCATATCTGTCATGGTTATAACGTTTTTGTTTATATGACTTCCTATAATGTTTGTTCTTATTGTAATGACCATACTTATTTCCTCTGTTTGATCTTGCATGACTACTATAATTACTATGATTCTGTTGCCTCTTAACATTATGGTCGGCATTTGCATTGGCCGTAAATAGTGTTGAAGAAAACATAATTGCTAAAGCTAAAACTGGTAATGTGAATAATTTCTTTTTCATTTTAATACCTCCTAAGTATTATTTCTTTTGAGTTTTTGGCCGTCACTCAGTTATGTCTTACGAATGGGTTTATAAAAACCCTTCAGTTTAAATTGAGTTTTAGATGATATATTTTTCTTATGGCGGAAAAATATCAGTTTCAAAGTTTTAAAGAATTGATTGATCATATAGTTGGTGATCTTAAAGATAGCGAAATATTAATGATTAAAAATGCTGATCCTATGGGCATTCATTATGCGCTTGACAGATGGGTTAAAAGTGAATTTTTAAATGATAATATAAAAGAGCTTGTTTCTAATAAAATTCTTGAAGAAAGTTCATCAACTAATAATGATGCTGACCTAAAAGATAACATTCATCCGGATGATATTTCAGGGTTTATAATTCAGGAGATAATCAGCAAAATTAAAGGATAGAATTTATATCAATGGAGATTTAAAATTGCAAATACTCAATAACGGAATTGAGATAACTTATTTTGGGCACTCAACTTTTGGCATTAAATCTGCGGGTGGAAAAAAAGTGCTAATCGACCCCTGGGTGATGGGAAACCCGATGTGTCCTGAAGAGTTAAAGGATTTGGATGAAGTTGATATTATTGCAGTTACTCATGGGCATTCAGATCATATTGGTGACCTTCTTGAAATCGCTAAGAAATTTAACCCTGTCGTTATATCTACATTTGAAATTTATAAATGGCTCAATGATAAAGGTGTTGAAAACTGTCTTCCAATAAATAAAGGAGGCACTCAGACTGTCGATGGTATTGAATTCACAATGACCCACGCCCAACATAGCAGCAGCATTGAAAATGACGATGGAAAACTAACTTATGCAGGTGAGCCTGGTGGATATATAATCAGGTTTGAAAACAGATTCACTATTTACCACGCAGGTGACACTAATCTTTTTGGGGATATGAAATTAATAAAAGAAATTTACAGGCCGGAGCTTGTAATGCTTCCAATTGGAGATGTCTTTACAATGTCGCCTCTTGAAGCTTCTTTTGCCTGTAGAATGCTACTTCCTAAATATGTAATTCCTATGCACTACGGCACTTTCCCAATGCTTACAGGCACTCCTGATGAACTTGAAAATATGACCCATGACCTGGGTGGACTTCAACATTTGGCTTTAAAGCCAGGGGAAGTTTTGAGATAAATTATTGTTTGTAATTAGTCCTTCCCAACTTTTTTGTATAACTTAAATTGCAAAATGACTTGATTAAGCACTATAATTTTATATTTAGAAAATTTCTCGTATTCTGTTTTACTGCCTGAATTATGCAAATAAAATAAAAATTGAGGTAAAACTTATGAAAGATCAAATTGAAACACGTCCAAGGCCTGCTCGCTTGATTCCCAGTTACTCGGATTCTGAACAAAAAGTTACATCAATACTTTTAGCATGTTTTAGGATTGTACCAGATTTTGCAAAGGAGGTTTTGCAGGAGGCCGGAGCTTCAATATCTAAAAGTGCAGAAATCAATTGTTATACAGAGATTGTTTTCAAGAAGAGAGCAAATCCGAATAAGAAAAGTCGCCCTGATGGACTTATTTTTGTAAAGTCCAGAAACAAAGTTTGGACTGCAATTGTAGAATCTAAAGTGGGTAATAATTGTCTAACTCAAGAACAAATTGAAGAATATTTAGATATTGCAAAAATCAATAACGTTAATGCACTAATTACTATATCAAATCAATATGCAACAATACCTTCTCATAATCCTGTTGAGGTTTCTAATAAAAAGCTAAAATCGACGGATTTATTTCACTTTTCATGGTTATCTTTGGAAACTAAAGCTAATTTACTTTTGACTAATAAAGTAGTTAGTGATCCTGAACAAGCAATAATTCTTACAGAATTCATACAGTTTTTAAAAGATCCAAAATCAGGAGTTACCTCCTTTTCTCAAATGGGCCGAGGCTGGAGAGAGGTTAGCTTAGGGATTAATAAAGGTATTAAACTCAAAAAAAATGACGTAAATGTTGAAGATGCTATATCTAGTTGGCAACAATTTTCAAAATTTTTGTCAATAAATTTAAGCGAAGAAGTTGGCCAACCAGTAAATGAATATATATCGAGATCTAGGTCTAAGGATTATAGAGTTAATTATCAAGCAAATTTAGTTGATATTATTGATAAGAATTATCTAGATGTAGAGTTTGATATTCCTAATGCAGCATCAAAACTACATGTGATAGCTGATTTTAATAGGCGAACTATTATTATAGAAATGTCTTTAGAGGCTCCAAAAGACAGAACTTATCCTCAATCTTCTATAAACTGGATTACTAGGCAGTTAAAAGATTTAACTGATAAAAATATTGAAATTCGAGCAAATTGGCCGAGAGGAATTTGTGAGATGAAAAAACTGGCCTCTGCATTTGAAGATCCTTTAGTCTTAGTTCCAGAAGGAATCAAAGATTTGCCAAGAACCTTAGATGTTGTTCAAATTATTGATCTTGCAGGAAAGTTTAGTTCTTCAAAAGCATTCGTAGAATTAACTAATAAGGCAGTGCTAGATTATTACAGAAATATTGGACAAAATTTAAGAAAATGGGTGCCAAAACCCCTAAAATCAAAAAAACGAAATAAAAATAAAGAAAAAGATAATCAGAATGAACAAAATACTAATCCCTTTTGGTTACCTCCAGGTATTGGTAGTAACTAAAGGTATTTATTTTCTTTGCAAACATTACCCCGAAAGTTCTACTGAATTATCAATAAATCTATCAAGCTGAATATAATCAACTTCGGGTTTATAAGAAATTTCTTCGTCATTCAAAAGTTCAATTTCAAAAAAGTTTTCATCTGAATGAAGCTTGAATGCTCCGCTGCAGGCATGGCAGGTAATGGTGTCTCCATCTTTTTTATCATTATTTACAACAAGCATCGGCCCACATGCCGGGCA
>JAJCZR010000019.1 GCA_029262295.1 Deltaproteobacteria bacterium | reverse complement strand
ATGCCAGGAGATAACATCAACATGGAAGTTGAGTTAATAGCACCAGTGGCAATGGAAGAGCAACTTCGGTTTGCAATAAGAGAAGGTGGCAGGACAGTAGGCGCAGGTGTTGTTACCAGTATTGTTGAATAGGATATAAATAAATGAGCAAAGCTTCTAAAATTAGAATAAAATTAAAATCTTTTGACTATAGGCTTTTAGACAGATCTACAGTTGAGATTGTTGATACCGCAAAGAGAACGGGGGCCAGGATTGCGGGCCCTGTACCTTTGCCAACAAGAATAAGCAGGTACTGCGTTTTGAGATCACCTCATGTGAATAAAAACTCAAGAGAGCATTTTGAGGTAAGGACTCATAAAAGGCTAGTTGATATTCTTGAGCCAACGCAACAGACAATTGATGAACTTATGAAGCTTGATTTAGCTTCAGGAGTGGAAGTAGAAATTAAATTAACGGGTTCTTAAAATTATGATTCAGGGTTTGATTGGAAAAAAATTAGGTATGACTGAGATTTTTGACGACGAGTTTGAAATGGTCGTAACAACTGTTGTAGAGGCTGGTCCTTGCGTTGTCGTTTCAAAAAAATCAGAAGAAAAAGACGGTTATGAAGCTGTTCAGCTGGGTTTTGAAGAGGCTAAAGCTCAAAGAGTGTCAAAACCGCTCTCGGGGCATTTTAAAAAAGCAAAAGTTAAACCTCAAAAAACCCTAAAAGAATTTCGTGCTGATAAAGATGATCTTCAGATTGGAGATATAGTAAAAGCCGATATTTTTAAATTAGGTGATTTTCTGGATATAACTGGCACCGGCAAAGGTAAAGGTTTTGCTGGAACAATTAAAAGATATGGATTTGCTCGCCAGCCAATGTCACATGGTGGTATGGCGCATAGAAGACCTGGATCTATAGGACAGGCGTCTTCACCTGCAAGAGTCTGGAAAGGGATAAAAATGCCCGGAAGAATGGGTGGTAAAAATGTAACTATACAGGGCCTAAAAGTTGTGAATGTAGATGCTGAAAATAATCTTCTCTTTGTCCAGGGATCAATACCAGGTCCGGTTGGTGGCACAGTTTATCTTAAACACACCAGTAAAGGAGGTGTGTAATGCCTAAAGCTACAGTATATGATTTAGATAAAAAGAAGGTTGAAGATATAGAGTTAAACTCAGATGTTTTTGAAGCACCTGTAAAAGAGCATTTACTTCACAGTGTTACTAACTGGCAGCTTGCGTCAAAACGCGCGGGTACTTCCTCCACAAAAACCAGAGGGGAAGTGAGGGGAAGTAACGCAAAACCTTGGAAACAAAAGGGAATGGGCCGCGCAAGGGCAGGTACAAGAAAATCTCCTATTTGGAGAAAAGGTGGTGTAGTTTTTGGCCCTAAACCCAAAGATTGGTCATATTCTATTCCAAAAAAAGTTAGAAAAAGTGCACTTAAATCTGCACTATCCAAAAAATTTAGTGAAGGTTCAATATTTGTTTTAAAAGATTTTGAACTGCCTGAGATAAAAACAAAGCAAGTATCTGAGTTCATGAAAAAATTTGATTTACCAAAAGCACTTTTAGTTGTTGATTCAGGAAATGAAAATCTATCAAAATCAGCAAGAAACGTAAAAGGGGTTAAAGTCCTTAAAGATGAAGGGCTCAATGTTTACGATATATTAAAGTTTAGTAATGTTGTAATTCTTAAAAAATCTGTTGAAAAGATTGAGGAGGCCCTCGCATGAAGGATCCAAGATCAATAATTAAACTCCCACTTGTAACTGAGAAGACCACGGATATAAGAGAAAAAGACTGGTATGTATTTTCTGTTATAAGAAGTGCAAATAAAAAACAGATACAGGACTCAATTGAGAAAATATTTGGCGTTAAAGTGGATAAAGTGAGAACTTTAATTACAAGAGGCAAACCAGTCAAAAAATATGGACGCTCAGTTGGTAAAAAGTCTGCTGTTAAAAAAGCTTATGTGAAATTGAAAGAAGGTAATATTGATTTATTTGAAGGTGTATAGAAAGGTTAGGTAAATATGGGAATTAAAAAATACAATCCAACATCTCCAGGCACAAGGTTCAGATCCGGTCCTGATTTTAGTGAAATAACGAAGAAAAAGCCAAATAAAGCACTTCTTCGTTCATTAAACAAAAAATCGGGAAGAAACTCAGAAGGACGAATTACAAGCTATAACAGGGGTGGTGGCCATAAAAAACTTTACAGGGTAATTGATTTTAAAAGGGATAAGTTTGATATTCCTGCAAAAGTTGTCTCAATTGAATATGATCCATATCGCACAGCAAGAATAGCGCTTTTGAATTATGCTGATGGTGAGAAAAGGTATATACTTGCACCGAATGGGGTAAATGTGGGAGATGAGCTGTTTTCTGGACCAAATTCTGAGGTTTCCCCTGGAAATGCACTTCCTATAGAGAATATTCCTGTTGGTACTATAGTGCATAATATAGAGCTTAAGCCTTCGGCCGGTGCAAAACTAATTCGTAGCGCAGGTGGTTATGCGCAGATTACAGCCAGGGAAGGTAGTTATGCTCAGATTAAAATGTCTTCAGGCGAAATAAGGCTTATACATAAAAAGTGTATGGCCACTATTGGAAGGATTGGTAATTCTGAGCATGAACTTGCAGTTGTAGGTAAAGCTGGAAGGAGCAGACATAAAGGTAAAAGGCCAGTTGTAAGAGGCGTTGCAATGAACCCTGTAGATCATCCTCATGGTGGTGGTGAAGGTAAAGCAACAAAAGGAAGCCCTCATCCTGTTTCACCCTGGGGCTGGATTACAATTGGTTATAAGACAAGAAAGAATAAAAGAACAGACAAATATATTGTGAGACCAAGAAGAATTGGTTACGGAATGGATTAGAGGAAAATAAATGCCAAGATCAAGTAAAAAAGGACTATATGTCCATGAAAAGTTATTAAAAAAAGTTGATTCTGCCAAAGAGACTGGAAGCAGTAAGATAATTAAGACCTGGTCAAGGGCTTCAATGATTATTCCGGAAATGATTGGAATGACTTTCGCAGTATACAACGGAAAGAGATTTATTCCCGTTTATGTTTCAGAGCATATGGTTGGGCATAAACTTGGAGAGTTTTCTCCCACGCGAACATTTCATGGCCATGTTGCAGATAGAAAGGCAAAAAGAAGATAAAGATTTAAAAGGATTCTAAAAATGGTTTCTAAAGCAGTACTTAAATATATGAGAGTTTCTCCCAAGAAAACAAGCATAGTCTTGGATTTAATAAGGGGAAGAAATGTCGAGGAAGCTTTCTCAATACTTTTTGCAATGAGAAAAAAGGCCTCGCCAATAATTGCAAAAATCTTAAAATCTGCTGTAGCTAATGCTTCTGAAAAAGGGCATTCAGATACAGAAACCCTATACGTGAAAGAGGCTTATGCATCACAGGGCCCGGTTTTAAAAAGATTTAGGGCAAGGGCGATGGGAAGGGCTTTTTCAAGGAAAAGAAAAATGAGTCATGTAACTATTGTACTCGAAGAAAGGGGGCTATAAATTGGGACAAAAGGTTAACCCTATAGGATTAAGATTAGGAATAACTAGGTCATGGGATTCGAAATGGTTTGCTGAAAAGGGCAAATATACGACTCTTCTTCATGAAGATCTCAAGCTTAGAACCTTAATCAAAAAGAAATTTTATATGGCTGCAATTTCCAGCATTGAACTAGAAAGGGCAGCTTCTGAAAAGGTAAGAGTAATAATTTATGCTGCAAGGCCCGGAATTATAATTGGAAGAAAAGGTCAGGAAATTGATCAACTCAGAAAAGAGCTGACAAAATTGACAGGCAAAGAAATTTTTCTCGACATTCGTGAGGTAAAAAGACCTGAGGTTGATGCACAGCTTGTTGCCGAAAATGTTGCAGTTCAGCTTCAAAGAAGGGTTGCTTACAGAAGGGCAATGAAAAGAGTGATTTCCTCTGCATTAAGAGCGGGGGCACTTGGAATAAAGGTAATGGTAGCAGGAAGATTAGGCGGAACAGAGATTGCGAGAAGAGAATGGTATAGAGAGGGAAGGGTCCCACTTGGCACTTTAAGGGCAGATCTTGATTATGGAGTAGCAGAATCTGCTACAACTTTTGGTATTATCGGTGTTAAAGTTTGGATTTTTAAAGGCGAGATAATTGAGAGAAAAACTAAGACTGTAAATTAAAAGGATTTTTATATGCTTCAGCCAAAAAAAACTAAATACAGAAAGATGTTTAAAGGAAGAAACAGGGGAAAAGCAACAAGGGGCACTACATTTGCTTTTGGTGAACTTGCAATACAAACCCTTGAAAGCGGAACGCTTACTTCCCGTCAGATAGAAGCCGCTCGTATTGCTATTACAAGGCATGTGAAAAGAGGGGCACAACTTTGGATAAGGGTTTTCCCTGATAAACCTATAACAAAAAAGCCTGCTGAGACAAGGATGGGAAAAGGAAAGGGTGATGTTGCTGGTTATGTTGCCCGGATAAAAAAAGGGCAAATCCTTTATGAAATAGGTGGTGTATCTGAAGAGCTTGCAAGATCAGCTTTCAGGCTCGCAGAGTATAAGCTCCCGGTTAAAACAAGAATTATTACACGTGATTATGGAGATTTGGTATAATGGCAAAGGCTCACGAGATAAGAGATCTGACTGAAGAAGAACTTGCTAAAAAAGAGCGGGACACAAAAGAAGAACTTTTTAATATCAGAATACAGGTTGCCACGCAGCAAAACTCCAATTATTCAAGAATTAAAGAGCTTAAAAAGGATATTTCAAGAATTAACACAATAAAAAGAGAAAGAGATTTAGGTAGTAGGAGTTAATAATAATGGAAAGGACAAAATTAAGGTCCAAAATTGGTTTAGTTGTAAGTAATAAAATGGATAAAACAGTTGTTGTGGATATTATCCAAATTACTAATCACCCGGTTTATGGTAAACCAATAAAAAGAAATAAAAGGTTTAAAGCACATGATGTACAAAATGCATGTAACCTCGGTGATAAAGTAATGATAGTTGAATCAAAACCCTATAGTAAGACAAAAAGGTGGAGAGTCAGCAAAATAATTGAACAAAACAAAGTTCCAACGCCAACGGTAGCTGAATAAAGGGAGACTATGTAAAAGTGATACAATCAAGCACATATCTTGAATCTGCGGATAATACAGGCGCTAAAAAACTTTTTTGTATAAAAGTCCTTGGAGGCTCAGGAAGAAAGTATGCAAGGCTGGGAGATGTAATTGTAGTATCTGTAAAAGAAGCTATTCCCAGTGCAAAAGTGAGTAAGGGAACTATACACAAAGCTGTAATTGTGAGAGTGAGAAAAGAACAAAGAAGAATTGATGGTTCTTATGTAAGGTTTGATAACAATGCAGCTGTGATTATTAATAAAGACAATGAACCTGTTGGAACAAGGGTATTTGGCCCTATAGCACGTGAGCTAAGACTTAAGGGTTTTATGAAAATTATTTCGTTAGCCCCGGAGGTTATTTAAGTTGAGTTTAAGTACTGTGAATAGAAAAAACAAACTAAATATCAAGGCTGGGGATACTGTTTTCGTTACCTCTGGTAAGGAAAAAGGCAAGACTGGTAAGATATTAAAGATAATCGCAAAAGATAACAGGGCCATTGTTGAAAAACTAAACATCGTAAAAAAACATACAAAACCTACACAAAAAAGCCCAACTGGCGGAATTGTCGAGCAAGAAGCTGCTATTCATCTTTCAAACCTAATGTTGTTTGATACTTCTATAAACGAGCCAACCAGGGTTGGTTTTAAGATAAATGAGGATGGAAGCAAGGTAAGAATTAGCAAGAAAAGTGGGAAGGAGATCTGATTTTAATGGTACCCAGGTTAAAAACGCATTATTTGGAAAAAGTAGCCCCGCTGCTTATCGAGAAGTTTGCATATCAAAACAAAATGCAAGTTCCCAAACTTGAGAAGATTGTTATAAATTTTGGTTTGGGAAAGTTAAGTGAAGCAGGAAAAAACAGCAAAGTTTTAGAAGACTGTGTTGAAGAGTTAAGTCAGATTACAGGCCAAAGAGCAGTTATTACAAAGGCCAAAAGCTCCATTGCTGGCTTTAAGCTAAGAGAAGGCCAACCAATAGGATGTATGGTTACGCTTAGGGGTATCAGAATGTTTGAGTTTCTAGACAGGCTTGTAAATCTTGCCCTTCCAAGGGTAAGGGATTTTAGAGGGGTTTCAACAAAATCATTTGATGGTAGAGGGAATTACACACTTGGGTTAAGAGAGCATGTAATTTTCCCTGAAATAGATTATAGTCTCGTGCAGCACAATAAAGGACTTAACGTTACTTTTGTAACCACATCAAATACAAATGAAGAGGCAAAAGAGCTGCTTGCAGCTTTAGGTATGCCGTTTATTAAAAATTAAGTGAGGGTTTAATGGCTAGAAAAGCACTACTTGAAAAAGCAAAACGAGAACCAAAATTTAGCGTCAGAAAAGTAAATAGATGCGAACGTTGTGGAAGACCAAAGGCTTTTATTAGAAAATTTGGACTTTGCAGACTATGTTTTAGGCTCTTGGCCCACAAAGGGTTTCTGCCTGGAGTGAGAAAAGCTAGTTTTTAAATTAAGGTTGGTAAAAATATGACAGATCCAATTTCAGATATGTTAACAAGGATTAGAAACGGGTTATTAGTTAATAAAAAAGACGTAATAGTCCCATGTTCTAACTTAAAAAAAGATATCTCCAAGGTGCTCGTGGAAGAAGGTTATCTTCACAATGTAGAGCTTCTTGAGGATGGAATAAAGAAAAATCTAAAAGTTACCCTTCGTTATAACAGTGATGGAAAAAAGGTTATAACAAAAATTGAAAGGGTAAGTAAACCAAGCAGAAGGGTTTACGTTAATAAAGATAGCATACCCAGGATTAGCGGTGGAATGGGTATAACAGTTTTATCAACGTCAAAAGGAATCATGACAGGTGCAAATGCCAGGAGTATGGGTATTGGCGGCGAAATACTTTGTAAAGTGATTTGAGGAATATTAATGTCTAGAATAGGAATAAAACCAATATCAATCCCAGAAAGTGTAAAAGTGAACCTTGCAGGTGCTTCTATGAATGTAAAAGGGCCAAAAGGGGATCTTGATATTTCTATACCTGAGGGGATTTCTACAAAAATTGAAGATGGAAGCTTGTTAGTACAAAGATCCAGTAACAGTAAAAAAACAAGATCTTTCCACGGGCTAACTAGATCTTTAATTAATAATTCTATAATAGGGGTTACCGACGGTTTTACAAAGGTGCTTCTTATTTCAGGCACTGGTTATAAAGCAGAACTTATGGGAAGTGATAAAATTAAGCTTACACTTGGTTATTCACATCCAATTGAATTTGCCCTTCCAAAGGAAGTTGAAGCCCAGGTTGAGGATAGGGGAACAAAATTATCCCTACTCAGTATAGACAAACAACTTGTAGGTGAGACAGCTGCAAAGATAAGGGAACTTAGAAAGCCAGATGCATATAAAGGAAAAGGCGTAAAATATCACGATGAAGTATTAAGGTTGAAACCTGGTAAGGCTGGTGCAAAAAAATGATAAAAAAGACAAGTAGAAAAATAAAAAATAAAAAGAGACATTCCAGAATAAGAAGAAAACTATCTGGTAGTGCTGATATCCCAAGGGTTTGTGTTTTTAAATCCGCAAGACACATACAAGCTCAAGTAATCGATGATGAAAACAGCACAACTCTTTTACATGCTTCAACACTCACAGCTGAGATTAAAGAAAAACTTGGCAGCGAGAAGTTAACTAAAGTTGAGTCAGCTAATCTGGTTGGCAAACATCTTGGTGAACTCTCAAAATCCAAAGGAATAAAAAAAGTTCGCTTCGACAGAGGTGGTTACCCTTATCATGGAAGAGTTAAGTCTCTTGCCGATGGTTTGAGGGAAGCCGGTCTTGATTTTTAGCAGGAGGAAACATTGGTAGAGACAAAAATTGATCCTACAGGATTAGACTTACAGGAAAAGATTGTTCATATAAGAAGGGTAGCCAAAGTTACCAAAGGTGGTAAGAGGTTCCATTTTACTGCACTTGCCGTTGTTGGTAATGGAGATGGAATTGTTGGTTCCGGTCTTGGAAAATCAAATGAAGTGCCCGATGCAATAAGAAAGGCTATTGAAAAAGCAAAAAAAAACCTTATAAAGATACCGAGAAATGGGTCAACGATACCACATGAGATTTATGCTGAGCATGTATCAAGTAAGGTAATGCTACTACCTGCAGCACCTGGTACAGGAGTTATAGCCGGTGGGCCAGTGCGTGCGGTTGTAGAGCTTGCAGGGATTCATGATGTGCTTTCAAAAGCTGTTGGATCAAGAAATCCACTTAATGTCGTTTTGGCTGCAGTTAAAGGACTTTCACAGTTAAGAATGCCCGCAGATATTGCAAAACTAAGAAATAAGGAAGTAAAAGATCTTGATCTGCCTAACTACTACGTTATTCAGTAAGATAAATAAAGGAATAAAAAATGTTAAATACACTTTCACCATCAAAAGGTTCTAAAAAGAGA
Source organism: Deltaproteobacteria bacterium (assembly GCA_029262295.1). Classification (GTDB taxonomy): domain Bacteria; phylum Desulfobacterota_D; class UBA1144; order Nemesobacterales; family Nemesobacteraceae; genus JAJCZR01. The sequence continues at coordinate 29,571 of JAJCZR010000019.1, read as the reverse complement.
AGAAAAAGAGTTGGCCGTGGTCCCGGATGTCATGGAAAAACAAGTGGTAAGGGGCATAAAGGTCAGCGTGCCAGATCCGGAAAAACTATCCCAAGATGGTTTGAAGGTGGTCAGACCCCTATTAAAATGACTAGTCCAAAAAGAGGTTTTACCAACATTTTCAAAAAAGAGTTTGATATTATTAACCTAAGTGACTTAGAAAGATTGGAAGGAACTGAATCGATTACAATTGATGTTCTAAAACAAAGTGGTTTATCTTCAGGTAAAAACCCAATCAAACTTCTTGGTAACGGAGAAGTTAGCTCAAAATTTACAATCCAGGTAAATGCTGCAAGTAAATCAGCATTTGAAAAGATAGAACAAGCAGGCGGGAAAGTTGAAATAGTATGAGTACAAATCTTGCATCACTTCCCAAAATTCCTGAGCTTAACAAGAGGCTTCTCTTTACTGCATTGATGCTTGTTATATACAGGCTTGGTATTTTTGTACCAATTCCTGGTATTGATCCTGATCAAATTACTCAGCTCTTTGCACAAACCCAAGGAACTATTTTTGATATACTTAATGTTTTTTCTGGTGGAGCACTTGAGCAGGCTTCTGTTTTTGCCCTTGGCGTGCTGCCATACATAACTGCTTCTATTATTATGTCGCTTCTGGTAAAGGCATTTCCTACCCTTGAAGCAATACAAAAAGAAGGTGAGGCAGGTAGAAGAAGAATAAGCCAGTATACAAGATATGGGACAGTACTTATCTGTCTTGTTCAGGGTTTTATGCTTGCTGTTACCCTCGAGAGAGGTGGAGTTGGTGGTGGTACTCTTGTAAGTGCTGTTACTAATCCCGGTATATTTTTTAAAATTACCTGTATTTTAACCCTTACTGCCGGGGCTCTTTTTGTTATGTGGCTTGGTGAACAAATTACTGAAAATGGTGTAGGTAATGGCGTTTCACTTATTATTGCTGCATCAATTATTGCAAGTATTCCCGGGGCTTTTTGGAATATTATAAGGTTGGTTCAAACTAATGAGATTACTGTACTTGGGGTTTTATTAATTTTAATATTCCTGGTTTTAATTGTAGCGCTTGTTGTTTTTGTAGAAAGGTCGTATAGAAAAGTCCCCGTCCAATACCCGAGAAGGGTGGTTGGAAAAAAAGTATTTGGCGGACAGTCTTCGCATCTCCCGCTTAAAACAAACCCTGCGGGGGTTATTCCACCGATATTTGCATCATCGCTGCTAATTTTCCCTGCCACGATACTTGCGTTTGCAGATGTTCCGTTTATAAGAAATTTTTCTGATCTTATTTTTCAAAATGTTTTTGTATATAACCTTATTTTTGCAATTTTAATAATATTCTTTTGTTTCTTTTACACGGGGATCATATACGATCCCGCTGATCTTGCAGATAATTTAAGAAAAAACGGTGGAAATGTTCCAGGTATAAGGCCAGGAAAGAAAACAGCTGAGTATATTGGAAGAATATTAACCAGGATTACAACTATTGGTGCTATATATGTGGCAGCGGTGTGTGTGCTTCCAGCCTTTTTACAGAAAGAGCCTTTTAATCTTCCATTTTATTTTGGTGGAACCTCGCTTCTTATTGTTGTGGGTGTAACACTTGACTTCCTTCAGCAGATTGAGTCGTTCCTAATTACTCATAGTTACGAAGGTTTTGTTAAAAAGAAGGGAATGAAAGGTCCTCAACGATACAGATTTTAAGGAAAAATTAAAATGAAATTAATTATTTTCGGTCCTCCGGGAGCTGGTAAGGGGACCCAGGCAGCTTTTATTAAAGAAAAATACAATGTTGAACATATATCAACGGGTGATGTTTTAAGGGAAGCTGTTAAAAACGAAACAGAAGTTGGTCTTCTTGCAAAATCATATATGGATAAGGGAGAACTTGTACCAGACGAAGTAGTAATAGAAATAATAAACCAGAAAATATCTGGTCTGGGTGACAAAGGTTTTATGCTTGATGGTTTCCCGAGAACTATTAAGCAGGCTGAAGCCCTTGACAGTGCGCTTTCAAATCAGAATCTGAATTTGGATACTGTGGTACTACTGGAAGTGGATGATGAAGAAGTTGTTCAAAGAATTATGAAAAGGCAGCAAATAGAAAGTAGGGATGATGACAGTGAAGATGTTGTCAGAAACAGGTTGAAAGTTTACAGAGAACAAACTTCTCCACTCAAGGATTATTATTCAAAAAAAGGTTTGCTCCATGTTGTTGAAGGTGTTGGAGAAGTGTCGGATATCTCGAAAAGAATTGATAATGTTCTAAAACAGTTTGACTAATGATATACATAAAGAATAAAGAAGAGCTAAAAAAAATGAGAAATGCTGGAAAGGCGGTTGCAGAAGTGCTTTCAAGATTAAAAGAAGAAGCAAAAGAGGGCGTTACAACTTGGGAACTTAATGAGATTGCTGAAGGTATTGCATCTGCAAAATCTTTTAAAGCCGCTTTTAAAGGTTATGCTGATTTTCCTGCTTCAGTCTGTTTTGCTCTCAATGAAGAAGTGGTTCATGGTATACCTTCAAAAAAAACAGTTCTTAAGAACGGCGATATTTTGGGTATGGATTTTGGAGCTTACCTTGATGGATATTATGGTGATTCTGCAATCACAGTGGCAGTTGGTAAAATCTCACCACTAGCAGAAAAATTGTTAAAAGTTACTGAAACTTCTTTATATAAAGGAATTGATAAAGCCACAACTTCAAACAGGATCTTTGATATATCTGAGCAAATTCAAACCTACGTTGAGACTAATGGTTTTTCTTTGGTAAAAACTTTTGTTGGTCATGGGATAGGAAAAAGTCTTCACGAAGATCCACAAGTCCCAAACTTTGTGCCGAAGTCTAGTAATGGAAGAGGAGTAAAGCTCAAAGCAGGAATGGTTATTGCAATAGAACCAATGGTTAATGTTGGAACATCTGATGTTAAAATTTTGGATGATGGGTGGACTGCTGTTACATCTGATGGTACACTTTCAGCTCATTTTGAGCATACAGTTGCTATTTCAGACAATGGCCCTGAAGTTTTAACTGAGATTATACATTAAGGAGAGTTAATGGCAAAGGAAGAAAAAATTGAGTTTGAAGGAACTATAACAGAAGCATTGCCGAACGCCATGTTTAAGGTTGAGATCGAAAATGGTCATGAAATACTGGGTTATGTGTCTGGTAAAATGAGAACCAGATTTATAAGAATATTACCCGGTGACAGAGTCAAGCTTGAGATGTCTCCTTATGATTTAACAAAAGGAAGGATTACATACAGACTTAAAAAGTAGTTTGAGGTATAAAAAGTGAAAATTAGAGCATCAGTAAAAAAAATATGTGATAAATGCAAGATTATTAAAAGAAAAGGTGTGGTTAGAGTAATCTGCGTTAATAAAAAACATAAACAGAAGCAAGGGTAGTTAATAGGAGGTTTTGTTTTAATGCCGAGAATTGCAGGAGTAGATATACCTTTAAATAAAAGAATTTTGATTGGTCTTACATACATTTATGGAATAGGTAAAGTCTCATCAAACGATATACTGGGTGATGCTGGTATTGATGTTAATAAAAGGTCAAAAGATCTTGATGATCAGGAAGTTGCAAAATTAAGGGAAATAATTGAAGGCAAATATACAGTTGAAGGTGATTTAAGAAAAGAGGTACAAACAAATATTAAAAGACTTGTTGAAATTGGTTGCTATAGAGGAATAAGGCATAGATCCAGACTTCCGGTGAGAGGTCAGTGTTCAAAATCAAATGCACGCACCAGGAAAGGGGCGAGAGGTACAGCTATAGCCAAAAAGAAAAAGGTAACTAAGTAGAGCCAGGAGCTTATAAATTATGGGTAAGAAAACAGGCAAAAAGAAAATAAAAAAATTTGTTGAACAGGGAATTGTTAATATTCAGGCAACTTTTAACAATACTCTTATCACCTTTTGTGATACTAAAGGTAATGTTGTCTCCTGGTCTAGTGGAGGACATAAAGGTTTTAAAGGAACTAGAAAAGGCACTCCATTTGCGGCTCAAATTGCTGCTGAAGATGCAGCAAAAAAAGCTCAGACTTTTGGTATGAAATCAGTTCATGTTTATGTTACTGGCCCAGGCCCAGGAAGAGAACCCGCAATAAGGTCTATTCAATCAACAGGTTTAAAAATTGCTTTAATAAAAGATGTTACCCCTATTCCCCATAATGGTTGCAGACCGCCAGGAAGAAGGAGAGTTTAATTATTATGAAAGAGTTGATATTAAAAGCTAAAGGAGATATATAAGTGGCAAGATACAGAGGTTCTTCATGCAAGTTGTGTAGAAGAGAGGGTGAACAACTCTTTTTGAAAGGGGCAAGATGTTATACAACAAAATGCGCTATAGACAGAAGACCTGATCAGATTCCAGGTGTTCATGGGAAAGGTAGACGTAGTAAATTTTCAGAGTATGGGATCAGATTAAGGGAAAAACAAAAGGTAAAACGTATTTATGGTCTTACCGAAAGTCAGTTTAGCAAGTATTTCTTTGATGCTGCCAAGAGAAAAGGGGTTACCGGATCTTTGCTTATTTCACTTTTAGAGAGAAGGCTTGATAATGTGGTTTACCGTCTTGGTTTTGGAAGTTCCAGAAATGAAGCAAGGCACCTTGTCTGGTTAGGTCATGTGCTTGTGGATGGTAAAAAAGTGGATATTCCTTCTTATGAAGTTAGCGAAGGACAGAGAATAGAAATAAAGGAAAAAACAAGAAGCAACGTGCATGTAAATCAGTCACTTGAGATTTTGGAGAGAAGGGGTCTTCCGCAATGGCTTGATTTAGATAAAGATAATTACAAGGGGCAGGTTACTAAACTTCCTGAAAGAGAAGATGTGACAGTGCCAATTGATGAACAGCTGATTGTTGAGTTTTACTCAAGAGTTTAAACAAAAATATTATTTGATACCCCATATATTACGGGAGGTAGTAACTTTGAATGAATTTCAAAGGAATTGGAAGGATTTAATTCATCCTAAAAGGATTGAGAAAGATGAAAAGGTTTCAACACCTTTTTATGGAAAATTTGTTTGTGAGCCGCTTGAGCCAGGTTATGGAATTACCCTTGGTAACGCTTTAAGAAGGGTACTTCTATCTTCAATACAGGGGCCTGCCATTACATCAGTGAAAATAGATGGTGTATTGCATGAATTTTCCACTGTTCCAGGAGTCACAGAAGATGTTACTGAGATAATTCTCAATCTTAAAGGTGTGGATTTGAAGATGCACAGCTACGAGGCGCAGACAGTAACTGTTAATGTTACAGGTCCTGCAGATGTGAAAGCTTCAGATATTATTGCAACTCACCAGGTGGAAGTGGTTAATGAAGATCAACATATTGCAACTGTTGCTGAGGGTGGTGAGCTTAATATGGAGCTTACAATTGAGATGGGAAGTGGTTATCAGCCTGTTGAAAGAAGAGAGGAAATTAATGATAGCATAGGTTCCATTCCGGTAGATGCACTTTTTTCTCCAATAAAAAAAGTTAACTACAATGTAACCAATGCCCGTGTTGGAAGAAGAACTGATTATCATAAGCTTACTATGGAGATTTGGACAAATGGCACAATTCTTCCAGAAGACGCAATTGCCTATAGTGCAAAGATTGTAAAGCAGCAACTCAGTATTTTTATTAATTTTGATGAAGATGATTTTGAAGATGAACCAATTGTTGAGGAAAGTAATGAAATAATGGGGAGTGAGGACATACTTTTCACTTTAATTGAGGATATCGATTTTTCTGCAAGGTCGATGAACTGTCTTAGAAAAGCCAATATCAAATATATTGGTGATGTTGTGCAAAAAAGTGAAGATGACCTTTTAAATCTTGAAAACTTTGGCAAAAGATCTCTTGTTGAAATAAGAGAAAAACTGGTTGAGATGGAATTGAAGCTGGAAATGCCAATTGACAATGATGTATTTGAAGCAGAGAAAGAAAAAAGAGATAAGGCTGAGCAGGTAGTGTAGTTTTTGGAGGCTATTTAGATGCGACACAAAAAAGTAGGTCGAAAACTTGGAGTTACCTCAAAACATAGAAAATCTATGTTTCGTAATATGGCAACCGACCTTTTAAGATACGATAGAATCAAAACAAGTGATGTAAGGGCAAAAGAGATTAGAAGAGTTGTAGAAAAATTAATTACCCTTGCTAAAAAAGGCACACTTGAGTCAAGAAGAAAAGCAGAAGGTTTTATAAGGGATAAAGAAGTTGTAAAAAAACTTTTTACAGAGCTTGCCGAGAAGTTTAAGGATCGTCCAGGTGGGTATACAAGGATTGTTAAACTCGGTTTTAGAAAAGGTGATAATACTCCAATTTCTCTAATTGAGCTTCTTGAAGAAGATTATAAACCCAAAAAGAAGAAAAAGAAAAGTAAACCAAAAGCAAAAAAAGTTGAAAAGACTACCGATGAGCCTACTAAGAGTTCCAAAAAAGAATCAGCAGAAGATCTAGGCCTTGCGGAGACAGCTGCCACTGCAAAAGCTGCAGAGGAAGTGGCTGAAAAAGTTAAAGACAATATTGAAGCTGAAGCAAAAGAGCCTTCTCAGCCTGAATCTAGAGATTCTGAAAATAATGAAGAGTCTGGCAAAGAAGAGATAGTTACTTCTGAAGATAAAAAAGAGTTGCCAGAAGCTAAAACAAAAGAAGATGTTAAAGAAGAAAAACCTGAAGACTCTAAAAAAAAAGATGCTGAGGATGAACTGAAATCTGTAGATAGTGAACCAGATGAGTCACCTGAATCAGAAAAGTCAAAAGATAAAAAACCTTCTTCTGATGAAGAAGGGTAAAAAACTTTTATTTTAAGTAAAATCATAAAAGGGGAGCATTTGCTCCCCTTTTTTATTTATACTGCCAAAGATGAGTAATGTTGGATTAATACTTGATGCAAAGTCAATCGATGAACTAAAACAACTTGCCCGTGAGGCTGAGCAGGCAAGTTTTCATTCTGTTTGGTCAACCGAACTTTACAGGACTTCTTTCCAACAAATAGCAGCTGCAGCATCTGTAACCAGTAAAATTAAACTTGGCACTTCAGTGGCACTTGCCTTTGTTAGAAGTCCACTCATAACTGCACTTACTGCTTTGGATCTGGATGAATTTTCAAACGGGCGTTTTATTCTTGGTCTCGGGACGGGGGCCAAAAGAACAAATGAGAATTTTCATGGTATTAAATTTGGTGATAAACCTGTAACAAGGGTAAAAGAGTGTATAAGCCTCATAAAGTCAATCATTTCTGGCTCTCATACAGGCGAAATAATTGATTTTAAGGGAGAATTTTACAATATAGATACCAAAGGCTACAAGAGGGCTTTTAAGCCTGTCAGGGAATCAATACCGGTCTATCTAGCGGGGATTGGAAGCAATATGGTGCGGGCTTCCTCTGAATGTGCTAATGGATATATTGGCCATGTTGTATGCTCACTTAAATATCTTGAAGAAAAAGTATTACCAGAGCTTCGGCCGGAAAAAACAACAGCCAGTGATTTTAACAGATGCTCAATCATAACTTGTGCCATTTCTGATGACTTGAAAAAAGCGAGAGAGCATGCAAAAGCCACAATTGCCTTTTATGCCACTGTAAAAACTTATGAGCCCCCATTTAAACTTCATGGATTTACAGGGCAAACGCAGCTTATTAGAGATGCCTATTTCAAGAAGGATATTAAATCAATGATAAACCATGTTACCGATGAGATGGTTGATACTTTCTCAGTGGTTGGAGACAAAAATTTTTGTAAAGAAAAGATAAATGAGTATAGAAAATATCTGGATTTACCAATTCTAAGTGTTCCGCATTATTTTATAGATTTTGAAGATGTAAAGAAGTATCAATTATCATTGATTGACACCTTTTCTTCTTGACTTTCCCATTCGAGCAATAAACTTATTAAATTCAATGAAAATTCTAATCTCAGGTGCTTCTGGTCTTATAGGATCACATGTAAGCAAGTATCTTTCCTCAAAAGACTTTACCGTCTGGAGCCTTGTCAGAAGTAAAACTGAGAATAACAATACTATTTTCTGGGCCCCATCTAAAGAGAGTATTGAAAGTATTGATATTCTTGAAGGTTTTGATGTAGTAATAAATCTTTCTGGAGAGAACATTGTAGGTAGATGGACTGATCGGAAGAAAAAACTTATTAGATCCAGCAGGGTCGATACAACCAATTATTTGGTGGATTTATTCGGAAAACTAAAAAATCCTCCAAAACTTTTTATTTCTGCATCAGCAATAGGATATTATGGTGATAGAGGTGATACAAAACTAACAGAGGAGAGTGATCCAGGTTCTGGCTTTCTTGAGGATGTAAGTATAGAGTGGGAAAATGCTGCAAATAAAGCAAAGGAACTTGGAGTTAGGGTTGTTAACCTTAGAATAGGTGTTGTTCTAAGTAAGGATGGAGGTGCGCTTGCAAAAATGCTTCCTCTTTTCAAATTTGGTTTGGGAGGGGTTGTTGGAAGCGGTGATCAATATTGGAGTTGGATTTCAATTGATGATCTTTCACTTATGGTTGAGTTTATTATAAACAATGAAGAAATTAAAGGGCCAGTAAATGCGGTTTCACCTAATCCGGTTAATTGTAAAGAGTTTACAAAAACCTTTTCCAAAGTATTAAACCGTCCGGCTATAATTCCTGTGCCTTCCAAGGTTATAAAGCTTGTATTTGGTGAGATGGGTGAACATGCCGTTCTGGCAAGCACAAGGGTTATTCCTAAAAAACTTTTGAACTCAGGGTATAATTTTCATGATCCAACTCTGGAAATAGCTCTAAAAAATATTCTCTGAAAGTTTAATGTCTAAAGATAAGGTTCTTGGCTCAAAACAGTACAAACTTTCAGAACTAGATCTTAAGGATCTTAGTTCTGATCCATTTACGCAGTTTGATAGATGGTTTAGCGAAGTTTTAAAAAGTGATGAGAAATTTCCTAACGCAATGGTGCTATCCACAGCAGATTCTGATGGTATACCATCCTCGAGGATCGTTTTGTTGAAAGGTTATGATGAAAGTGGTTATAGCTTTTATACAAACTGTAATAGTAAGAAAGGCAGGGAAATTGCTTCAAATCCTCATGTCTCACTATGTTTTTGGTGGTCATTACTTGAAATGCAGGTAAGAATTGACGGAAAGGTAGAGCTTTTATCTGAAAAAATTACAGATGAATATTTTAAGACAAGGCCAAGGGAAAGCCAAATTGGTGCCTGGATTTCTGATCAGAGCGAGGTTCTTGATAACAGGGAAAGTTTAGAAAAAAAGTTTAATGATTTTGAAAAGAAAAAAAAAGGAGAAGAAATTTCAAGGCCTTCATTTTGGAATGGTTACAAAGTTGCCCCTACTTTATTTGAATTTTGGCAGGGTAGGGATAACAGGCTTCATGACCGTTTTAGATACCTTTTGATAGACTCAAAAAAATGGAAAATTGACAGGCTTTACCCTTAAAATTATGGATAAAAACGAGCTACATCATATAGTAATTATAGGTGGGGGCTTTGGTGGTTTGTATGCAGCGAAAGAACTGGCAAAGTCTACTAACATTACAATAACACTAATAGATAAAAGAAACTTTCACTTATTCCAACCACTTTTGTATCAGGTTGCGACAGGAGGGCTTTCCCCAGGGGATATTGCTTCACCTCTGAGAGCAGTTTTAAATAAATATAAAAATGTAAAGGTGCTTAGGGCAAAAGTTGTTGATATTCTTGCTGAGAAAAAAGAGGTTGAGTTAAAAGATGGTGAAAATATTAAGTTTGACTCACTAATCATAGCAACAGGGGTAAGGTACAACTATTTCAGTAATGAAAAATGGCAGGAAAAAGCCCCTCCATTAAAAACAATGGAAGATGCCCTGGGAATCCGTCACAGGGTTTTTCATGCATTTGAAGAAGCTGAGCGTGAAGATGATGAGTATATAAGAGAGCAGTGGCTCAGGTTTGTTATTGTTGGGGGTGGGCCCACTGGAGTGGAGCTTGCAGGAGCACTCGGAGAACTTACGCGGCATACATTGAAAGAAGATTTCAGAAATTTTAATCCAATGCAAACCGAGATCATCCTTGTTGAGGCAGTTGACAGGATTCTTCCACCATTTACAGAAACTTCATCCAAAAAAGCAACAAAGCAGTTAGAGAAACTGGGAGTGACAATAAGAACTAATACAATGGTAACAGATATTAAAGATAATGAGGTTGTATTAAAACAAGGTGATAATGTTTTTAGTTTAAAAGCAAAAACAATTCTTTGGGCTGCAGGTGTGAAGGCGTCGAAGATTAGTGAAGTTTTGGCGGATAAGCTTGATGCAAAAACGGATAAAGCCGGAAGGGTTTATGTTAATCCTGATCTTTCGATTAACCATTATAAAGATATTTTTGTCCTTGGTGATCTGGCCTTATTTACCCATCAGACAGGAAAACCACTTCCCGGATTAGCACCTGTTGCCATGCAGCAGGGAAAGTATGTGGCAAAACTGCTTAAAGCAAGATTAAAAGGTAAAGATTATAAAGATTTTGAGTATTTAGATAAAGGCAGTCTCGCTGTTATAGGTAGAAATAAAGCCATTGCCGAAATATGGAAATTTTCTTTTGGCGGGATTACTGCCTGGTATATATGGGCATTTATACACATAAGGTATTTAATAGAATTTGACAGTAAGATACTGGTTATGTTTCAGTGGGCATGGAACTACCTGACTATGAAAAGAGGTGCGAGACTCATTACAGGGGATGCACCTTTTCCCTATTTGGATAAAAATTACTACTCAGAAACGAAAAAAGCTGAATAATGAAAACAGACAAAGAGTTTTATTTAACAACTCTTTGCCTGCAATTAAAAATCTTTATTCAACAGTCAGTATCCAGCCGGTTTGTTGGCTTCCACTAACTTTTCCTTTTACTTCAATATCTTTTTTGTTTCCTTTCTCAAGCCTCTCTACAGCTTCAGGTGATCCCTGCACAGCATACACGTTTCCAACTTTGGAACGAGTATCCAACATTACATGTGCATGTGGTTCATGTCCATTGCAAGGTTTTGTTGCGATGAAAGGTTTTACATTCCCTTTATCATGATCAGGTAAAAGACAAATCACATTTCCCCTTACAGTAACATCACTCGCATGGACATCCTTAGCCTGTTCATGTCCATCAGCAAAACTACTTTGCTGGAATGCAAAAAGAAAAAGTAAACTAAATATTGATACAAAAAGTGTAAATCTTACCATTATAATATCTCCTTATTTAAATATACGTATTTATATATAACGCAGATTTAAAACTATTTAATTGTAACTGAAATATACGATGGAATTAAAACAATTATGATTCAAACTCTTCCATTAATTTAATGAAATCGCTGAATAGATAAGAAGAATCATGCGGACCTGGTGAGGCTTCAGGGTGATACTGAACACAAAAAAGAGGGTGTTCTTTATGACGAAGCCCTTCAACAGTCTGGTCATTAAGATTGATATGTGATATTTCAACCTTGTCACCCAAAGAGTCGGGATCAACAGCGAATCCATGATTTTGTGAGGTTATTTCTACTTTTCCAGTTTGTATATTTTTGACCGGTTGGTTTGCCCCTCTATGCCCAAATTTCAGCTTAAAAGTCTTTCCACCAAGTGCAAGGCTAATAATTTGATGGCCCAGGCATATTCCAAATATAGGTTTTTTCCCTATGAGCTCTTTAATATTTTTGGCAGCATACTCAACTGCAGCAGGATCTCCAGGACCATTTGAGAGAAAAATTCCATCAGGGTTAAGTTTCAAAACCTCATCAGCAGTGGTTTTTGAAGGAACCACTGTTAATTTGCATCCAAGATCATCGAGCATTCTCATTATGTTGGATTTTATTCCATAATCATAAGCAATAACGTTGTATTTCTTTTCCTGTTGTTTCTCACTCCAAAGTTCACCGCCTTGATCCCAACTGTATTTTTTGTCGCAGCTTACCTCTGTTACAAGATCGATACCAACTATTCCAGCTGATTCCTTTACTTTTCGAGTGAGGCTCTCAATATCACTATCTACAGTGGAGATTACCCCTTTAAGTGAACCTTCGGTCCGTAATATTTTTACAAGCTCCCTTGTATCAATTCCCTGTATACCAACCACACCATTCTTAGAAAGAAAGTTGTGAAGGTTGTCATCAGAGCGCCAGTTGCTTGGATGAGGCCAGTACTCTTTTACGGCAAAGCCTCTTAAATAAGGTTTTTTAGATTCCAGATCTTGAGAGTTAATTCCATAATTCCCAATCTCAGGATATGTCATTACTACAATCTGGCCATTATACGATGGATCTGTGAGTATCTCCTGATAACCGGTAAGTGAGGTGTTAAAAACCACTTCACCAAAGATTTCACCTTCTGCACCAAAAGAGGTGCCTTCAAAGGTTTTTCCAGTTTCAAGGACAAGGTAAGATTTTTTCATTCTGGAAGCTTGAAAATACATACTGTGAGTTGTTATGTCAAATTGGTTAAACTTTTTATGAAAAATTTGAAAACATTTTCGTTTTTGTACTATAATTAATGTTTAGTTTGTTGAGAAGGGGTATTAATGAATTTACAGGCAACTTTAAGTTATAAAAACAAGAGTGAAGAAACTGTAAAAATCCTTGTAGTTGATGATGAAGAGCTTATAAGAAACCTTTTTGTCAAGACGTTCAATATACTTGGATACCAGTGTGACACAGTGGATAATGGGTTTTCGTGCATCGAGAAGATCAAGATGGGGGAGCATTTTGATGTTGTCTTGCTTGATGTTCAGATGCCAAAAATAAATGGTATTGATACCCTTAAAAACCTTAAACTTCTTTCGCCTGATCTTTCTATAGTGATGGTTTCAGCTTCAAGGGAAAGCGAACATATAAAAGAAGCCCTTAAAGAAGGGGCTTATGATTATGTGTTTAAACCATTTGATGTAGAGGAACTCAGAAATGTAATTCAAAGGGCAATTGAAAGATCAAATTTAATAAAAGAGAATAAAGATTATCAAGAAAACCTTGAAAAAAAGGTTATTGGACAGACCCAGGAACTAATAAAACTTTACGCTGATACCCTTGAGGCAATGGTGCTTGCCCTTGATCTTCGTGAAAAAGAGACTGGTTTTCATTCATACCGTGTTACCGAATTTGCACTTACTCTTGGAAGGGCGATGAAACTTCCAGAATATCAGCTTTCAACAATTGCAAAAGGTGCACTTCTTCATGATATAGGCAAAATTGGTGTACCTGATGATATTCTTTTGAAACCCGGCGCTTTAAATGATGAAGAGTGGGCTATTATGAAAAAACACCCGGTCCACGGTTTTGAACTTTTAAAAAAGATTGAGTTTCTTGAGGAAGCCTCAAAAATTGTCTTGCATCACCATGAACATTATAATGGAGGGGGCTACCCCCATGGCTTATCAGGAAATGATATTCCACTTGGGGCCAGGATATTCTCAATTGTCGATGCCCTCGATGCGCTTACAAGTAATAGGGTTTATCGAAGTTCAAGACCATTTGAAGAGGCAAGTGATATTATTATTTCTGAAGCTGGAAAGCAGTTTGATCCCGAAATCATCAAGGTCTTCAGAATGGTACATATTAGTGAATTTAAAAATATTAGAAAGAAGTTTGAAAAAAATGGAGCGGATTACCTAAGCAACCTTTTTTATAAAATTAATAAAAGTTAGTTACTTCCAAGAAGCCTTTTCAGTATTTCATTTACTATCTTTGGATTTGCCTTCCCTTTGGTTTCTTTCATTATTTGGCCAACAAAAAAACCAAGTAGCTTTTCTTCACCTTCGCTATAACGCTGTGCCTCTTTTGGATTAGCTTCAATAATATCTTTTATAGTTGTTTCGATTTCCGATTGATCTGTAATCTGGGATAAGTTTTTTTCTTCAACAATAGTGTCAGCAGATTTTCCAGAGCTTATCATTTCGGGAAATATTTCTTTAGCAATTTTCCCATTTATTTTCCCATTTTCAGTAAGCTCCAGTAGTTTTGCCATATCTTTTGGTTTTACCTGAAACTCTCCGATTTTATCTTCATCATCAAGCACGCTTAGTAGTTCATTTATAATCCAATTGCTAACAACTTTGGGATTATCAAGATACTTAAGACACTTCTCAAAGTAGTCTGAAAGTGGTTTTGATGAAGTAAGTATCCCGGCATCATTTTTTGAAAGTAAAAGTTTTTCAGTAAACCTTTGCAGTTTTTGATCTGGAAGTTCGGGCAAACTAACTTTCAGATTATTAATATATTCTTTGCTTACCAATACAGGAAGTAAGTCTGGATCTGGAAAATATCTGTAATCATGGGCTTCCTCTTTTGATCTCATAGAGAAAGTTACACCTTTTTCAGAGTCAAAAAGCCTGGTTTCCTGTGCTACCTTTTCTCCATTTTGAATACTTGTTATTTGCCTTTTTATCTCATAGTCAATTGCTTTTTGAATAAACCGAAAAGAGTTAATATTCTTAATCTCAGCTTTTGTTCCAAGCTTTTTCTCTCCTTTGGGCCTTACAGATATATTTGCATCGCACCTCAGGCTACCTTCTTCCATATTCCCATCACAGACGCCAATATATTTGAGTATATTTCTCAACTTTTTTACATACTCAACTGCTTCTTCAGAAGTGGAGATGTCGGGCTCACTAACAATTTCAATAAGCGGCACTCCTGCTCTGTTGAGATCGACATAACTTTCTGTTTCAGAATCTTCATGTATTAGTTTTCCTGCATCTTCTTCAAGATGGATCCTTGTAATTCTTATTGTTTTTTCATATCCTTCACATTTAATATCAAGTTTTCCAAACTGGCAAAGTGGCATATCATACTGTGATATTTGATAGCCTTTGGGGAGATCAGGGTAAAAGTAGTTCTTTCTTGCAAACCTTGATTCTTCTGAAATTTCACAATTTGTTGCAAGGCCTGCTTTTACAGCAAATTCAAGGGCTTTTTTATTGAAAACCGGTAAAACCCCAGGCATCCCCAAGCATACAGGGGTTACCTGCGAATTGGGTTTACTCCCAAATTTTGTTGAAGCGGAAGAAAAAATTTTGGATTCAGTGAGAAGTTGTGCATGTACTTCGAGTCCGATTACTGGTTCAAATTCCATTATCACTCCTTTAGGTTTAAAAATAAAAAAAGGTGATTGATTTATATTTTTTGTCAAGGAAATTAAATAGATGAATTCTAAAAATATTCTTGTTATTTCCCCACATCCCGATGATCTAGAAATAGCAATGAGCGGCACTGTTGCGAAGCTAATAAAGGAAGGTCACACAGTTGTTTCAGTGGTTGTAACAGATGGAAGTGGAAGTACAAGATCAAATAATATGTCAACCAGTGAACTCGTAAAGATTAGAAAAAGTGAAGTGGACGCTTCAAGTGAAATTCTGGGTATAAAAAACCTTGAATGCTTTAGATTAAGCGAGGTTAAGTCAGAAGCTAACAGAAAAAAATTAGAGAATATGCTCTCAGCCTGTTTTGAAAAATATAATCCAGTTGAAATATATATTCCCCATCCTGAAATTGATAAACATCCGACTCATAAAATAGTGGCTAGCACTTCAATAAGAATACTTGAAGGTTTAGTTGAAAAAGGGTCTGAACCTCGTATATGGTGTTATGAAGTATGGACTCCCTTTGAGCAGTATGACAGAATTGAAGATATTACTGATTTTGTCGAAATAAAATCTAAGGCGATTAATACTCATGAAAGTCAACTTGCGTACAAAGATTATACTGCAGGTGTTTTAGGGCTTAACAGATACAGGGCAGTATTTAATGATGTTTATGAGTTCATTGATAATAGTTATGCAGAAGTATTTATTAAATATAAAGAAAGCTGATCTATTTTGGTATATAACCTCTTTTTCTAAGCCATAAAAGAAGGTCTAACTCATCAATATCAATATTTATCTCCTTTGCAAAATCCTCCATAATTTTTTCTGTTTCCAGATATCTTTTTCTTGTTGAAGGTTGATTTGGTTCGCTAAGAAGGCCCAACTCATAAAGTGATTTAATGTTGTTTCGGTCAAGAATTGCATATCCTTTAAAACCAAGGTTTCTAAGAAAATGGCTTCCCTGCATATATCCAAGCCCCTTTATGTTTTTATTGTTTGCAAAAAAATCCCTTCTTTCATTCTTATCCTTAAATTCGCTGATAAGGGATTTTATTTTGAAATCATGCTCACTTTTAAGATAATCCCTGGTAGTAACCAGATATGAAGCTTTAGCAGGAAATTTATGAACTCCCTCGAGAAGCTTGATAATCTCCTCAGAGGTGCCATCCCATAATTCATTCTCTATTTTTAGAAGTGAATTTTCAGCAATTTTGGGGCCCACTCCTGAACTCAAAATACAAAAACAAAGTTCCTTGAATATCTTTTCATCATTCGAGTTCTTAAAGTTGTTTTCAAAAGACTTTAGCTGCTTTTTAATTTTATCCTTGTTCTCGTTATAAAGATGAACCAGTTCATTTTTTATGTCTTTATCGATGCACATTGCTCTTATTTTAGAATTACTCCGGTTTTTTCACTCCATAAAAGTAGATCGAGTTCATCAAAATCCAAATTGTTTTTTTGAGAAAATTCTTTCAACCTGTCTTCAAGCTCAAGATAGCTTTTCTCATTTGTGGGTGGTTTGTTAGTTTTGATCAAATTAAGTTCATACATGCAATTGACAATATGTTTATCCAGAATTCCATATCCTTTAAAACCTATGTTTCTAAGAAAATGACTGGATTCTTTAAATCCAAGTCCTTTGATGTCTTTGTTTTTAGCAATAAAACTTCTTCTTTCAATTGGATTATTAAAAGAGAGTAGAAGCTTTCTTAAATTCATATCAAATTCACGGGTAAGATAGTTTCGGGTGTGGATAATATAGCCAGCCCTTGCATTTGGAAACCTGTAGACTCCACGGAGCCTTTTTTTAAGTTCTGCCAAGGATCCATGGGCAAGAATGTCTTTTATGGAATTGACAGCATTAATACCCATCTTGGCACTAGCCCCGGCAGTAAAAATGCAAAGGGCCATTTCTTCAAACAGTTTTTCATTTCCTGCATTTTTGCCAATCTTCTCAAACTCTTTCAGCCGACTTTTTATTTCTTTTCTTTTTAACTTGTGATTTGATCGAATTGAACTAAGGGTAATCACTGAGGCAAACTTACCTGAATATCACTATCTTTTTTCCTGCGGTAAGCCTGTTTGAAGACATGTTGTTCCATTTCTTTAGGTCGGAAACTGATACACGGTAATTTTCAGCAATCTCTGAAAGCGTATCACCATTTCTTATCTTATAGTCTACTTTAGATGAACTTTTTGAGCTTTTGGATTTTGGGATTCTTAATGTTTGTCCTGCCTTAATCTTTGTGTTACTAAGGTTGTTAGCACTTTTTATTGATCTGACAGAAGTCCCGTATTTTTCAGCAATTACAGATAAGGATTCACCGCTTCTTACTTTATGAGTTGAACCAGAACTTGAAGTATAAGTTCTTTTTTTGCTTTTGGAAGATGAAGCATAACTTTTAGAAGAGCCAGAAATTCTGAGCCTTTGCCCTGGAAAAATTTTGGTTCCATTTATTTTATTAAGTCTTTTAATGCTTTTAACAGATGTACGGAATTTTTTTGCAATATAACCGAGGTTGTCACCATTTCTTACCCTGTAATAAGTGATTTTCGGTCTTGTAACTGAAGGTTCTTTCACTATTTTAAGTGCAGCTATTTCCTTGTTTTTGGATTCAACCTGATCAGCATAAATCCGTGGAACTTTGAGCTGGTAAGAACTTCCCGGTGGAGTGGCTTTGCTAATTAAGCTTGGATTAAAGTCCAGAAGGGTTTCATCACTTATATTTGATATTCTTGCAATATCTTTAAGGTTTTTTGAGGGAGGAACGTTTACAAGTTGATAGTCTTTTTCCCTAATAAATTCAGGTTTTTTAAAACCATATTTTTCAGGGTTTTTTGAAATAATCAGGGCTGCAAAATATTTTGGAACATAGTTTCTTGTCTCTCTTGGAAGGGATTCTGATACAACCCAATAATCATGGGATTTATGTTTTCTTACTTCTCTGAATACCCTTCTCTCACCGCAGTTATAACTTGCAAGTGCGAGTTCCCAGGATTGAAAAATATCATAAAGGTCAGTCAGGTAACTTGCAGCAGCATGGGTTGATTTTTCAAGGTGCATTCTTTCATCTGCCCATGAATCAATTCTTAAGTTATATCTTTTTCCAGTTGATCTTATAAACTGCCAGGGCCCGACAGCATGCTTGTTTGAACGGGCTTTCATATTAAAACCACTTTCTATCATGGAAAGATAGGCAATTTCTTTTGGAACCCTGCGTGCCTGGAGCATATCTTCAAAGATTGGTACATATTTCCCTGATCGTTCAAGCCATACTTCAAAATATTTTCTGCCCCTTCCGGTGAAGTAATCTATATATTTTTGAACCTGTTCATTCTCAACAACATTCAGTTCAAATTCTTGATCCTCTTTGTTTACAATCCCAACAAGTTTTTCAAGGTAAATATTCTTTCTATAACTATTTACCATTGGGTTAATAAAAAAGAAGGTAGAACCATATCCTCTCACAGAAAGTTCATAATCACTTGGAAGGTGAACAAACTCTATAGGCTCAGTTCTTGGATCAGGAAGTTTATTAATAGTTGATTTTGGAGATGGCTTTACACATCCTGCAAAAAGTAGCAGGCTAAAAATTAGTGTTAAAAAAATGTATTTTCGATAGATAAATCGATTCATCTATAAATACTTGTTAAATATTGATTTTATTTGCTAAAAAAACGGACTTAAATAAGATGTCCCTAAATACAAAAATTTCCGGTTTTTGGATTTGGATTATTAATTTACCCAATTATTGTAAAATCCGCAAAATAGTTCTCATTCTTGACAATTATTTGCTATAGTGTTTAATCAACAAATTTAATCAAGAGGCTTTGAATTGAGCAATAAAACAGTTGCAGTTATTTTTGGTGGGGCTTGTGTTGAGCATGAAATCTCACTTATTTCATCAAAATCCATTATCTCTAACCTGGATAGATCAAAATTTGATATTTTTGCCATATTTATCTCAAAACAAGGAAACTGGCATAAAGCCGAAGTAGATCAATGGTTAGATGGTGGTGAGCTTGTTATAGATCAAAGCTCTGAAATTACGCCATCTCTAAGAATTAATGCACCAGGCCATTTTCTGGAAATAAAAAACAGCTCTGTAGTTAACAAAGTTAATGTTGATATCATATTTCCTGTTTTGCATGGCACCTATGGTGAAGATGGTTCTGTGCAGGGTCTGTTTGAACTTATGAACATTCCCTATATTGGTGCAGGTGTTTTGGGTTCCTCAGTTGGAATGGACAAAATTGTGATGAAGGATGTCCTCAAAAATGCTGGAATTTCTGTGGTTGATTATCTCGGGTTTAATTCATCCGAGTGGAATGAAAATAAAGAAGAAATTTTAAAGAGTATTACTGAAACGATCTCATTTCCCGCGTTTGTAAAATCTGCAGATCTGGGATCAAGTGTTGGGGTATATAAAATATTTTCTGAAAGTGAAGTTGAAAAAGCCGTAGATTCGTCTTTCAAGTTTTCAAATAGGGTAATAGTGGAAAAAGCAGTTGATAATATAAGAGAGCTTGAGGTAAGCTTGCTTGGAAATGAAAGTCCAATTGCATCACTTCCGGGAGAGATTATTCCCAAAAAAGATTTTTACGATTATGAGGCAAAATATCACGATGATTCCACAGAGCTTGTTATTCCGGCAAAGCTAAATGAAAACCTGATAGAAAAATTAAAAGACATTTCAATAAAAACTTATACTTCCCTTTGCTGCAGCGGGATGGGAAGGATAGATTTTCTTATGGATTCAAAGACCGAAGAAATTTACGTTAGTGAAATTAACACGATCCCCGGGTTCACAAGTATAAGCATGTATCCCAAACTTTGGGAAATAAGTGGAATTTCCTATAAAGACTTATTAACCAGGTTGATTGAACTTGCTGAAGAACGTTTTGAATCTAAAAAGAAGATTGAGACTGATTTTTCTGAGAAATAAATCAAGGCTTTCTTTCTTCTGATCTGTATATAACCAGAAACACTACACCCAAAATAATTCCAGCGCCACCAATGAGTTTTATAGTCGGTGGAATGTCATCAAAAAGAAAATATGCGAGCAGCACAACAAAGATGGATTCCAATGGCATTACAGCAGTAGACCTTGATACATCAAGCAGTTTAATGGAATGAAACTGGCTTGCCTTTGCAATATATGCACCTGTGGTGCCGCCAAGTGCCATAATAATAATTTCCTTCCATGATGGAGCAGCAAATGTACCTGTTGCAACAAGATATATAAAAAGCACAATTGACACTCCTAGTGTCCTGAGTGTTGCAACCATGAGCATGTTAAGGTTTTGTGCTATCTGCTTTACTTTGAATGAAAGAAATGAATAGAGAAATGCAGCTGAGATTGCAGTAATAGTCCCATAAATCAGATATGAATCCCTTTGGTAGGCGACGATTATTCCTCCTACAACAGTAATAGCTATTCCGATGCTTTCTCCCCTGTTTAGCCTTTCACCAAGAAACAACACTCCAAGTATAAGTGAAAATAGTGTTTGGGCTTTCATAAGAAATGAAGTAAGGGCAGGGCCAATTGACCAAAGTGAGATTACCCAGAGTGCAGCCCCTACTGAGGTTAGTATCGAGCTCCATATAAATATTTCTTTATATTTACCAATTTGCCTTAACTCTCTTTGCTGTGAAGGTAAAAAAGGCACCAGAATTGCTGCAAATACAAATGCTCCAAAAAACCAAAAAAATGTGGTAGTTTCAGGATCAAGATTGGAGTCAAGTGATTTTCCAAATGCATAGGAAAGAGCGGTAAAAAAAGCGGTAGAAACTAAGAATAAATATCCTTTTATAGGAAGTTTTTCAGAAGTTGGGATACTGTTCATGTTGAATAATTTGGTAAGTTTTTTGATATATTTTCTTTTTATAGGCCTTGCAAAAATGGCCGTTAAGAAAATGAATTAATATTGCGTTAAGAAGTATCCAGGGTGGGGGAGGACTTGGGTACTTTAGCAATATTAATTTATTTTTAGCTAAATTTTTGCACAGCCTTGATTTTTGTTACTTTTTATCAAGAAAAAGTAATTATAAAAAGATATTATAACTTTTTTGTACTACCATTTCTTCGCTACATTATTTAAATTTTTATAGTTCTCATCAGGTCAGGGATTAATATAATGAAAATGGTGGAGGAGAACTAATTTAAAGTAGTAAGAAGTAAATTGAAGGCACAGCTATTCATCCTTTCTTTCAACTGCAATAGCAAGCCGAGAAAAGCCGTTGGATTTTACAATATCCATAGTTTCAACAACTGTTCCATGATTTACTGTGTCGTCAGCCTTGATAATCACAAGGATATCTTTCTTTTTGGTTTTCTTAAGATTTTCAATTATTGTTTGTGCATCTACAGCTTCATCATTATAAAACATCTTGCCTTCATTCGTAAGGTTAATAGTAATATCTTCTGTTTTTACCTGTTCTGCTGCAGAAGCCTTGGGCAGCTTTACTTTAATCCCGCTTGTCTGGGCTGCAAAGTTAAGGGACAGTGCAAAAAAAATAAGAAGGTTAAACACTACATCCACAACCGGTGTAAGATCCAGGTTTGAAAGTATTCCCTGGCCATTTCTTTTGTCTAAAAAATTCATAGTGTTTAGTTGCTCGTTAGATCTAGTATCTTGCTGCTTTCTTCTTCAAGGAGTGAAACATACTCTGCATATCTTGCACTTATATATTTGTATGCAACAAATGCAGGTATTGCCACTGAAAGTCCTATTGCCGTTGAGTAAAGTGCTTCTGAAATTCCACCAGCAAGGGCAGGGGGGTTTACAATATCTTTTTCAGAGATAACGGCAAAAATTTTGATCATACCTGAAATAGTTCCAAGAAGCCCAAGAAGAGTGCTTATATTACTAATGGCACCCAGGGACTCAATATATTTTCCAAGCTCCCGGGTTTCACTCTTTCCGGCAACTTCAATTTGATCCTGAATATGTGTTCTGGAGTTCCCATTATTTTCTAAGGCAGTTGATGCAATTCTTGATATTGAAGAGTTGTTTGATTTACAAAGAGTTTTAGCATCTGCGGCCTTGCCACTTTTTAATAATGCTGTGAGCCTTGCAATAAAGCTTTCAGGCACAATCTTGCTTCTTTTAAAGCTCCAAAATTTGTAAAGAAAAATAGTTACTGCAAATATTGAACAGATAATTATTGGGTAGACAAAGAATCCGCCTTTCATCACAAGTTCTACAAATGATTTTAGATTTTCCATAGCTGCTCCAGAATTTTTGTATGTTGTTTAGTTGAATACTGTATCTTCAAATAGGGTATTTTGAAATTAATTTAAAGAAAATCGGGAATTTGCTCTCCCCGTACTAAATCTTCGAATGTCTCCCTGCTTTTAATTACGTAAAACTTATCGTCTTTTACGAGCACTTCAGCGGCCCTTGGCCTCGTATTGTAATTTGAGGCCATTGCAAACCCGTAAGCACCTGCACTGAATACTGCAAGAATTTCACCCGGTTCCACTTTTGGAAATAATCTTTTCTTTGCAAGAAAATCACCTGATTCACAAATAGGCCCTACTATATCTACTACTTCATCCTTTGCTGTGGTTCTATTTACTGGAATTATTTTGTGAAAGGAGTTGTAAAATGACGGACGAATAAGGTCGTTCATTGCTGCATCCACTATTACAAACTTCTTTTCAGAGCCTTCTTTCCGATATAAAACCTTAGTTGTCATAATCCCTGAGTTTCCCATAAGTGATCTTCCAGGTTCAAGCACAAGTTTAAAAGGTTTGTCTTTCAGATGTTTTTCAAATATTTTTGCATATTCACTTTTAGGGGGGGGGTTGTCTTTATCTTCATATTTAATACCAAGTCCACCACCAATATCTATATACTCAATTTTTAAACCTTGTATTATCAACTTGTTTGCCAGATCAAC
This sequence comes from Deltaproteobacteria bacterium, assembly GCA_029262295.1. GTDB lineage: Bacteria > Desulfobacterota_D > UBA1144 > Nemesobacterales > Nemesobacteraceae > JAJCZR01. The sequence goes on along the minus strand of JAJCZR010000019.1, from coordinate 6,553 downwards.
CAGTTTGGCAATTGAGTCAGAAAAAGATGACAAATCAAATATTTGTGATCCAATGTGAGCATCAATAGCACAGATATTTATTCCCTGCATTTTTGCAGCGTCTTTATAGACCTCTATAGCTTTTGAGAGCTCAATACCAAACTTGCTTTCTTTGAAACCGGTGGAAATATATGGATGTGTATCGGGGCTTATGTCCGGGTTAACCCTTATAGCAATTGGAGCTTTTTTGTCGAGCCTAATGGCAATCTCATTTATTTTATGAAGCTCTTCTTCTGATTCAACATTAAAAAACAGAATATTCGAGTTAATGGCTTCTTCAATCTCAATATCAGTTTTTCCAACCCCTGAGAATACAACTTTTTGGGGATCACCACCAGCTTTCAATACTCTTTTTAACTCACCAATGGACACAATATCAAACCCGGCCCCAAGATTTGAGAAGGCTTTTAAAATAGCAATATTTGAACTTGCCTTTGCAGAGTAACAAATAAGTGGTTCAAGTTCCCTAAAAGCATCTACATAACCCTCAAAACGGTCTTTTAAAGATTTATAGCTGTATATATAACATGGTGTGCCAACTTCATCTGATATTTTATTTATTGAAACGTCTTCTATATAAAGTTGGTCGTTAAGGTACTGGAATTGTTCAAACATCTGAAAAACCTCTCTGTATAATTGTCGGAGAATCTACCAATAAAAGAGTTAAAAAGCAAAAAATTGGAAGTTAGTGGATAGTAGTTAGTGATTAGCGGAAATAAAGAAATGCAAGATACAATATTTGTATTTACCTATGATTATTATTATTGATTCTTATATCCTGCATCTTGAATCCTGCATCCTGCAATTCTTGCTGTCATTTTATTTATTTCTGCTATAATTTTAATATGACACAAATAGATAGTATCAAAGCCAGTATTGAATCTTTGTCAAAAGAAGATTTTGTGAATCTTCGAGAATGGATTGCCGAGCTTGATTGGCAGCACTGGGATGAACAATTAGAAAAAGATGTTGCTACAGGCAAACTCGATTTTCTACGCGATGAAGCAACTTCTGCGAAGGAAAATTCTAAGCTCCGAGATTTATAATTGCATCGCACAACACCCAAATTCTGGAAACGCTTTGGGCTTCTCGATGAAAGCACTCAAGCTACTGCTCGTAAAAACTTTGAATTACTTAAAAGGAATCCAAAACATCCATCTTTACATTTCAAACAAATCGGTGATTTTTGGTCAGCTAGAGTTGGGCTTTATTGTCGTGCTTTAGCACTAAAAGATGGTGAAGATTTTATCTGGGTATGGATTGGTAGCCATGCGGAATACGATAAAATTATTTAATATCAATACCCTTAGTCAATCCTTCTGAAATTTTGAAACAATGTTAAACTAAAAGTCGAGAATTATGGAATACAGTTTTAATGGATTAAATGTAACATCTTTTGAGAGCAGGCGATCTCAGGAAATAGAAAAGCTAATAAGATACCATAAGGGTAATCCAAGGGTTGCGCCCTCTATGAGAGAACTTCCTGAGGCTGAGTCACCTGACATCTCTTCTTTTTCAAAACAGCTTTTTGATGGAAATATTGACCTTCTTATTTTAATGACTGGTGTTGGAACCCGTTTTCTCTCCAACCTGGTAATTGATGAGTTTGGAAGGGGTAGATACCTTGAAGCGCTTAGAAATACCAATATATTGGCAAGAGGACCAAAACCTGTTGCTGCTCTGCGTGAGCTTAATATAAAAGCTGATATTACAGTGCCCGAGCCCAATACATGGAGAGATATATTAAAAACAATTGAAGACGAAAATTTAGATATTGAAGGCAAAAATGTATTTGTTCAGGAATACGGTGTCTCAAATAAAAAATTTACAGATTCACTTAAAAGTCTAGGCGCCAATGTTAAAACCATAACAATATATAAATGGGCACTTCCCGAAGATATTAATCCACTTCGAGATGCAATTAAATCAATATCCAAAGGAAAAGAAGACTGCCTTCTTTTTACAAGTTCCCAGCAGGTTGTAAATCTTTTAAAAATTGCAGCCGAGGATGGTCTGGAATCTTCTTTAAGAAATGGTGCAAAAAATGCCTTAATAGCATCTATCGGGCCGACCACTACTGAAACGCTAAATGATAAAGGCTTTTCTGTTGATTATGAACCCAACAGCCCCAAGATGGGAAACCTTGTAAGAGAAATGGCGAGAAGTGCATCTTCTTTACTAAATAAGAAAAGGACAGCTCTCAATAATGGAGTGTCCACAGATAATTGGAAACGGGTTGATATGATCTGGACAAAATCGGTTGCAGATAGAAAAGAGGTAACTTACAACTCAGAATTTATGAAAGCCTGCAGACTTGAGAAAACGGATTACACTCCGATATGGATTATGCGTCAGGCAGGAAGGTTTTTAAGGGAGTATCGGGAACTACGATCAAAAGTGTCATTTCTTGATCTATGTAAAAATCCTTCACTTTCAGCTGAGGTAACACTAATGGCAGTTGACCGGCTCGGGGTGGATGCTGCAATTATATTTTCTGATATTCTTCTTATTCTTGAGTCTTTGGGAATTGGGCTTGAGTTTTCAAAGGGCGACGGCCCACAGATTAAAAAACCTGTAAGAAACTCAAGTGATATTGATAGTTTAAAAGAGTTTGAAACTGAGAGCCTTGAGTTTGTTTATGATGCTTTAAAAATAACAAGAAAAGCCCTTGATCCTAAAATCCCACTACTTGGTTTTGCAGGTGCCCCTTTTACAGTTGCTTCTTACGCAATAGAAGGCGGCGGTTCTAAAAATTACATTAATACAAAAAAAATGATGTATAAGGATCCTGAACTTTGGAAAACAGTGATGGAAATTCTCACAGACTCCACATCTAAATATTTGAATGCCCAGATAAAAGCCGGGGCCGATGCAATTCAGATATTTGATAGTTGGGCAGGGTGTCTTTCACCAGATGATTATAGTAAATATGTTCTGCCTTATATGAAAAAACTTGTTAATAATATTGAACATGATTTACCCATAATTATTTTTGGTACCGGCACAAATTCTTTACTTGAGTTGTTTAGCACAACAGGGGCAAATGTTGTTGGGCTTGATTGGAGAGTGGACATTGTTGATGGCTGGGAAAAAGTGGGTTTTGATAAAGCAATTCAGGGAAATCTTGATCCTGCCACACTTTTTTCAACTCCAAAATATGTTGCCGATGAGGCAAAAAAAATTATAGATAAAGTTGGAAACCGTCCCGGACATATTTTTAATCTAGGACACGGGGTCCTTCCTAATACACCTGTTGATAATGTTTTAAGGTTAGTAGATGAAGTACATGAATATTCAAACAAAGTAAGGTGAAACTATTTAATGAGTAAGAATTTTGATGCAATAATGATGCTTGGATACGGCGGGCCTGAGAAGATGGAAGATGTAATGCCGTTTCTAAAGAATATATCTGCCGGAAGGCCAATCCCTGAAGATCGACTCAAAGAAGTGGCACATCATTATGAGCTATTTGACGGTAAATCACCATTAAATGAATACACGTATAAACAAGCGAAGAAGCTTGTAACTTTCTTGAAAGAAAAAGGACATGACTTGCCAGTTCATGTGGGAATGAGATTCTGGCATCCTTATATCAGCGATACATTAAAAGAAATGCATGACAAAGGAATTAGAAATGTTGTGGGTCTAATAATGGCAGCGCACAGATGTGATGCAAGTTGGGAAAGGTATATGAGGGATGTATCCGAGGCTGCTGATGATATTGGAATTAATCTTAATTTTGAATATGTCCCGCCAATGTTCGATCATCCTCTTTTTATTGAAGGTTGTGCAGACAGGGTAAGTGAATGTCTCGATAAAATCCCCGCAGATAGACTTAAAACTACAAAGCTCATTTTTACTGCTCATAGTATTCCCGTGAAGATGGCTGATGAATCTCCTTATGTAGAACAGTTTGAGGCAACTGCAAGGCTTGTTGCCGAAAAAACCGGTCACAACAATTGCATTACTTGTTACCAAAGTAGAAGCGGTAGCCCTCATGTTCCCTGGCTTGAGCCGGATATTTGTGATGTTATTCCCAAATTAGCTGAGCAAGGTATTACTGATATTGTTGTTCAGGCAATTGGTTTTGTTTGTGATCACATTGAAGTGCTTTTTGATATTGGAATCGAAGCCCAGGAGGCCTCGGATGAAGTGGGGATAACTCTTCACAGGGCTAAAACTGTAAATGATGACGACAAGTATATTCAGGCACTCGAAGATGAAGTTCTCAAACTTATAGGAGTATAAAAAGGGGACGCTACCCTTTTTATATAACAAAAATTTCAAGAAAAAGGGTAGCGTCCCCTTTTTCCAATAATAACTTATGAAAACTGCCATCATTGGTGGCGGAATATCCGGACTTTCTGCTGCTTACTACCTAAGAAAACTAAGTGTTGAAAAAGGGTTCCCGCTCGAGTTAACACTGTATGAACCAGAAGCTTCTCTAGGCGGGGTTTTTGATACCTTGAATAATGAAGGGCTTGTCGTGGAACAAGGCCCTGATTCTTTTATAACGACAAAACCCTGGGCACTCGAACTTATTAAAGAACTTGGATTAGAAAATTCTCTTATTAATACAAGTGAAAAAAATAGAAGAACTTTTGTTTATCTTGAAGGAAAACTGAAACCATTGCCTGAAGGTTTTTTTATGATTGCTCCATCAAAGCTCTGGCCATTTTTAAAATCTGATTTTTTTTCATGGAAGGGGAAACTAAGGATACTCCTTGAGATTCTGATTCCCGAAAAGAAAGTAGAAGATGAAAGTCTGGAATCTTTTATTAAAAGACGGTTTGGTAAAGAGGCTTTATATAAAGCAGCCGAACCTTTGATAGGCGGCATTTACACATCAGATTCTAAGGAGCTTAGCCTTCGTGCCACAATGCCGCAGTTTCTTCGGATGGAAAAAGAGAGTGGAAGTGTAATCAGGGCATTGATGAAAAAATCGTTTGGTGGAAGTAAAGATAAAAGTGGGGCAAGGTACAGCAAGTTTTTTTCACTCAAAAATGGAATGAGTAGTCTTATTTCGGAGTTGGAAAAGAAGTCTCAGATTGATAGTTTGGAGCTTCGAAATGGAGTCTCAGAGTTAATTCTATTTGACTCTAAATGGATAATAAACAAGAAGTATGATTTTGATTCAGCGGTAATTGCAACTCCTTCATATGTTTCTTCGGATATTGTTAAAAGACTTGACCCCCAACTTTCGCTAAAGTTTAGTGAATTTGAGTATGCATCTTCTGTTGTTGTAAATCTGGTTTTTGATAAGTCTGAATTTAATAATAACCCAGAAGGTTTTGGTATTGTTATTCCGCCAAAGGAAAACATGAACCTTATAGCCTGTTCTTTTTACACTGAGAAATTTCCTCAAAGGGCAAATGCAGATGAGCTTATTATGCGATGTTTTATGGGTGGAAAGCTCAACCCTGATGTTATTGACTGGAAGGATGAAAATATAATTTCAACTTTAAGTTTAGAGTTAAAAAAAGTTTTTGGTGCTGACAACAAACCCAAGAAAGTGTTTATTAAAAGATATAAAAGATCCATGCCACAGTTTAAAGTGGGCCATGTAAATAAAATCAATGATATTTTAGAAATTGTTTCAGGTTATAAAGGATTAGCAATTTGTGGCAATATTTACAATGGAGTTGGAATTCCAGATTGTATTAGATCGGGAAAAGAAGCAGCCGAGAAAATAGTTCAGGATGCATGATAAAGGATGCAGGATACATGAGGCAAGATACAGGATAGGTGTTAGTAGATAGTAGGTGGTAGGTGGTTGGAAAGACAGTCATGAATCTAAAGACAGTTGTTAGTCGTGAGTGGTTAGGGGAAATAAAAGATTCAGGATTACTACCATATATCCCCTCTCCACTACGTGGGAGAGGGATTAAGGGTGAGGGGGATTAAACGAAAGATGCACAATGTCATACCCGAATGTTTGTGTCGGGTATCTAAAATCTTTAAATATAAGATTCCTGATAAAAAATTTCAGGAATGACAGGTCAGATTAGGATTGATGGAATGACATTTGGAACAATCTACTCCAATTTTGCCTGTCTTCTTGAAAGTCTTTTCGACATTTTTACAAAGAAATAAATTATAAGTGCTGCAACACTAAAAAATGCAATTACAGGAAATAGAATTGAAATAACTGACAAGAATATTGCCCCGATAGCTTCACCGATTGATATTATTGAATTTGCCATTCCGGCTGTCATAGTGGTTGAAGAAGCCCTTGCCATTGTTGTTACAGTTTGAACAGATGCCGCGACACCTCCGCCAGCAATAATTGCCACGCTCCATTTCATAAACGGGCTCATCTCAGTAATAAATGATGCAGTTGCAAGTGTGCCAGCCACCACAGCAGCAGGTCCGTCTACAACATCCAAAAGATTATCTACAATCGGTATTAAATAAGCTGACACTTCTATTAAAGAAGCCACAGATAATGCAATTATAGCAGGGTATGAGGATACCCAGCTCATATTCTCTGAAAGCTCAATATGACCGGTTGCAG
>JAJCZR010000018.1 GCA_029262295.1 Deltaproteobacteria bacterium | reverse complement strand
TTGAAGAAGATAAATCTTCACTAATTAAACATTCCTTACGTGAACTTTATGAAGATTTAGTAGATCGAAAAGAAGTTGAGGACTTTGAGGAAAGGGAAAAAAGAGGAAAGGTTAAATTCATTTCTTCAGATGAAGCTCTAGCTAAACTCGAACATAAACTAAAATAGCTTTAAAAAGAGATCTGTAGCAGAGGGGTTTTTACAAGGTATTTTTACCTGATATTTCAAAGTCAGTTTTATTCAGATCAGAAATCAAATTATGAAACAGTTTTCATTATTTATTGTTCTTGTAATATCACTTTTAAGTTGCATTGGTACTGATATTTCAAAGAATCAATCCAAACAGTATTTCCTGCCTCCACAAACAACTTACAATTATAAAGTCATAGATGGACACAAACTTTTTTACAGAGAATCTGGTGATACAAATAATACTACAATTGTTTTACTACATGGCTATCCTTCATCTTCTCATACATACCGCAACCTGATTCCAATGCTCGCAACACACTATCATGTAATAGCACCTGACAACCTTGGTTCAGGATATAGTGACCATCCAGATCCAAACACTACCAAATACACTTTTGACATATTAGCCGATTACACTTCAAAGCTATTAGATAGTTTGGGAATTGATCAATTTGTTATGTATATGCAGGACTTTGGGGCACCGGTTGGCTATAGAATAATGATTAAAGAACCAAAGAGAATCGAAGCCTTGATTGTACAAAATGCCAACGCTTATATGGATGGATTAACTCCAAAGCGGCAAGAATTTTTTCGAACAGCACAAACAGACACATCAAAAGAAAAATATGATTTTTTGTACAGCTTAACAGGGGAAGATGCTGTGATAAATAAACAGTATCTGTTTGATCTGGATCCTTCCAATTACAATATTCAAAACCCCGATGCATGGACTCACGACCTGGTATTTCTAACTTCAGAGGATGACAGGAAAATTCAGGTACAACTCTTTCAGGATTATAACACCAACTTAATCCGCTACCCCAAGTGGCAAAAAATGTTAAGAGAGACTCAACCCAAAACACTTATTGTTTGGGGAGCAAAAGACTTAAAATTTAATGCAAATGGGGCAAAAGCTTATTTACGTGATCTTCCGGATGCTGAATTGCACTTGTTGGATGCGGGGCATTTTGCAGCTGAAGAAAAAACGGCGGAAATAGCAGAATTAATATTAAAATTCCTTTATAAAAATGGAATTGAATAAAAATATTAAAAATAAGGGGTTATTCTCCATGATTTAATAACAGAAAACAGGAGTTAAATAATGAAAGCAGTAGCTTATCAACAAAGCCTTCCAATCGAGAATGAAAAAGCACTACAAGATATTGAAATTGAAGCGCCAAAAGCCAAAGGTCATGACATTTTAGTTGAAGTTAAAGCTATTTCAGTCAACCCGGTCGATTATAAAATTCGCCAACGTTCAGCGCCTGAAGACGGCGAATGGAAAGTGTTGGGTTGGGATGCAGCAGCGACTGTTAAAGAAGTTGGCGAGAAAGTATCTCTTTTTAAGCCTCGCGATAATGTCTTTTATGCAGGTGATTTAATGCGACCCGGCAGTAACGCCGAGTATCAATTAGTCGATGAACGTATAGTTGGCAAAAAACCCGAAAGCCTTTCTTTTAGTGAAGCTGCTGCATTGCCTTTAACTACGCTTACCGCATGGGAATTACTTTTTGATAGAATGCAGGTAGATAAAGAGAATTCCAACAAAAGTATTTTAGTAATTGGCGCTGCGGGTGGAGTGGGTTCTATTCTGGTTCAACTGGTAAAACAACTTACAAAACTAAAAATCATTGGCACAGCTTCAAGAGAAGAAACTACATCTTGGCTTCAAGACTTAGGCGTAGATTCGGTAATCAATCATAGAAATAAGTTGAGTGAAGAGTTTTCCAGACAAAATCTTGCTGAAGCAGAATATGTAATCAGCTTAAATGCCACAGGCCAACATATAGATGAAATTGTAAAAGTAATAAAACCGCAGGGTAAGTTTGGTTTTATTGACGATCCCGAGCAACTGAATGTAATGCCCTTTAAAAGGAAAGCTGTTTCAACTCATATAGAGTTGATGTTTACAAGATCACTTTTTCAAACTGATGATATGATAGAACAACATCATATACTTAATAAAGCTTCAAAATTGCTGGATGAAGGGGTGATAAAAACAACAGTGGGCCAACATTTTGGTAAGATAAATGCCGAAAATTTAAGAAAAGCACATTCTTTACTTGAATCACACAAAGCAAAGGGCAAAATAGTTCTTGAAGGTTTTTAAACAGGATTTTAAAAAAGCATATAAAAGTTTATACAGTTTTGTTAAGTATCTTAACTTCACGCTGAGGAAACGGAATTTCAATATCATTTTCTTTAAAGGCTTTCCATATCATCATATTCAAATCTGCACCAACTCGATTTTTTCCGTCATCAACCCCATCCATCCAATACTCAATTAAAATATCAATGCCCGAATCCCCAAAGCCGCTAATTTCTGCATCTGGCTGTTCTTCGAGGCTTATTCCCGGGCCACTTATTACTTGCGGGTGAGTCGCTACTACTTCTCTTAATAACTTTACGAGTTTTTCAATATCAGTGCTGTAAGCAACCTGAATTTCAATTGAATAACGCTGCTTTATATTCTGATGAGTCCAGTTTTTAAAACTGGTGGTAATAAAAGTCTCATTCGGCACCATGATATCTTTGCCATCAAAGGTTTCTAAAATGGTGGAACGCATATTCAGAGCACGTATAGTGCCTACGCGGCCATCTTCGAGTTCAATATAATCGCCCACAGTAAGAGAACGATCTAAAAGAATAATCAGTCCTGAAATAAAATTAGATGCAATTGCCTGTAAGCCAAAACCAATACCAATACCAATTGCACCACCAAATACCGCAAGGGTGGTAAAATTAATGCCCATTACCTGAAGCAGGAGAATGAATATTATTATGAAAAGCACAATCTCAAATAACTTTGCATATGCCTCACGGGCCCTTGCCTCAAGCTTGTCTCGGCTGCGAATATACTGTTTACCTTTAACATTTGAGACACTTCCGACCCAGAACAAGATCGAGCCAAAGATCAGCAACCTCACGACTGCGTAAAGTGATAGCTTTATATTCCCGACTTGAAAGCTGATTGCCTCCAAGTAGCTTGTGACGTTATCAAGCCAAAGTAACACATACAAAACTGCGATGGGCAGTACTACCCATTTTATGAATTTTTTTACTGCTGCCGACTTGATATGTTTTGTGGCGATCAAATAGATCAACACCACTATAGCAAGCCCCTGCACAATCCTTACTAACCCCGATTGTTGAACAACACGATTGCTCAGCTCAATGGCAAGGCCGAGCAGCAATACAGACAGTAAAGGAAACAAGATCCCGCTAATTCTGAAAAAAAAGCCGCGCAATCTACCAACGATTCCGCCTTTTAATGGCTCTGTAGGTTCCTTTAAATATTTTTTGAAAATATTGGCAATAATAAATGCAATAAATATCGCACTTACAATAATTGCACATTGGGCAAAAAACTCAGGGCTTGTTGTCCACTTAATAGCACTTTGAAAAAACTTTTCGGTTTGGGATTTCAATAGTTCAATATTCATTGCGGTATGCTCGTTCTTTTTTATTACATGTAGAAAATAAAAGAATAGTTTAACTTTTATTAGTTAATTAGGCTATCTCTTTAAACTTCAAGGATATAAGTTTAGATTAAATGCTTAGGCGGTGCTCTTTTTTAGAAATTAGTGAGAACGTTACCCTTTTAATTCAAGTTATTTTCTTATTCTGATTCTATGAATTTCTGAAATAATAAGTTTCCCTTTATAAAAACTCATCTCTGATTCATCTGATAACAACTTTCCTAAACGTTTCATAATAATTGGATGGCGGAAAACTTACAATGTCTGAAAAATCTCCAGTAAGTGAAATTAATATTGCATTTAATTGTTTAGCTTTTGATATTACTTCTGAATCGGCTGAGTTAGCTGGAATATGATCTTTTAACCTCAAAACTTCATGCCCAGTTTCAATCAGTTTATTTATTATTGAATTTGGGACACGGTGATGTGCAAAAAATTTTAAGCTCATTACATAGCGAGTTCGAACTCAGATAATTCACGTGCATAATCGAGACACGCAGCTATTTGGTTTCTTTCAATATCAGAAAATTCTGTATTTATTTCTTCAAAGGACTTACCTGCAGCAAGGTAGCCAAGAATAAGGCTCACAGGAATCCTTGTTCCTTTCAAGTGAGGTTTCCCGTGAAGTATAGATGGATTGCTAATAATATACTCTTTCCAATGTATTTTTATTTGTATTTAATTATATTATACCTTGAATCTGACTTATACTAATAAAAAATCCAATTATGCCTACCCAAAAGATTTATATATATTAAAAGCTATGCAAAAAAAGATACTCCTATTAGGCTCCGGTGAACTCGGAAAAGAATTTGTAATATCAGCCCAGCGAATAGGCCAAACAGTAATCGCGGTGGATAGTTACACTGGCGCACCTGCTATGCAGGTAGCTGATGGCTTTGAAGTCATTAATATGCTTGATGGTGATGCTCTGGATTCCATTGTCGAAAAACATAAACCAGATTTTATAGTGCCCGAAGTTGAAGCCATTCGAACCGAACGTTTTTATGATTACGAAAATCAGGGTTATACAGTTGTGCCTTCAGCAAAGGCAGCTAATTTCACGATGAACAGAAAGTCTATTCGTGATCTCGCAGCTAAAGAACTTGGTATAAAAACAGCTCCATATAAATATGCAGATTCATCAGAATCGCTTCATGAAGCTGCAATATCAATCGGACTACCATGTGTGGTAAAGCCACTTATGTCATCAAGTGGAAAGGGCCAAAGTGTGATTAAAACAGAAGCTGATATTGATAAAGCTTGGGATTACGCACAGGAAGGCTCAAGGGGAGATGTTGCAGAGGTTATTGTAGAAGGATTTATAGATTTTAATTATGAAATCACCCTTCTTACTGTCACCCAAAATGATGGCCCTACCCTGTTTTGTAATCCTATTGGTCACCGGCAAGAACGGGGTGATTATCAGGAAAGCTGGCAACCTGCAAAGATGCTTGATGAACATTTAAAAACTGCACAATCTATGGCAGAAGAGGTTACAAAGGCTTTAAGTGGTGCCGGAATCTGGGGCGTGGAATTCTTTATAGCTGATGATGGTGTTTACTTCTCGGAACTTTCACCCCGCCCGCATGATACCGGCATGGTTACTTTAGGAAATACGCAAAACTTCAATGAATTTGAACTGCATTTAAGGGCAATTTTAAGTCTTCCCATTCCTGAAATTACACAGGAACGAATTGGAGCGAGTGCTGTAATCCTTGCTTCTGAACACTCAGACAATCCTTCGTTTGAAGGTATTGAAAAAGTGGCCTCTGCACCAAAATCAGATTTAAGGCTCTTTGGCAAACCCACTTCCAGACCTTACAGAAGAATGGGCGTTGTAGTTACTTACGATGACCTTGATGGGGATGTTGAAAAAGCTACCCAGAGGGCAAAAGAACTTGCCGGTCATGTTAAAGTGATTTAAAGAGCAGTAATTTTTTCTCCTGGATCACTTCGATAGAATAAACACATCAGTCACAGATAGCCTTAAACATTAAAATAGAATTGTGAATAATATTATGTTACATTCTAAATTCTATGAGGTTCACATCACTAATTCTACTTTCATTGATCCTTTATCTTGTAGCAATCCCTTGCAATGATGCTATAGCAGATAATGAAACTGAATCTTTTCCTTCCTTGATTCAAACTGATCAAAATCACGAAGAAGAATCCCACGATGATGACTATTGTTCATCATTTTGTGTTTGTAACTGTTGCCAGACAAGAAATTTTGTTCCCTACATTTCTTCACAAGCAGCACAAAACACAAATGTTAATAAAAAACTATCAAAATTTAATAAGGTTTATAATCCAATCGGAGTTTTAGACTCTATCTGGCGACCCCCTCAATATACATAAAAGTTATTGAATTCAGCAGATCTTCTTTTTTACATAAAAGACCAAGATCTTATTTTGTGCACTGACTCAATAACTGCCCCTTGGTTTAAACAATTATTCAAAAAACAATCTAAAGAATTGCTATGCTCAACTGTCTATACTGCATTCAATCGAGTTGGGCTAAAAAGGATATAAGATGATTAATTCAATATTAAATTTTTCAATCAAAAACAAACTGTTTGTTGGACTGTTTGTCTTTTTACTGATTATCGCAGGAATCTGGAGCATAACAAAGGTGCCTATTGATGCAGTTCCTGACATTACAAACAACCAAGTCCAGGTGATAACACAGGCTCCAAACCTTGGAACCGAAGACATTGAACAGTTTGTTACTTATCCGGTTGAAGTGGCAATGGCTAATCTTCCTGAAGTAACTGAAATTCGTTCCATCTCACGCTTTGGACTATCAGTTGTTACAATCGTTTTTGAGGATGGAATGGGAACCTACCTGCCCCGCCAGCTTGTAGCTGAAAAACTAAACCAGGTGAAGGAACAAATCCCCAAAGGGTTTGGAGAACCTTCAATGGGACCAATAAGTACAGGCCTTGGTGAAATTTATCAGTACACACTTCAGATAGATGCAGCTTTTAAGGATCAATACTCAGCAACAGACCTTCGAACGGTGCAAGACTGGATTATACGAAGACAGATGGCAATGGTGCCAGGAGTGATTGAGGTTAATGCATTTGGCGGAAATATAAAACAGTATGAAGTGGCTGTGGATCCCGATGAATTAAGGGCAATCGGCCTTACAATCTCCGATATTTTCAGTGCCCTTGAAAAAAACAACCAAAACACAGGTGGCGCTTATATAGAAAAAGACCACCATGCCAACTTTATCAGGGGTGAAGGTCTGGCACGAAGCCTTGAGGATATCGAAAATATTGTCATAAAAAATATGGATGGACTCCCAATAACAATTAAGGATGTAGCAAATGTGCAGCATGGAAAGGCAGTCAGATACGGTGCATTTACTAAGGACGGAAAAGGTGAGGCAGTTGGAGGAATAATTTTCATGCTAAAAGGTGCAAACTCCAACAACGTAATTGAGGCAGTTAAGCAGCGTATTGAACTAATTCAGGATTCATTGCCAGAAGGCATATCTATTGAACCTTTTCTTGATAGAAGCGAGCTTATATCCAGAACCACAAGCACAGTAAGCCAGAACCTTATGGAAGGTGCCCTGATTGTAATTTTTGTGCTTGTATTGCTGCTCGGAAACTGGAGGGGCGGCCTTATAGTGGCCTCCACTATACCACTTTCTTTATTATTTGCCTTTATCATGATGAATGTGTTTGATGTCTGGGCCAACCTTATGAGCCTTGGCGCAATTGACTTCGGAATTATTGTAGATGGGGCTGTAATCATAGTGGAAGGTACTGTGTTTCAGCTTAATGAAAAATTGAAAAAGAACTTCAATATTGACGCTAAATTAAGAGACAAGATCGCTTTTTCATCATCGAGCAGGATGATGAATTCAGCGTTTTTTGGACAGCTTATAATACTTATTGTTTTCATTCCCATACTTGCCCTTGAAGGAGTGGAAGGAAAAATGTTTAAACCTATGGCACTCACATTCATATTTGCCATGATAGGTGTAATGATTTTATGTCTGACTTACGTGCCGATGATGTCTTCCTGGTTTATCCGTGCTGGAAAAACCCATAAAGTTTCATGGGGGGACAGGCTATTTATGTGGGTTGAAAATATCTATGAGCCGGTTCTTGAAAAAGCACTTAAAAGAGGGGTTTGGGTTGTTACTGCAGCAATCTTAATACTTGGCATTGCCGTCTTTACATTCACACGAATGGGCGGTGAGTTTATTCCACAACTCGATGAAGGGGATATAGCATTTCATGTAATACTAAAACCCGGAAGTTCTCTATCAGAGTCGATTGCAACTTCTACAAAGATTGAAAAAATGCTGCTTGATAAATTTCCCGAAATAAAACATGTCATGACACGTTTTGGTGTTTCAGATGTACCGACAGACCCAATGTCCATGGATTTTGGCGACTGTTTTGTAATTCTTGAACCTAAAGACAAATGGGCCTCTGCAAATAGCAAAGATGAATTAATCAACAAGATGAAAGAAGAGCTAAGTTTAATTCCAGGTGTTAACTATGAGTTTACCCAACCTATTGAAATGCGTTTTAACGAGCTGCTTACAGGGGTAAGGGAAGATATTGCGGTAAAACTGTTTGGAGAAGATCTGAACACTCTATCAATTAAAGCTGAAGAAATGGGGAAAATTATTTCAACAGTTGAGGGAGTTTCCGATATGAAAGTTGAAGCTACAAGGGGTCTGCCTCAAATGACAGTGAATTACAATCAGAACAAACTGGCTCAATATGGACTTCATGTAGAAGACTTAAACACAGTTGTAAAAACAGCATTTGCGGGAGGGAAAGCCGGGGTAATTTTTGAGGGTGAGAAACGTTTTGATCTTGTTATTCGCCTCGATGAAAACTACCGTAAAAGCATTGACGACCTTAAAAACCTGTATATCAATTTAAGCAATGGATCACAGATACCACTTAAAGAAGTTTCCGAAATCAGTTATCAACCCGGGCCCATGCAAATCAGTAGAGACAACACTAATCGAAGGACCTACGTGGGGATCAATGTGAGAGGGGGAGACATAAAATCAGTTGTGCAGGAAATACAACAGAAACTCAATGCCGAACTAGATTTACCACCAGGCTATTACATTCGTTATGGAGGAGCATTCGAGAATCTAAAGCGTGCAACGGAACGTTTGCAGATAGTTGTTCCAATTGCCCTGGGGCTTATATTTGTTTTAATATTCTTTGCTTTAAAGTCTTTTCGTCAAACTGCAATGATCTATATAGCCATTCCACTTGCAGCGATTGGTGGTGTATTCTCACTCTGGATTAGGGGTATGCCATTCAGTATTTCAGCGGGAATTGGTTTTATCGTGCTTTTTGGTGTTGCAGTTTTAAACGGACTGGTATTAATAAATGGATGGAATGAGCTTAAAGAAGAAGGAATTGAAGATTTAAATAAACGAATAAGAATGGGGGCAAAAAGACGGATCAGGCCCATAATTCTCACTGCTTCTACAGATGTGCTAGGTTTTATGCCTATGGCACTTTCCAATTCAGCAGGTGCAGAAGTGCAGCGACCTTTAGCCACCGTAGTTATTGGAGGAATGATAACCGCAACTCTTCTGACGCTGATCATATTACCAATTCTATACAAGTGGATAGAAAGTCGCGGTAGAACCATTGCACCTAAAGCAACGGCTGTTCTCATAATATTTCTTTGCATTTCCATTTTCTTACCCCCGGAACTCAAAGCCCGAAACCTTGATAACCTGACACCTGTTACACTGAAAGAAGCCATTGAGAAAACAAAATCGGCGTACCCGGAAATCCGGAAAGCGCACCTGGAGATTGAAAACCAGGAAGCGTTGAAAAAAACTGCATGGGATCTTGGAGATACCAGAATATTTACCGGAGGAGAAGAAATAGGGGGCAGCAACCAGGGGGTTTATACCTTTGTCGGCATCCAGCAGCAGGACATTGATCTATTCGGCATAGCACCCAAACTGGGTCTTCAGAAAGAGCGCGTTGCACTCGCAGAAGCTGCTCTTCAACTTACCGAAATCGAACTGGAATATGAGGTTAAAAAGAGTTATGGAAATCTTTATGCCGCCAAAAAAAAATACGATCTGTATCTGGAGCTGGGCTCTGTTTTTGAAAAATCAGAACGGGCAGCAAGGCTCAGATACGAAACAGAGGACACCTCGAAGCTCGAGTATCTAAAACTTCTCAATAAATCCAGAAAAGTAACACTTGATAAAGAGCAGGCTTTAAGTGATTACAGAATCGCATTGAACAAGTTTAACCTCTGGATTGCAGATGACTCCTTATACACCGTGACAGACAATGAAAATACGGAATGGAGTAAACCATTACCTTTAGATAACGGATCTATTCTTGACCATCCTCGCATGGAGATTGCCAAACAGAAAGTGGAGGTAAAAGCCGGAGAGGTGAAAACAGCTAAAAAAGAGCTGCTTCCAAGGTTAAACCTCCTGTATGGAACACAGCAAGTTAATGGGCAAACCGGGTTTCACCAGTTTCAGATTGGTATATCAATGCCCTTAATTTTTATAAAAAACCAGGGACAGGTGGAATCTGCGAAGATAAAAAAGCAGATTGCAGAGCAAAACCTGAGACACGAACAGCTGAAGTTAAAAACCGCATATCAAAATGCACTGGAAGAATATATGAAATGGGAAAAATCCTGGGAATTTTACAAAGACGAGGCCCTTCCTTTGGCAAATGAGCAAAAAAAAGCTGCGAAAATTTCCTACAAGGAAGGAGCAATAGATTATGAAATCTTTTCAGAAAACATAAAGGAAGCCATGGGAATAGAGATTGATGGGTGGAACGCCTTTGAAAAATACCTTAACAGTCGATACCAACTGGAATATTTTATTATAAATTGAAAATAAAGTGAGGATAAAAATGAGAAAATATATACTGCTATTGGTAATAAGTTTTTTTATTATATCGTGTGAAGATCACTCAAAAATAGAAAATCATGCCGAATCCGGCAAAAAATCAGAGCACCTTGATCATAACAAGGAGCATTCTGAACACGATGAAGAAGTTCATATATCAGATCAGCAGTTCATAGCACTTGATATGAAAGTGGATACCTTACCTCTTCGAAATATAACTTCATATGTGAAAGCCAATGGCCAACTGGAGGTGCCTCCACAGAATGAAGCAACTGTCACCGCCATTATTGGGGCTAACGTTAATTCCATCGAAGTAATAGAAGGGGACAAGGTGAAAAAAGGGCAGCCGCTTGCCTATCTCAGCCACCCCGAGCTAATAAAACTTCAAACCAATTATATCAATGAGTGGAGCAAACTACAGTTCCTTGAAAAGGAATACAATCGTAAGAAGAGGCTTTATGAAAAAGAGATAGGTTCCGGCAAGGATTTTCAAAAAATCAGCGCTGAATACCAGGCAACAAACGGCATGGTAAAAGGTTATGAGGCTCAACTAAAATTACTTGGGTTAAACAGCATGCAAATTAGAAGTGGTAAGATCTATGATAAAGTATCTGCTGTAAGCCCTATAGATGGTTACATCCAGCTTGTTGAGGTTAAGACCGGTCAATATGTTGAGCCACAGACCGAGATGTTTGAGATAGTTAACCTTGAACACATCCATGCCGACCTGATGGTATTTGAAAAAGATATGCATAAGGTGAGGAAAGGACAAAAGGTCAAATTCTCAGTAGAATCAGTACCTGATTCAGAACTTGAAGCCAGTATTTATTCCGTTGGAAAATCGTTTGAGAAAAACCCAAAAGCAATCCATATTCACGCTGAAATTGAAAACAAAAAAGGTTTACTCATACCCGGGATGTATGTGAAAGGGCGTATCTTAACAGATAACACAGAAAGTTTTGCACTTCCGCAAGCTGGGGTAATACGTGATGGTGATAAACACTTCATTTTTATGGCAGAAAAAAAAGATAATAATGGTGAGTCAAAGTGGTCATTTAAACCAATTGAAATTATTACCGGCACGACAGATGATGACTGGGTTGAAATAAAATTACTTGAAACACTTACTGATGAAACAAATTTTGCCTGGAATAATGCCTATTATCTTATGGCCGAAATGAAAAAAGGTGAAGCAGAACATAGTCATTAAGTAAAAAGCCAGTACTAAAACAATAAAAATCACCGATTATTTGAGTGTGGTTTAGAGGAATAGACAATTAGACAACTCTGTTAATTTGGTTTTAATTGGCCTTGCAAAAATTACCGTTAGGAAAGTTTTTGTTACTCATTTCCACAATCCTGGATCCCACATCTAGTGTGGGAAGACAAAAGAATAGATGCTGAAACTAGCTTGTGCTGATCTTGATTCAGTATTCAGAATGACACTTACTGGTCATCCTGAATTTATTTCAGGATCTATTTTTAATATTCTAAAACGATCTTTTTATGAAATAAGTTCCTGATTACTAAAGAAATATTACAGAAAAAGATTGAATAACAATAAACTATTATGTTATATTGAAAATAATAGATACTTTGGGAAAGGGGAGTAACAATGAAACTTATTACAACTTTTATAATAGTCCTTCTCACACTTATTCCAAATCTTTGTTTATCTGAAACAAATGCAAGACACAATTTTCCAAATACTCTTTATTCAAAAGAAAAAATAATAGATTTATCCGACAAGTTACAGCTGACCGAAGATCAAAAAGAAAAGATAAATGCACTTTCAACACAGTATGTTAGTGAATCAACTTATCTCAGCAACAAACTAAAATTCCTCTCTGACAAGTTTGCCAAAATACTAGAGAGAAGCAAAGTAAACAGGATAGAAGCATCACTTATGCTGGATGAAATCAGTGCCGTTGAAAAAATTCAAAAAGAAAGAACTATTCTTTATTTAATCGATCTAAAAAACCTTCTTACCGAGAAACAGCAGGAAATATTATCTGGCAGCTCAAATTAAGTTTGATTGGGGAAATAAGATGAAAAAAACTTATGTATTAATAATCTTTTCTTTATTTTTCTTGTGGTTAAGCTGCGATGAGGATGATACAAGCAGATTCAGTTGCAAAGATGTAAAAACTGTAACTCTTGAGCCTGCTGAGATGTTTAGTAGGGATTTTAGCGAAAATGATGCTGCAACATTTTCCTGTTTTCCGGCAACATGTTTTCATTCCCATGGGCTTGCCTGTGTTCAGGAAGTGGATACCGACCTTAAACTCCAGGTTGGGCACCACCATGTTTACAATAATGGAACTGATCCTTGTAACTGTTGGCACTATGTAGATTGTGTTTACAGAGGAGGAATTTCTTTCGACCTTAACCAGCTTTCCGGAAAAAATGTTGTTGGTGCCAAGCTTAAGTGGAATGAGAAAGGAGTTTGCGCAACAAGGCTATTCACTCCATCAGCTCCATGGGGGAACTTTGACCTGGTTGCATCAGAAGAAATAACAACTAACTGGGACGAAAACACGCCAACAGGAGCAGGAGAAATCGAAGTAGGCGAAGATGTTAGGGCATGGGTTGAAGGGACAAGACCGAATCGCGGATTCTTGTTTATTGGAGACCATCATGGCTTTCCACATAAACAGTGGATCGAATCCAGTGCAGAAATAGGCCCACCAGCATTTCTGAAATGTATATCTGCAGTCGGCGGACTAAGTCTTGAAGTTTTATATACGGATTAGATAATACATACTTCTTTCAGACATTTATTTATTCAATTATTGACATAAAAACTTCAACATGGTAAATATAGACATTCAATATCCACAATACCTTTGATTTCTGTTTAAAAACTTAAAAATGGCAAAAATCACACGAAAAAGATGTAAGTGTAATAATATTAAGAAAAAAGAATTAAAGATGGCATGCCAAAACGGGTGTGAATCAGTAAAAGCTTGTTTTGAGTTCTACGGCTGTTCTCCTAAGTGCTGCAAATGTATTCCATATGTAAAAAAATTATTGAAAAAGCAAAAGCTAAAAAATGAGCTGGTACTTGCTCAATAGTATTAATGAATTATTTATAACTCTCCCGACTCCCAAGACTGTTCACCAACTTTCCAGACGCCATCTTCTTTGAGCATTGTGATTGATCCGCTTGATATTTCCTCTCCCCTCTTTCCCACAGCTTTTAGTTCAGCTTTATTGCCACTTATTTCACTACTCTCAATATAGATCATATTCGGCATAAAGGATTGCTGAAATTCCATCCCTGCTTTAAGTTCTTCAACATCTTCAGGAAGCATTTGCAATAATTCTTTAGAAGCATATTTTTTGTATCCTTCTGGATCACCTTCAAAAAGGGCTTTTACCCACTCACCAAATGCCTTTGAGGGTTCATCAGATTTGCCAGACATTTGTAATTCAAGTTTTTCCTTTTTTAAACTTACAGAAAAGGAAATATCATAATTAAACTTGTGGCCATCCACCTCATTCTCAGACGGGGTTTTTATCTTTGCTGAAAGCACATCACCTTCTGATTTTGTTACTTCCAATACTCCATTTCCAATTGTACCGAGTTTATTCCATTTAGGATGGGAATGAACTGCATTTATAAGATTATAAAGTCCACCACTCATAAGTTTTTTTGTTCCTTCTGACACAACAAACACAATACCTTTGATCTTACCCTTCTCACCAAGTGAGTAGACACTATCGGGAACCATCTCTTTTTTAATAGGGTTGTCTACAAGAATAATTGTAATATCACCCTCATAAATATCAGCATAGGCATGTTTGATTTCAGTAGTATCACCATCAACTGTGAGAGTTCCTTTCGCACTGTTTTCTGCAAAAGCATTAACAGAAATCAAAAGTATGGTTATAAATATTGTTAAGAATAAAGATTTATATGAATTCATATCCCCCCCCCCCTTTATTAAAATATTGAGTTTATTCTATATAGATATTTATGTCAAAAGAAAATTTTATAAACTTATGACTCAAAGGGCAAAGCACCTGATTAAAGAAAAATTCACTAACCTGAGTTTTTTATCAGTCTATTAATTTTTGCCATTTTTTGTTTAAAGACCGATGGTTTATAAGTGGCAGGTTTTTCAAGATAATTTAAAAGACTTTCAATCTCTTTAGTTATCAGCTCTTCATTTTTTAAATCTTTATTGATCCTGTATTTATAAAACAAACTATCGAGTGAGACTGCTGATATCTGTGCGGCCCTTATTCCGTCTTTCGATATTGAATCGGCATCTGATGTAATATTCAAAAGAAGGGTTTTTGTGATCTTGTCATTAGCTCTTTTATCCTCTATTTTTGCTGAGAGTGAATTTAACTGGTTTACAATACTGTTA
>JAJCZR010000017.1 GCA_029262295.1 Deltaproteobacteria bacterium | reverse complement strand
AAAAACGCCAGATTATACTGATAATGATTATTATTAAAGTTTCCAAGAAGCCTTACTCCCAGATTTGCATCCAGCGACAAAAACCCTCTAAAATCAGCATTAAATGGCTGTATACCAATACGAGCTGAAATAAAATCATATCTTTTACTTATATCAGCAAGGTGATACTCAAAAAATAGCTCCTGGAGAGCAACGTCATAAGTGGCCCTGCTTGTCCCCTCTTCAATATCAATATCCACAACCCCCGTCTCTTCAGCGTTTAAATATTCAGGCACATTGAAAGCGATGTTTGCCACAAATATCCAGCTCGGAGGTTTGAAAGCAGTGTCACCCTGAAGGAGTTCAAACCTGAAAAAGAAATTTTGCCTTAAAAAGTACTGATCATCACCGCCAAAAAATCCGGGGCTTCCAGGATCGGCAGAACTGATATTAGTTGGTACCGGTATCTCCCTGAATTCAAACAGGGAATCACTTATTCCGGTAAAGATAAGGAATATATCATCACCAATAATTGGAAAATCACCTTTTAGAATGTTCTGACTATATGGGTTTAAAAAATTAAGCTTTTGTGAGGGAAGCCTCCACCTGTTGGATCTTGGAGTTATAAAATCAGGGCTTATTGCCTCTAAAGTATCTTCAAGTGGGGATCTTTCAGATGAATCGGGGGCACCGGAACGTCTGGGGAGATCTTCAATAAGGGTATCCGGGCCCGCTTTGTTGGTTTTACTTCCGGTTGGATCTGAATTTGTATCCCTTCGGGGTAACTCTTCTGAAGTGGCTATACCTATTGAAAAATTGATTATTAATAATACTGATAAGCTTAACAGTAACTTGAATCTATTACCCAACCTTATTCCCCCGAATAAATATTAATCTATAATAGCCACTATTAATAAGGATAAAAACTAGATATATTCAATACTAACCAATCTACGAAATAATATAAAATAAAAAGTTAGATGAACATAAAAATCCTTCTTATAATTTGCCTCAACTTAATAATAATCGGATGTGCCGGAAGTGAAGAATCTGCCCCGGTCGAAAGTTCAAACAGCGGATCATTCGCAAGCTCAAACCCGCTTACAGCTGAAGATGTGAGGTTAATAATACAACAGGCAGTCAGTGAAGCAGTAAACCGGGGTGAGGCGGTTTCGATAGCAGTTGTTGATCGCGGTGGCAATGTGCTTGGGGCTTTTAAAATGGATGGGACTACAGAAACCGTGGTTATAGGTTCGCAGAATACCGATGTTATTGCAGAACTGCCAGAAGATGAAAGAGGGCTTGAGCTCACCGGGCTCAATCTTCCCGGAATTATTGAGACGATGGTTATACCACCTGAACTGGCTGCAGTATCAAAAGCTGCCACTGCTGCCATATTATCAACTTCCGGAAATGCATTTTCCACTCTTACCACTTCCCATATTATTCAGGAACACCGCCCACCTGGAATAAGTTTTTTACCAAGTGGTCCATTATTTGGAGTGCAGTTCTCAAGCCTTGCATGCTCGGATATTATAAGCAACTCCCCGCTTCCATTGGGCCTTGCAGCAGACCCTGGCGGATTGCCCCTTTACAAAGACGGTGAACCTGTCGGAGGAATCGGGATTGAAGGTGTTTTAGAGAATTTTACAGTCGGAGAAATTGAAGTTGAAGAAGCAAGATACTCACTAGCTCAGGATCCATTTGGTGATTCCCAACCTTTAGAAGAATTAATTGCTGCAGCAGGGATAAGAGGTTTTGAATCTCCCGGATTTTTAAATGCAGATACAATTCTATTAGATGGTTTCAGGCTACCCTTTATAAACAATCGTATTGAACCACCGGATAGAGAACTTATACCTTTCGGTTCCCTTCCGGGTGAAGTTATTGAAGTCAGGATTGAAGGAGCGGCGCCTGTAACCGACACAGTTTTATTTGATGGTACCCTGAGAGACACGCCCAACCCTGATTATGGGTTTGCAAGTGCAACTATCAGGGGAATCGAGGGAAGAGTGGCAGTAGACTCTGAAGGCAACAACCGTTTTCCTTTTCAAAGCAGCGATACACCGGGTGGACTCACAGCAGGCGAAGTTGAAACCATACTGGGCCAGGCAATGGAACAGGCAGTAAATACCCGCGCCGCAATACGCCAGCCAGCCGGGAGTTTTGCCCAGGTAAATATAACAGTGGTCGATTCAAATGGAGTGGTGCTTGGATACTTCGGCACGCCCGATGCCCCTTTTTTTGGCTTTGATGTGTCGGCACAAAAGGCCAGGACAGCCGCTTTTTTTAGTAATGAAATAGCAGGCAGTGAACTTTCAAATGCCGCTTTGGAAAGAGCGTTTTTATCAAAGTATCTTGTAAATGCCGAAACAGATGGGCTTGGGCTTGACGGTTCAGTTGCATTTAGCGACAGGGGGGCAGGATTTTTAAACCGTCCTTTTTTGCCGGATGGTATAGATGGCACAGAGGCCGGGCCATTTTCAAAGGATATTTCAATATGGAGCCCCTTTAATGTTGGCCTTCAGCTCGATCTTGTTATTACAAACCTCTTAAGCATACTGGCTGGTGAGCAGGCACCACTGCTTGGAACTTGTACCGGACTTACCGGGCTTGGTAATGGAATACAAATATTTGCGGGAAGTGTGCCGCTTTTTAAAAATGGTGTATTAGTCGGAGGAGTGGGAGTTAGTGGTGATGGTATAGATCAGGACGATCTGGTTGCCGCAATGGGAAGTGTGGGTTTTGAAGCGCCTCCTGAGATACGTTCAGACACAGTTTTTGTAAGAGGGGTAAGGCTTCCATTTGTTCGTTTTCCAAGAAACCCTGAAATTTCCGATCAATAAATTATTTATCCACAATCTGCTTTATGGTTTTATTATCTTCCAGAAATTTAAGTTCGCTATTTTTATGGTAATCATGGCAAAGCACACAGTCGCTTGTGGCACCTTTAGATTCTGAATGGCACTGTTTACATGTATCAATTGATGGCAAAAGTATATCTGTAGTCTTCTCACTTCCACTTACCTCATGACAAGAAGTGCAGGATAGTCTCAAAGTATTTGTATGAAGGGCATGGTTAAACTTTCCATGTGAAAGCCATCTTGATGGAATGTTTGGCTTTTCAATCACTGGCAATTTACCTTGCCCATACTCGGAAATATGGCACTCAGAACACTTTACTGTCGAATAAAGGATTTTTTCAGACTCTTTTAACTTTGTATCAACAAATTTTCTAAGCTCTGAGGTAGTGCCCTTAAAACCGCCGATTGCTTCTGTACTGATTTTTTGTCTTAAAAACTCCCTTATAATCTTCGGATCTCCATGAGGTATTTTTAAATTGCCATAATCAAAATACACATCAAGGCTATGACACCTTTCACAATCTTTTTCATAAGTAATTTCAACTGTGTAATCACCTTTCTCACTAATTTGATGACAGGAATCGCAGCTTAATTTTTCTATTTCACCAGGGCCTCTCAGATCATCAGCTAAATGAACTTTATGATTTAATTTAATTGGAGTTGTATCAATCAGCTCTTTTTTATTATCAAGCCGGATCCTGATATCTTTATACTTTTCCCCTGCCCGGGTCACCGCAAATTCAGGATGAGTAGATTCAAAATCAATAATCTTATTATGATAATTAACGGATTTTGACCCACCTTTTACAGTAAGGTCACTATGGCATTTTATGCAAAATTTATTATAGGTTTGCGAAAGATTTATATTATCGTTGTGCTCTTTATGGCAACTAACACAGTTGGGGGTAAAACGCTCATTATCATTATGAACATTTACATTATGGCAGCTCAGACAGGGGTGGTTAGCCCTCAGGTTATCATCTGATAATTCCGAAAAAGAGTTCCACGAATCTACATGGCATTTTTTACAGTCATTTTCAAAAAGGCTGTGGGCATCAGAAAGTGGCCCGGGTGACAATGCTTTTTCATTTTCACCTTTTGTCATAAAATAAAAACCTGCTATAAACAACAAAAGGAACAAAAGGGTAAAAACCCTTACATTGAAAATGCTTTTTACGAGATTATATCTTGAAAAATACTCAACTTTTTCATATTTATCCTCACTTTCCTTATTAATTTTAGAAACATCAACATCTTCTTCAACATTGATTATTATTGATGAACTTTTATCCGGATCGCCCGGCATTAAAACAGTAATTTTATATTTACCAATCTCAATCAGGTCATTATTTTTAAGCCTCGACTTGTTTGTAACCTGATCTTTATTTAAATAGGTTTTGCCGGATGGAACAATAAAGCAGCCACTGTCATCCAGTTCTATTGATGCGTGATTTACTTCAATCTCTTTTTCTTCAAGATAAATCGCCCTGTTGGCATCAGAGCCAATTGAGATAACAGAGCTGTTGAATTTAAAAGTTTTTATCTCTTCAGCCGACTCAGACGCAAGATATCTTTTTACTGTAATTTCAAAAGGCATAATTTTTATTTAACTCAAAAGTATTTAGATTCCATTGTAGTAAACAACTATCAAAATATGAATTAATATCACAAAAGACAAAACTATTGATAATGGCAGGTGAAGAACAAGCCATATTCGTAGTTTGTTTTTTATTTTAATCTGATTTAAAAATCTTCTCTGGAAATCAAATTTTTGAAGGGCCAGTACCGTGAGCTTTTGAAAATCTTCGCTCTCCTCTTTGGGAATGTTTACTACATCATCTTTAATACTTTCAAAATATTCAGATTCAGTGGGAACCCCGTATTTTTTTCTAAACATTATCCAGAAGGCTTCGTTTTTTCCGGGCATACCTGATGCAATAATCATCTCTGCTCTTTTTTGAAATACAGCGGATTTCTCCTTGGAAACACTTTTAATCCGATTAATAAGAGTATTCATTTCACTATCGGCAAACGCGAAGCTAATTTCATCGCCATATTTTTCAAGATCAGCTGGAAGATTAAGATAAAAGTGGGTCCCCACAATTCCGCTTACAACCACAATTATCATTATGTAAAAAGCAAGTGAATGAATTGAAAAACCAAAGTCAAATCCGGCATGCATTGCGGTAATAATTATCATTATCACGCCGAAATATATATGAAAACTAAGCCAGTCTTTAAGGGTTCCGAAATTGTTTACATAAGATCTTTTCCTAACCCCAAAATACATAAGAAGCGCAAATATACCAAGACCAATAAATCCATAAACAAGCCCAAATGTAGTGCCTCCTCCGGGTCTTGGTTCAGAAATTCTGTAAAAAAAGTAAGAGATTACCAATGCTATAAATACAGCAATTGATATCTTAAGCCAGAGAGAACCTCTAAGGCTTATTATTGTTTCATTTTTTCTCATCAAACAATCTACTCATCTGGTTTTTCAAAATTCTCAAAATAATCTTTACCCACTCTGATAGCTGCCCCGGTCGGACAGCTACTCACGCATGCAGGGCCGCCGGAGATATTCTCACAGAGATCACACTTTACGGCTATTCCCTTCACCGCTTCTGTATATGTTTTTTTATTAAGGCCAAGTTTGAAAAGGTTTATTGCATCCTGCCATGTTCCTTTCAAAAGAGTCGGTTTTTCCTTTTTTTCAACCATAAATACCACTCCATATGGACAAAAAGAAGCACAGTTACCACATCCTATACATTTTTCTTCGTCAATTTTTATTGCACCGTCAGAGGCCCTGAATATTGCATCACCCGGAGGGCAATCCTGAAGGCACGGAGCTCCTTCACAGTGCCTGCAGGCAACCGGCACGTGAATACCTGAAAAACTGGGGCCCGGTATCCTGTCAAGCCGCGTCTGACCATTGTGAGTCGACTCGCATGCTTTAACACAGTTATCACATCTTGTGCATTTTTTTTCATCTATTATCAGCACATCAGTGCTATCAATCACACCGTGCTTTATATAATCCGAGATGAACTGTGAATTATCTCTGTTCTCATCTGTAAGGCCAATAAATGTTGATGCCCTTATTACCCTTCTTTCGGCCTGTGATTGTAGCTCACTTTGCAGCTCGGGATAATTATTTATAAATAATTTAAAGTCTTCTGCGGGTATTTTTATCACCTCAGTCAAAGCAGAGGCGGTAACTTTGGCCACCCTTATATCAGTGCTGTCAATTAGTGCATCCACTCCGAAATAATCGCCGCAATGAATGTAGTTGATAATATTCTCTTTGCCTTCATTATTTTTTTTACTGGTTCTTACCGATCCTTTCCTCAAAATGTAAAGGGAATCAGCAGCCTCGCCTTCATCATATATTTGTTCGCCTTTTTTAAAAGACTCGACTTGTAATTTGGCGGCAATATTCCTGTCGGCATCGCTTATTTGTGGAATTGAAAAAGTGGTTTGAAGGGTATTTAAGGTAAATACTTCATCAATGGTTTTTTTAACAGAGGGCACGGTTTTCACAATTTTCAAAAATGCCCTTCTTGGCGTTTCAATAAGAACAGATTCCTTCACTGCCCTTATTGAAGATGTCCTTCTTTTATCCGCAAAAAGGGCTATCTCACCGAAAAACTTGCCTTGGTCCAAAAAGATATCGCTCTCTTTTTCACCTTCATAAAGGACCTGCACTTTTCCCTCTAACATATTAAAAATTGAGGTAGAGTAATCTCCTGCATGAAACACAAAATCACCTTTTTTATAAACCCTCACATCCGACTTGATGAGCAAATCCCTTAGAGTCGACCTCTCCACTCCCAGAAACAATGGAAGCTTTGAGGATATATATTCTATTTTTTGATCTAAGGAATGGCCGGGCACAGCCTCAAGTTTTTTTCTAAGTAGCGGAGTATCAACCTGCTCAAGGTTATTGCCACAGATATATTCAATTACTTCGTATCCATCGTTAAGGGATTTTTTGATTAGATCTTTTTCACCGCAAACTGAGCCAATTACATATAGCCCGGGTGTCTCAGTTTGAAACCTGTCATCGGCAATAGGTGAAGATGAAGTATCTTCTGAGTAAAATTTTACCCCCGCTTTTTCAAGAAATGGCCTTGGGACTTCAGCACCTATCTTCACAAACACAGCGTCTGTGGATATTCTGAGATCCCTGTCTTCAAGGCTTATAGTTGAAAAACCAGGCTCAAAGTGCTTTATAGCTGAGTTAAAAAATACCCTTAGACTATTTGAACTTATAGCTTCGTTAACTTTATTAAGTAGCTCGGGGTTGACCCTGAAAAATTCGGTATTTCTATATGAGATAAAGACCTTATTCTTCCCACAAAGTGAGAGCGCCAATTCAACAGCACTGTCTCCCCCTCCGACGACAAGTATGTTCTTTTCATTATATTCATCGGGATCTACGAGACGATCGAAAATAAAATCAAGATTAGCCCCCTCTGCTTTAATCTCTCTGGAATTACCCAGTTTTCCAACAGCTAAAACCACATTTTTAGCTTCATACTCTGATTTATCAGTTTTTACGCGGAATATTTCCTGGTTTTTTGTGATATCGACGACTGACTCATTTTCATTTATTTTCAGTTTATTTTTCTTTACATAATGGTTCCAACTTTCCAGAACAGATTCCCTGCTGCCTTCTTCAAAAGGAATATCAGATCTAATCGGGATCTCCGCAGGTTGAGACATTACAAATTTTCTTTGCTGGTAATGGTAGTCGAGGGTATTTCCAATGGCACCTTTTTCGAGCACAAGGTAGTTAAGGTTTTGTTTTGAAGCTCTGGCCGCAGCACTAAGCCCTGCCGGTCCTGCACCAACAATCAATACATCTAAAATAATTTACTCCCCCTGGATAAATTTTTGATTAAGCTTGTTGAATATAAATATATAGAAAAAAGTAGAATAAGAAAAATTTTTAGTAAAATTATGGGCTGTTTTTCTTTAAATCTGCAAATTCAAATAGTGGTTTATAATTCTCATTATCTGCAGCTTGAAGTGCACGAATATACTCTTTACGCCTATCGTTAATTTCCTCTAAATCCTGCCCCCCAGCCCAACCTATTGGTGGTTGCTTAAAAAGTTTTTCCAATATAGCATCTGCCATTATTCTTGCATGACGTCCATTACCATTTGGAAACAGATGAATTTTTACCAGTCTGTGATGAAATCTGACTGCTATTTCTTTTGAGCTGTAAGTCTTGTTTTCGATCCAGTAATTTACATCATCCAAAAGAATTTTTAATTGAACTCCTATTTGCTCAACATCAACACCAATATTTTTAGTTGTAATTCGAAAAATTCCAGCCCATTTCCATACCTCTCCAAATAAGCGTTTGTGAAGCTCCCGAACAAAGCCCTCACTTAATATGTCTTTTCGACGGCTGCGAGATAACCAGATCATACCTGCCTGAACATTTGCTTGTTCCAGCTGATCAAGTTCTTCCCTAGTAGAAACATGTTTATGCTTCAATCCTTCAGTTTCATCTGGATCAATGGGCGTGACCCCTTCTGGATAATTAATCATTCGACTTCAAAATCATTCCAAAAATCTGAAGGCATTTCTCTTAGCAATTCATTTTTGAGGCGTTCAATCTCTTTAATCATTTGGTCTTTTGATAATCCCTGATTTTCCATTGCTCCTTGCAAAGCAGCTTTCTCAACCATATTTTTAGCTCTTGCCTCAGCTCTTTCTTTTAATATATCTTCCACACTTTTTTCTGGTACAATTGCATAAACAAACCGGCAATTCATACCTCGAGCCATATTGTCCATTGTTTTAATTGTTACACTTCCTGACAATTCCGCTTTCTCTGTTTTTGATATATGTCCGCGCGTAACATTTAATCGCCTTGCTAACTGTGCTCCAGACATACCAAGTGCTTTTCTAACAATTGTAATCCAACTCTCTTTCGGCTTTTGCAGCATTCCTATACGTTGTGCTGCTTCATTTACAAGTTGGGCACATTGTTCTCTTGCTATATGTTTTACAATATTCATTGTATACTCTCAAGTTTACATTAAACTTTGATTTGTTTACTTAACAGTATACTTTATGAAATTAAATGTCAACTTATAAGTTTGCAAGGCAAGAAAATTGGGGAAAGGGTAAGTTCTTAAAAGTAATTATTATGGGCTGTGTAGGATTCGAACCTACGACCGACTGATTAAGAGAGGGAAATTTGTCAGCACATAAATTAATATCATAGGCAAAAGTACAAAGTACAGACCTGACTCTGAATTTATGACCCTGAATTTACTGTATATTTGACAAAAAGTTCAGTAATTTCACCGGTTTTCAACTTCTATCTCATCATTTTCATTTCCTACCTTATCTATATACGCACAAGCACCTCTACAATCTTGTTTGTCCATTAATTTGCTTTTTAATTCTGGTTCACCAATTATCTTTTTTTTACTTTCAATCCAATGAACAAATTGAGTAGTGAATGAAGTGTTAGCTTTTGATTTATGCCCTGGAGAAGAATGACTTATATTTAATAAATTATTCGGCAACAATTCTGGGTTTTTCCCAAAATACCAAAAGTGATTTGAAAGTAACGCATATTCACCTTTTAGATCTGTATCACTATTAGTTTCATCATGAACCCCTTCTCTTTGTAATGGATATTTTTTAGATAATGAATAATCGTAAATGCAGTCTCCAACACGCTTTCGATAATCATTACTCTGCCAGTCTGGGATTTTTCCAGTTAATTTACTCAAGCAGTATCTATCATACTCTTGCATGGTTAGTTTTTGTGTAATTTTCATGGCATATATTACTTTATTGGAAATATTTCCTAATTCGGAATTTTTTGAACCCAAGCCAACTACCCAATCTCCAACTTTTGCCACACGTCTAATCTGTGGTTTACAAATTACTAATGTACAGATATTCCAATAGGGATTTGGAGCAGCACCTGAATCATAAAGTAAACAATATGAATATAATGTCATTTGATCCTCCTTTGTTTTACATTAATAAAGCCTTGATTTTGTTAACATAATTCTCTTATAATTTACTCTAAGGATCAAGAATCTTACTTAGATACATCGGAAACCTAATTCTTTACATTGCTATAATCAGCAATAAAATATAAATTTTAAAGGAGATATTTTTTATGGATACTTTTGGATTGATTGTAAATTTCTTAATTTTTGCTGGAGGGCCAATACTTGGATTTATTATCTTGGTATATGTTGCATATTTAGTTATATCTGCACTTAGAAAATATCTTCGAAATTAGTGGGACTTTACCCTATTATAAAAAACATCGGCTGTGTAGGATTCGAACCTGCAACCGAATGATTAAGAGTCAGATGCTCTAACAGGCTGAGCTACCTAAAATATTGTGTATTTACAGGATATTATAACTCATAAATACAACTAATTTAACTAACCTAGCTACAAAATGGGTAGACTATAGGTTGACTGAAATTAATAAAAGTTATAAATTACAATCTACCCTTTGAAATCAGCATTTTAAACATTTACTATCGAAATAAAAATGACAAAATCATATATAATAATATTCTTTATTCTTTTATCCGCAATTCACACTAATGCCATTTATGCAGGAGAAGTCTATTTCACTTCATCTCCAATGATAAATGTATTACAAGCAGATACAACTGATATTTATTTTACTCATAGGCTAGTGCTAGACACAGATATTTCAATCAATTTCACTACAACTTCTTCAATGCTAAGTTTAGATACAACTGATATTTATTTACATGAAGGTATATCATCTTTTTGTAATATAAACATCTCAACTCAAGCAACAGATTCTACAAGAAATATTTATTTTTCTCATAAGCTAGGCTCAGATATTTCAATCAATCTCACTACAACTTCTTATCTAGATTTGAATACTAAAAAAAATATTTATATTACAAAAAAAAAGAATTCTGCAGATTATATAATCTGCTTTCCTGATAACTTTAAAATAACAAAAAAACACATTGCTTCAATTGCAGCCCTATACATTTTTAAATTGGATTAATTTTTAGATCAGGATAGAACATGACAACTAATAATAAAAGTATTATTGAATGGACAAATGAAAAATTTGGAACTGAATATTCGACAAAAGATTTTGACGAAATAAAAAACTTTTTATTGCTATGGAATATATACGAAAAAATCATATTTGGGACTAATTTCACGATTGAGAAATTGGATCACGAAATTAATAATTTAGACCTTGATATCAAGAGATTTCAAAACGTTGAGAAGGGTCAGGTCTGTACTTTTTACTTTATAATATGGGCTGTGTAGGATTCGAACCTACGACCGGCTGATTAAGATTGATTTAAAACCTGTTTTGGCCCCTTTGGCATATACTTGTATATGATTGTATAAGATACTGCAAACATTGAACTAAATTCATATCCAGGTTTACAACATCTAGCACCAATTGGTATTGGCTTGGATCAGATATGGTAACGTAATTGGTAACGTAAAAAAATTTTCTATAATTTTACCACAGAATCAAGTATCGTTGGCATTATATCAATCTGATCAGTCAAATAAATTGTTGACTTTATGACTATTTACTCATATAATGGAGATACAGATTGCCGGAAGACAAGGAAAAAAATGTAAGACCCATTCAATGGATGGGTGATACACTGGATAAGGTAAAAGGCTTTCCTCAAGAGGTCAGGAAAGATATTGGTGTCGCACTATATGACGTTCAAAAGGGTGTCACGCCGCCTGATGCAGAGTTTTTTAAAGGTGTTGGCAAAGGTGTTTATGAAATTAAAAAAAGGTTTAATACAAACACCTACCGAACCCTGTATACCGTAAAGATTGGGACAAATA
The DNA here is from genome assembly GCA_029262295.1 of Deltaproteobacteria bacterium. Classification (GTDB taxonomy): domain Bacteria; phylum Desulfobacterota_D; class UBA1144; order Nemesobacterales; family Nemesobacteraceae; genus JAJCZR01. The sequence goes on along the minus strand of JAJCZR010000017.1, from coordinate 24,485 downwards.
TTTATGCTTTATGTGCTTTTATAAAGAAGGCAAAAAAAGGAATTAAAACGCCACAAAAGGACATAGAATTAATTAAATCCCGCTACAAACAAGCGGTAGAACTGGAGAAAGCGAATAATGCCAGCAAGAAAGAAAAGTAAGAAAGATACTGTAAAAATTCATGATGCCGTTCATGAACACACGACCGGCAGCCCAAATGTTTTTGCCGATCTTGGGCTTGATGAACCAGAAGAGCTTTTAACACGTGCAAAACTGGGTCATTCTGTGCGCATGATTCTGGATAAGAAGAAACTGAAACAGCGCGAAATTTCTGATCTTCTGGGGATTGACCAGGCAGAAGTATCAAAGCTGATGAGCGGTAAATATCACAAATTTTCCCAGGAAAGACTTTTTGGCTTTTTGAACAAGCTAAACAGGAAAGTTACCGTGAAAATTAGCAGATTGAGAAAAGATGAGGCTCCGCAGGAAGTTTTTTTCGCCTGATTTTGTATAAAGTGGGCTGTGTAGGATTCGAACCTACGACCGGCTGATTAAGAGTCAGATGCTCTACCAGGCTGAGCTAACAGCCCAAAGACTGTATCTTTTTAATTATATCGAAAACTTAGCATAAAACATAATCACTTGATATAAGCCACAATCCGAAGTGGCCCACCACTTCCGCCTTTAATCTTCATCGGAAGCGCAACCACAAATGCACCTTTCACAGGGAGCTTTTCAAGATTGGCCACATTTTCAAAGGCAGGAACATTATGCTCAAATAATATTTGATGGCTTTCAAAATGAGTAGACTGGCCATAATCTATACTCGGTGTATCAAGCCCAATTGCATTTATTTTTCTGTTTTCAGTAAGCCACTTTGCTGCATCGGGATGAAGCCCCGGGAAATGAAGGTCTTTTACCGCTTCGGGACCTCTTTTATCAGTACCCATGTATTTCACCCTGTCGGGCCAGAACTTTCCATAACCTGTTCTAAGAAGAACAATTGAACTGTCAGGTATTTTGCCATTTGAAGCTTCCCATTTCTCAAAATCTGCCACACTTACTTGGTAGTCGGGATTGGCCAATGCAGTTTCAGATACATCTACAACAATTGCCTCTCCTATAAGTTGGGAAACTGGTATCTCATCAACAGTGTTTCTGCCTTTGTAAAAATGGATCGGGGCATCAAGGTGTGTTCCGCCATGCTCTGCTGAACAGTAACTATAAGCTGAGTAGTAATAACCTTTTTCAGTTATACCTTCATAATCGGTTTTTAATTTAAAGCCTTCAGCAGTTGGCCAGTATATAGTTTCTTCTGAAAAGTCATGTGTAAGATCAATCCACTTGCCTTCTGTGAAAAGAGTATTAGTTTGATGCGTGCAACCAAATGAAAATAAAATCATCGAAAAACATAGGAGTTTTAAATAATTATTCATGGAAAAAATTCCTTTTAATTGGTTTTTTGATGATTATATTACACAATCGAGGTGAAACAAAATGGGAAACAATTTAAATTACACTGCAACCCAAAAAGAAAACGGTTTTTATATTGAATTTGAAGACTCTAAAAAATTACCGGTTGAAATAACATTTGACGATTTTGATCACTTTGCAAAATCATACAACCAGTCTCTATTATCAGGGAAAAAACCCGAATTGACAGAAATTAACAAAATCATGCTCTCATTATGGGGCATGGTCATGATTCCGGATAATACTATTCATTAAAAAGATTAAATTCCCTTCTCCCGCACAACAGTGGGAGAAGGATAAAGGATGAGGGTCCAAAAAATTTCTTTTATCACCCTCACTTTAATTCTCTCCCATCAAGGGAGAGACAATTCGTAGTCATAAACAACATAAATATAAGGTTTTAATAACGCTTTCCCATCATCCTGGATCCCAGATCAAGTCTGGGATGACATATGGATGTAAACCAAATCCCCCTAATTTCTTTACTCCATTCCCAAAATAGTTAAATTTTCTCCGTATGGAATTTATTACGGATTTTATTTCCGATTATATTCAGATGACGCCCGAGATTTACCGCAAACTCATACTATCTTTCATCATCATTGTATTGCTCTTCATACTCAAGAGAATTGCAAACTATATAGTTAGAAAAAGGGTGAGTGATGTAAAAAACCTCTATAACTGGAGACGCTTCGTTCTGTATATATACGGAGTCGTACTGGTTATATCAATTGGTGCGGTATGGATAAGGGGCATTAGTTCCGTATCAACTTTGATAGGTCTTGCAAGTGCGGGCCTCGCAATAGCCATGAGTGACACTATTGCAAACATTACGGGTTGGTTTTTTATTATATGGCGAAAACCCTTTTGCCTTGGCGACAGAATAGAAATAGGCGGAGTAAAGGGCGACATTATTGATATAAGGCTCTTTCAGTTCAGCATGGTCGAGGTCGGCAACTGGGTTAATGCAGACCAAAGCACCGGAAGGGTAATCCATATTCCCAACAGCAAGGTGCTAAGAGAACACATGGCCAACTACCAGATCGGATTTGACTATGTTTGGCATGAAATACCCGTGCTTGTAACCTTTGAAAGCAATTGGAAAAAGGCAAAAGATATTCTCATAGAAATTGCCCATGAAAAAGCAGAGGTACTTTCTGATGGGGCTGAAGAGCAGGTACGCCGCGCTGCAATGAAATATATGATCTATTTCAGTAAACTTACACCTATTGTTTATACAACTGTGAAAGACAGTGGAATAATGTTAACCATCAGATACATAGTACGCCCGAGAGTAAGAAGAGGGGCAGAACAGGAGATATGGGAAGCCATTCTTGAAGAGTTTGGTAAGCATAACGACCTTGATCTTGCATACCCGACAACACGTTTTTACTCACTTGGAGAAGAAAAAAAGAATGAAGATAAATGAGTATAAGCTCTACAGCAACGATAATGAGAATAAGGCAAAAGTGATCCCGGTGCTTCTTTCAAAGATCCAGGCTGGAAGTCCCTTTCCTTTTGAAGATTTCATAGAAGAAAAGATAGATCTTAATACACTTTTGATAAGTAACCCTACCTCCACTTATTTTATGAAAGTGGAAAAGAGTTCATCGGTAAATAATGAAATAATACCGGGAAGCCTCCTTATAGTGGATAGGGATAAAGATCCAAAAAACATGGATATAGTTGTGGCCGCCCACAAGGGTGAGCTATATATATCAAGGATAAAGATTAAAAAAGACCTGGAAACTTTCTTCGAAACATCCAGAGGCAAAAAGGTAACAATGGCTTCAGATACAGAAATATGGGGTGTGGTTATTTACTCCATTTTCACTGTTTGACTAAACTGGCTTCACTTTGAGTTCTTCTGCGCTTCTTCACAGTGGTTTGTTCCCCATTCAGCAAGCTCATTTAATATCGGAATTAGTGTCTTACCTCTTTTTGAAAAGGAGTACTCAACCTTTAGGGGTTTGGTTGTAGAAACAACCCTGACAATTACTTTATGATTTTCCAGTTCTTCTAACTGAGTGGTTAAAGTTCTGGCAGATATCCCGTTTAATGATTTTTTTAACTCATTAAAACGTTTGGAACCTTCTATAAGTCTATACAATATTCTGAACTTCCACTTCCCGCAAATAATTGATAATGTGATTTCTTCTGTATGACTTAATTTATTTTGGCAAAAGTTTACAAGAGTATCTTTCATGTCGGCAAGTATCCTTTAAGTAACCAGGCAATAGTTTTGTAACTTATTGATATTGTTATATTTTTTCGATAATACTATATAAAGCACGCCATATATCAAATTAAATTTATTGATGCATATTTTGAGTCAAAAGTACTTTTGTACGCAACTAACTAAATGGGTAAAGAATAAATCTTTATAATTCATATATTAAAGGATTGTATATAATATGCAGAGCCATTGCAAAATAGAAACTGATAACGAGATTACTCACCTGTCCGACACTCAACTTATAACAGAAATATCTGAGAAAGAAGAACTCGCATTTATAGAAATATATTCAAGATATAACAAATACTTACTTAATTTTGTTTACCTGATAGTGAAAGACCGGGGTGAATCAGAGGAGGTCGTACAGGAAGTATTTTTTCAGATCTGGAATAAAGCTGACAAATACAATCCAAAGCTGGCATCTTTTTCAACCTGGGTAATGACAATTGCCCGCAACAAAGCTCTGGATAAACTCAGAAGATTGAGATATAAGCAAAAAACATCTGATATTGAACAACAAAAAGTTGAATCTGCTTCAGAGAATTCGAATGTACTTATTCTACAAGATAGAAAAAACCAACTGATAAGAAAGGCTATCAACAAACTCCCTCAGAAACAAAAAAGCGTTATAAATGTTGTTTATTTTGAAGGTTTCACACATACTGAAGCTGCCATGAAATTGAATGTGCCTGTTGGTACCGTAAAGACACGTTTAAGGCTGGGTATTATAAAACTCAGAAACCTTATTCAGAAAAAAACTATTGATAGTTACTGATAATTTTTGAATCCTTTCTGCATAAAAGTGCCACTAAAAATACTAAATAACTTTAGGAGGTGCAAATATTCATGAATAAATCTAAAATGATCATCGCTTTATTTTTTGTTTTTTCAATTATATTAGGAACAGGTATAGCAAATGCCGGGAAGCAGGTATATAGCACAGTAGGTGCCGGAGGATATGATCTTGTTTCATATCATGAGGAAAGCGGCCCGAAAGAAGGCACAGGAGCATTCGTAGTGGAACATGACGGTGTAAACTATCTTTTCTCAAGTGAAGAAAACAAAGAAACTTTCACAAAGAATCCAAATAAATATCTACCAGAATATGGTGGATGGTGTGCTTACGGAGCATCTTTGGGCAAAAAGTTTATAGGTGACCCAGAAGTTTCAAAAGTTATAGATGGAAAACTGTATCTCAATTTAAACAAAGAAATTCAGGAAAAATGGGAAGCAGAGCTGCAAAAGAATATCGCGACAGCCGATAAAAAGTGGGATGGAATAAAAGGAAAATCCCCAGGGAAATTATAAAAAACAAAGACCGGCTTTCACTTAAAGCCGGTCTTTAATCTATAAATCAAATTTTCCTTTAGTAAAAAACGAAGGCTGTTGAAGCCACCTCAGTTCACCGTATCCATATTCAATATCATCCCAATCATCCACATCATAATCAATCCGTGCCATTGAAGCAGTTGGAAAACGCACCTCTCCGCCGCCGATCATCCGTGTGCAAAGAGTTGTCCATTTAGGTTCATGTCCAACTAATATAATTTTGCTGAAATCATTATTAATTTTATTTATAATCCCCAGTATCTCATCAGGCCCTGAATAATAAAGAGCTTCATCCTCTTGCACTTCACAGGTCCAAACACCCTTTTCAATTGAAATTTCAAGGGTTTGCTTTGCCCTAAGAGCAGTTGAAGTAATCGCAAGCTCTGGAATCTGGTTGGAGTTTCCAAGAAGTTTTCCCATTATCTCAGCAGATTCTATGCCTCTTTTAGCAAGAGGCCTGTCATGATCAGAGCCATACTGTGCCCCCCAGTCGGATTTACCATGTCTGTAGAGTATTATTCTTTTAGCCAACTATAAACCTCTTAAAAACTCTAATACAAACAACTGCGAAGTTAAAGGCAGAGTAGCACTACATTTTGAATTAATTTGTGAATCCAATTTCGCCTCCACATGATACATCTCACCCTCTACATATTCATTACAAGCATTTAAGTATTTGTTTCCATATGAAAAGACCACACGGAAAGTTGAATCACCTGATTTAGGGAGAAAAATTAACTTTTTCTCTCCTGGTTCCAGATTGCCTACTTTCACTTCTTTTTCATCCACAAAAACCACAACAGAAGTAATTTCTGAACCTCCTGCATTATGAATTGTTGCAGTTGAATTAAAAATCCATACTAAGTTTGGTGCAAATATTAAAAGAAACACCAATGTAAATAAAAAGAATATAATTATTATCTTTTTCAACTTGTTAACCTTATTTTTTTACTGCAACAAAATAAATTCTCTCCGATTTTCTGGAAACAATTGAATTGTCGAAATCAAATAGTTGTATTTTCCTGAAATGCTTTGACAACATTTCTTTTATTTTTACGATTTGCACAGCCCTTTCCAAAAGAGTTTGTTCATGCAGTTTGTAATCTTGATCACTAATCTTTTCAAATATCCTGAGATCCCATTCAAATATTTGTTTAGGATTTTTTATAACGTCCGTAATAAAAATATTATCACCAAACTCATGAATAATCGGAGGGTTTTCTGAAAGGTTTTTTAGTTTTTTTTCAGTATTAATATCAAAAATAAAAATACCATTTTTATCAAGATGCTTATGGGCCTGGGAAAAAAGCTTTTTCCACTCATCTATTTTCAACAAATGATTTACAGAATCGTTCATACAGATGACTGAATCGTACTTCTCATCAAACTCAAAACCTAGCATATCATTTTGAAGAAGCGGGCAACCCGGTATCTTCTCTCTCGCAACACTGAGCATGGCTGAAGAGCTGTCAAGCCCTGCAACATCATAATATTTGGAAAGATATTGGAGATATGCACCCGTGCCACAGGCAAGTTCTAAAACAGTTTTAGCTTTAGAGTTATTTTTCCTGATCAGGCTAAGTACATATTTTGCAGATTCTTCCTGATCACCCATAATGGGATCATAAAATCTTGCAAGTGTCTCATAGGAATCCATTTAATAATCTATTTTACTCGGGCTTTACAATTGTGAGGGTGTAAGTATCAAGATCAATATATTTTTTTGCCACTCTCAAAACATCTTCTTTTGTAACAGCTATTATTTTTTGAGGATATTTATTGTATTCTTCCCAGCCAATTCCGTAGAGCTCATCAAAAACTATCTTTGCTGCCTGAGATGAATTCTTTTGAAGGCCAATCTCGTAAGTGCCAACAATATAGTTTTTTGCACGGTCAAGCTCTTCATCTGTAATACCCTTTTCAATTAAGAGTTTAAGCTGATCCTTTATTCCGCTCAGGGCTTCTTCCTCTTTATCAGGAGCTGTGCCAATATAAACTCCAAAATAGCCGGTTTCAAGGCCGGGGCTTTGAAATGAAGTAACTGTGTAAGCCAGGCTTTTTTTATCCCTGAGTTCAAGAAAAAGCCTGCCACCCTGCCCTGCAAGAACGGTGTTCATTACTTCAAACGCATACTGATCTTCATCATATATGCTTGGCGCCTGATAACCCAAGATAATATGTGTCTGTGCCTTATCTTTTTCCTGCTTCACCACTTTTCTTATTTCATTAGACCGCGGCTCTTTAGGAAGCTCTATATTCTGAAAACTTCCTTTTTGAAGACCACCAAAAGCTTTTTTAATAGTCGCAAGTACATCTTCAGTATTTATATCACCCACTAACGAAATAACCATATTTTCAGGTCTTACAATCTTATTGTAAAAAGCTTCAATATCACTTTTTTGAAAAGAGTTAACATTTTGCTCAGTACCCATAGTTCTGTATTTATAAGGGTGTTTTGTAAAAAGTGTCTCAAGAAAAGTGTTTATGGTTTTTTTTAAAAGATTATCTTTTTGCCTTGAGATTGCCGAGAGTACTTCCCTTCTTTCACGTTCTATCTCTTCAGCAGTAAAAGATGGATTGAGGATTACATCTGAAAAAATGTCCATAGCTTTATCAAAGTTACGGCTAAGTGATTCCACTCCCACTCCTATACTGTTTTTCCCCGATATACCTTCAATATCACCTGCTAAAGATTCTATTTCATTTGCAATTTCCTCTGCTGATCTGGAAGTTGTGCCCCTTGTGAACATACCGCTTAAAAAACTTGAGATACCATTTGTTGTATCATTTTCAAACCTTACCCCTCCAAGAAAAGCTGCCCTTGCAGAGAAAAGTGGAACTGAATGATTTTCTTTTATTAAAACTTTTATTCCATTCTCCAGCTCAAATTCTTTAACTTCTGTATTTTCTTTCTGAGGCTTTTCAGTCAGTGCCTCATTTTTGTATTTTTTTTCACTGCTTAAGATAATGTTTTTTAGCTCATCTTCGCTCAAAGCCTGATTATTTGTGGGGAAAAGAATCCCGGCAGTGAGGTTTTCAGTTGTAAAATACTTATTGGCCACTCTTAAGATATCCTCTTGAGTAACATTTCTTATACTGTTTAGATACTCTTTTTCATATTTGTAATCACCTGCTTTGAGTTCAAAAAATCCAAGCTTTTGGGCTTGGCCCTGCATTGTCTCTTTTGTATAAATTGAATCGCTCTCAATATTAACCTTTGCCCTTGCAATCTCCTGTTCACTAACAAACTCAGTTTTGAGCCTTTCAATCTGCCTAATAATTTCTTCATAAGCTTTTGAAGTTTTTGCTGGATCTATTGTGCCCCCTACAACAAAAATCCCGTCATATTTGGGGGTATAAGCATAAGAATAAATATTGTTTACAAGGCCTTTTTCTTCTTTTACTTCCCTGTAAAGTCTTGAGCTTTCACCTGAGCCCAAAATTGTGGAGAGAACATCAATAATCGCAGTGTCTTCATCCTTTGCTGAAGTAACGTGATATCCCAAAGAGAAATAACCTTCATTTATATCCTTGTTTAGCACAAATGTTTTAATGGATTCTTGTTGCGGCTCCATCGGAATTTCACATGAGGGTATATCCCTTTTTTGGAGTTTGCCAAAAGTATTGAGAATAGTTTGCTTTACATCCTCGCTTTCAAAATCCCCAACTACCACAAGGATCATATTCTGAGGGGAATACCATTTTTTATAAAACTCTAAAATACCTTCCCTTGTAAACCTCTTTACACTTTCTTTGGTGCCTATTACAGGACGTTTGTAAGAATGTTTATCATAAGCTGTGGCAAAAAGTTTCTGGCTTAAAACCCTTGAGGGAGAATCTTCACCCCTATTTATCTCTTCAAGCACAACTTCGAGTTCTTTTGAAAGCTCATTTGGATCGAATGTGGAATTCTCAACAACATCAGACAGTATATCCAGAGTTGTGTTTAAAAACCTGCTTGCGCTTACAACGTAGTAAACAGTCTCATCAAAAGAGGTAAAAGCATTTATATCTCCCCCGCCTGCTTCGACAAGCCTTGCAATCTCACCAACATCTCTTTTCTCTGTACCTTTAAAAAGCATATGTTCATGCACATGCGCAAGCCCATACTCCCCTTGCTCCTCACAAGCACTTCCGGTGCCCACCCATACATTCACGGCCACAACAGGAGAAGAACTGTTTTCTTCAAGGATCACAGTCATGCCATTATCAAGTTTATACTTTTCTGTATCTTTCAGATCGTCTGAAAGAGTGTTCATAGTGGTCACCTCAAGTATTAGAATAAGAAGAAAAAAAACTTTAAAACAATACTTCATTATTTTTAAAACCTCGCCTTTTTAGTTGAATGTTAGGATTGAAATTGGCTAATAGGATAACTAACTATCCAGGCTCATCCATTAAAAAATTTCTTGCTTTTTTTTGGACTCGCTTCTCTTTTTAATCTGATGAAAGACAAACATGGAAAGGCCAAGAAAAAAATAAGATGAAGTCACAAGTGCAACCATTATTCCGGGATTAGTAATCACTGCTGTAAGGATAATGGCACCAATTACCAAAACATTAAACTGCCCAACATTACTAAAATCGGGAAACTTTTTATACGGAATATCACTTACCATTATTAAACCCAAAATTGGGGTTGCAAAAAGATATAAAAACGCCATACGGACCCCGGGCACTATATCAAACTCAGAAAAAAGAAGTATAGGGGCAATTATCAAACCTGCAGCCATCGGGCTTGGAAGGCCAGTAAAATTATTTTTTTCTGTTTTTTTTGATTGAATGTTAAATCGGGCAAGACGAAGTGCTGCACAAACCACATAGAAAAAAAGTGCCATTAAAGCAATCTTTCCAAAACTCACAAGGCACCAAACATATATTAATACCGAAGGTGCAACTCCAAATGACACAAGATCAGAAAGTGAATCATAAGATGTGCCAAAGCTACTTGATGATCCAAGTGCCCTTGCAACTTTTCCATCAAACATATCCATAACAACCGCAAAACCTATAAAAGCTGATGCCCACCAAAACTTGGAGAATATCTCTGGGGATGAGAAATCGCTGTAACCCTCGAGCATAACTATTTCAAGAGAAGCCATAATCGATGCAAGACCAAGTATCAGGCCCGCAGTTGTAAGCAAATTCGGAACTATAGGGAAAAGTTTTTCTTTTTTTATCTTGTCTTTTATATCTTCTTTATCTAGTTTACCCATGCCAGTACCGTTTCCCCCGCTCTTACTTTCTGCCCTAAAGTTACACTCACATTTGATTCTGTGGGAATATAAAGATCAACCCTTGACCCAAATTTTATCATCCCGAATTTATTGCCCTGTGAAAATTCACTATGAAGTTTTGCATCTGATACAATCCTTCGTGCAAGAAATCCTGCAACTTGCGTAATTACTAATTGTACACCACTTTTTGATTCTATAAATGTTGATAATCTTTCATTTAATTCAGATGAGTGCTTGTTAAAAGCCATAACAAATTTGCCGCTATGATACTTTGTTCCTAAAACCTTACCTGAAACAGGGAACCTGTTGATATGGCAATCAAGAATTGACAAGAAAATACTTATTCGGAGACACTCTTTATCAAGATGATCTTTTTCTGTTTGATTGGAAATATCAATCACCTTTCCATCTGCTGGGGAAATAAAGGCTTTTTCATCTTCAACAACTTTTCTGTCGGGATTTCTAAAAAAGAATAAAGTGAAAAGGGTAAGAATAAAAAATAAGAATGATAATGATTGAAAACCAAAGAGGGAAAGTAACCAGCCAAGGGCTCCTAACAAAAAAATTGTTGAAAGCCCCTCACGAGCAACTTTTAATACTTTTATATCCATTAATTTTTTGATTTATCGACAAGCTTTTTCTTGAAAAGCGAGCTCATCATGCTTCTAAGTTCACCACCCACTTCTTCAATCTGATGCTTTTTACCTTTTTCTACAAGTGAATTATAATTTGGCCTTCCATTTTTGTTTTCTTCGATCCATTCCTTTGCAAATTCGCCAGACTGGATTTCACCAATGATCTTTTTCATTTCATCTTTAACCGAGCTGTTAATTACCCTTGGGCCCCTTGTAATATCACCATATTCTGCGGTATCACTTATTGAATAACGCATATTCGCAATTCCACCTTCATAAATAAGGTCTACAATCAGTTTTACTTCATGGCAGCACTCAAAATATGCCATCTCAGGTGGATAACCAGCTTCCACTAGTGTTTCAAAACCAGCCAATATTAATGCTGTAAGGCCTCCGCAAAGAACAGACTGTTCACCAAAAAGGTCAGTCTCGGTTTCATCTTTAAAAGTAGTTTCTATAACCCCGGCCCTTGTGCAGCCAATTGCCCCTGCATAAGCAAGTGCAAGTTCTTTTGCCGTGCCTGTTGAATCCTGGTGCACTGCAACCAATCCAGGCACGCCAGATCCTTCCAGATACTGCCCTCTCACTGTGTGGCCTGGAGCTTTAGGGGCAACCATAAAAACATCCACATCTGAAGGGGGATCAATTTCATCATAATGTATGTTAAAACCGTGGCTAAAAACGAGTGCGTCACCTGAATTCAGGTTTTGCGCAATATGATTTGAATAAATTTCAGACTGGCTTGTATCAGGTGCAAGTATCATAATTATATTTGCTGCTTTAGCCGCATCGGCAACCGACCTTACATCAAAGCCTGCACCTTTAGCTTTCTCCCAACTGCTTCCACCTTCTCTCAAACCCACGATTACATTCATTCCACTATCTTTAAGGTTTTGGGCATGTGCATGTCCCTGGCTTCCATAACCAATAATGGCAATCTGTTTGTCTTTAATCTTGTTTTGATCTACATCTTTATCATAATAAACCTTCATTTTTAATCCTCACTTATTTTTTTTATTTTCCCTTGCCATAGCAACTGTGCCAGTTCTGGCAATTTCCTTAATTCCAAACTGGGCCAGCATCTCAATAAAACCACTCACTTTATCAACATCACCTGTAAGCTCAAGTGTGTAAGTTTTGTTGCTAAGATCAACCACTTTTGCCCTAAACACTTCAGCAATTCTAAATATCTCATCTCTGGAATCTTTTGGAGCGTCCACTTTTATCAAGACCATCTCCCTTTCAACCCTTATAAGCTCATTAAGGTCAGTAACCTTAATTACATTCACCATATTGTTAAATCGTTTTATTATCTGTTGAATAACATACTCATCACCGCTCGTAACAAGGGTTATTCTTGAAGTATCAGGATCATGGGTTGGTGCGACGTTAAGGCTTTCAATATTAAACCCTCTTGCACTGAAAAGCCCTGCAATCCTCGAGAGAACTCCAGACTCATTATCAACAAGTATAGATATAGTGTGTCTCAAAATATATTTTCCTCCGACTCCATCTCAATTGGTCTTCGAGTAATAAATGAAGGGATAATAATACCAATTAGAACTGATTTGTTAAATCAGGGTTAAGCGACATCGACAGGCTGAAGGATCATATCGTTCATTGCACCACCTGGAGAGATCATCGGGTATACCATTTCTTCATGATCTACAACAATTTCAATGAGTACAACTCCATCTGTACTTAGCCCTTCTTTTAGGGTTGATTCAAGTTCGTCTGGTTTTTCAGCTTTAAGACCAGTAGCTCCAAAGGATTCGGCAAGCTTCACAAAATCAGGGAGCACACCAAATTTTGATGCAGAGTAATTACTGTCAAAAAACATTGTTTGCCACTGCCTTACCATCCCATGAAAACCATTATTGAAAACAATAATTTTCAAATCCATATCGTTTTCAACTGCAGTAGCAAGCTCCTGAAAATTCATCTGGAAACTTCCATCACCGCAAACTGATATTACCTGCCTGTTGGGTGCTGCAAACTTGGCGCCCATTGCAGCCGGAAGGCTAAATCCCATAGTACCAAGGCCTCCTGAATTGATCCAGGTCCTTGGATGTTTAAATTTATAAAACTGTGCAAGCCACATCTGATGCTGACCTACGTCAGATACAATTATTGCATCATCATCTGCCAACTTTGAGAGAAGATCAATAGTGTATGTGGTTTTAATCCTGTGGTCATTTTGGTTAGGAAGAAGCGGATGTTTTTCATCCCACTCTTTAATTTGTGAAAGCCACTGTTTTCTATCTAACTTAATCTTTGCCGGAAGTGCATCCATTAGCTGGTTTAATACAATCTTGGCATCACCTACAATCGGGCAGTGAACATGAATATTTTTATCAATTGTAGCTGGGTCTATATCTATATGAATAATCTCGGCATTCGGGGCAAACTCATCAAACCTGCCACCGGTTGCCCTGTCATCAAACCTGGCACCTATTGATACAACAAGATCGGACTCATGAATAGTCATATTTGCGGCATAAGAACCATGCATGCCCAGAAAATTTACATAAAGCGGGTCATCTGCAGGATATGCACCTAAACCCATTAGGGTGCAGCAAACTGGTATCTTAAGTTTTTTAACAAACTTTTTGAGATCTTTTGTGGCATTGGCACAAATAACCCCGCCACCACAAAAAATTACAGGTCGTTCAGCTTTTAAAAGAAGATCAACAGCCTTTTTTATCTGCCCGGAATTACCCTTTAAATTTGGTTTATATCCTCTTAAGCTTATCTGTTTTGGTATCTTAAGTTCATCTTCGCCAATCAAAACATCTTTAGGCATATCAACTAGAACCGGGCCTGGCCTACCGGTTGATGCGATATGAAAAGCCTCAAGCATAGTTTTAGGTAAATCTACTGTTTTTCTAACAAGATAGTTATGTTTTGTACATGGCATTGTGATACCAATATGATCTGCTTCCTGAAACGCATCACTTCCAAGATAAAGAGTGGGTACCTGACCCGTGAAAACAACAATTGCAGAAGAATCCATTTGTGCAGTAGCAATACCTGTAACTGTATTGGTTGCAGCAGGGCCGGAAGTACATAGCACTACTCCAGGTTTCCCCGAGACTCTTGCATAACCATCAGCCATATGAGTTGCAGCCTGCTCATGCCTTGCAAGAACGTGCTTGATTCTGTCTTCATAACCAGTCATTACATCATAGACTTTGAGCACATATCCACCTGGAAGTCCAAAGATTATATCAACTCCCTGATGTAATAGTGTTTCAAAAAACATCTGTGCTCCCAACATTCTTGCCATTACAAAACTCCCGTTATTACTTATTTATTAGAAAAGGTAAATTTATCACTCTATTTACCAACTTCAAGTCTTATCTAGAAACTTATTTTAAACCATGTTTTATTTCAGCTTCGGACTTACGCAGATAATTTGGAACAAGGGTCGTAAAATCATCAAACTCATTCCTTAAAAATTTATCTCTTCCAAGAAGAGCACAGTGTGAAGCCCTGGCAGTATTTAGGTTTGATGGTGCAAACAAGGCATCGCTGCCTAACCTTTCTTTTATTAATTCTTCATATTCTATTAATCCGTCACCCAAAAATACTGTTTTTTCTTTAATCTTTTCACATAATCCCTCTGGCGAAATAAAAGAATCATCCCCAATTCTCCCTAATTCATCCTTATTGTTGAAAAAAGCATAGTAAACTTCATTTTTTTTAGCATTTATGATCGGACATATTTGGTATTCAGTGGCAACTATATTTGAAGCAAGCACTTCAAGGGAAGAAACAGATGTTAGTTTAATTCCTAGCGAAAAAGCTAAAGCTTTAGCTGTCGAAATACCTACTCTTAGTGATGTGAAAGAACCAGGCCCCGATGCTACAGAAACACCATAGAGATCTTCCTTTTTAACATTTGCCTCTTTTAGCAACCATTTTATTGCAGGTACAACTTTTTCATTGTGTTTTGGACCAAAATTAAAGTTGTATTCACAAAGTGTAAAATCATCTTTGATTAGGGCAAGGCTTCCAGCAAAAGTGGATGTTTCGATTCCAAGGATCAGCATTGAATTTGGATATGAATATCAGCTTCCTACTTCATAGCTATCGATGGATACAGAACCAGAAGTTACACCCTGGATTCTAAGTGCAAGGTCATCTTTATTTGTTGCCTGCCTCATTGCTTCATCGTAAGTAATGAGTTCACGGTTATAAAGATCAAAAAGGCACTGATCAAAAGTCTGCATACCATAGTGAAGGTTACCTTCATTAATCGCCATGGTTATTTCTTTTGTTCTTTCAGAATCAGAGATTAAATCTTTTATCCTTGATGTTGCAATAAGAACTTCCACAGCAGGCACCCTGCCATTTCCATCGGCAGTGGGAATAAGCCTTTGAGAAAGTATAGCTTTTAACACCTGGGCCAGCTGAAACCTGACCTGATTATGTTGATGGGCAGGAAAAACTGTGAGCATACGGTTTATGGTTTCCTGAGCATCAAGGGTGTGAAGCGTTGTGAATACGAGGTGACCAGTCTCAGCAGCAGCAAGACAGGTTTCCATGGTTTCAAGATCACGAAGCTCACCCACTAAAATAATATCCGGGTCTTCCCTCATTGCAGCACGTATGGATCTATGGAATGATCTTGTATCAATTCCCATTTCACGCTGGTTTATATAGCTAAGATTGTCGCTTTGTAGGTATTCAATAGGATCTTCAATTGTGATAATATGTTTAGCTTGTTTTCTGTTTATATAATCAATTATTGAAGCAAGAGTTGTTGATTTACCACTACCAGTAGTGCCGGTAACAATAACCAGTCCTCTTTCTTCATTGGCAATTTTTTCAATTACCGGAGGAAGGTTCAAACTCTCAAAGGATTTAATCACAGTTGGCACTGCCCTTATCGCCATAGATATAGAACCTCTTTGATGAAAGATGTTTACCCTGAAACGCGACACTCCCGGGATACTATATGCAAGGTCCATATCAAGATTTTTTTCAAATTCTTCTATCTGCCAATCTGTCATTATCGACCTGGCAATTTCGCTTAATTCTTCGTTTTTAACAGTTGGGGCATCTTTTAGCTGCACAAGTTTTCCATCAATACGAAATACAGGAGTCTTATGCACTTTTAAGTGTATATCTGATGCACCAATTTTAAGACCAGCCTTAAGTATTTTATCAAAATCTAAATCGGCCATTACTCACCCCCATCCTCTTTTTCTTCATTCGAATTATCATTTTTAACCAAATTCGAATTATCATTTCTAACCAAACCTGCTTCTTCAATAATTTTATTTTTTATTTTTTCAGCAATCTCAGGATTTTCGGATAAAAATGTCTTTGAATTTTCACGCCCCTGTCCCAGCCTCTCATCTTCATAAGAAAACCAGGTGCCACTTTTATCAACAACATTGTAATTAACACCAAGGTCAACAAGCTCGCCAAGTTGTGAAATACCCTCTCCAAAAACAATATCAAACTCTGCTTGTCTGAAAGGCGGGGCAACTTTATTTTTAACAAGTTTTGCCCTTACCCTGTTACCCACTATCTGATCTCCGTCTTTTACAGATCCAGTTCTTCTAATCTCCATTCTCACTGATGAATAAAATCTTAGTGCAGTACCACCAGTGGTTGTTTCAGGGTTCATATACGAAGGGACACCAATTTTCATTCTTGTCTGATTTATAAATATTACAATTGTTTTTGAGCGGCTTACATTTGCAGTTAATTTTCTAAGTGCCTGCGACATTAATCTTGCCTGAAGCCCCACATGCGTGTCACCCATCTCACCTTCTATTTCAGCTCTTGGAGTTAGCGCTGCAACTGAGTCGAGTACAATCACATCAAGGGCACCACTTCTAACAAGTGTATCAACAATCTCAAGTGCCTGCTCTCCGAAATCAGGCTGTGATATTAAAAGATCGTCTACCTTAATACCAAGTTTTCTTGCATAAGAAGGATCAAGTGCATGTTCAGCATCTACAAATGCGGCCACACCGCCATTTTTTTGAGTCTCAGCTATGGCATGAAGAGCCACAGTGGTCTTTCCCGATGCCTCAGGGCCGTAGACTTCCACTATCCTTCCCCTGGGAAGCCCTCCCACGCCAAGTGCAATATCAATGCCCAAAGAGCCTGAGGGTATTACCGAAATTTCAGGTATTGAATAACCGGATCCAAGGCGCATGATAGAGCCTTTTCCAAACTGCTTTTCTATAGAAGAAATTGCAAGTTCAATACTTTTATCTTTATCGTCTTTTTTAGTTTTATTTTCAGCCATAATCTAATTAATTATACATCATTCAAACAAAATTTTCTAACCAGATCAATAGCCGCACTTGAAGATATCGTTTTAATCTCAAACCTTAAACCCTGGAAGTTGTATTTTTTTGAAAAAACGCCTTTATCTTTATGGCTAAAACCTATGTAAACAGTGCCTACAGGCTTCGCGGGTGTGCCGCCTCCAGGCCCTGCAATACCGGATATTCCAATTCCTATATCACTACCTGAAAGTTTTCTTACCTCTTCTGCCATCTGCTCTACAACCTGGCTGCTTACAGCACCATATTTTCCCAAATCTTTTTCTGAAACACGAAGCATTTCCACTTTTGCCTCGTTGCTATATGTAATAACTCCCCTTAGAAAATATGCAGAGCTGCCGGGGATATCTGTGAGGCGGCTTGCAAGCAGCCCACCGGTGCAGGATTCAGCAGTGGCAATGGTTATTTTCTTTTTCAAAAGAAGCTCAGCAGTTGCTTCTTCAAGCGTTTTTTCATCGGTTGAGAACAAATACTCACCAAGTTCACCCGAAATTAGATCTATTGAACTATGAAATTTCTTCTCAACCTCAGGTTCAGAATTACCCGAAGTAACAAGTCTTAAATGCACCTCCGGGAATTTAAGCCTGTAGCCGAGATCCACTCCATCCAATTTCAATCCACTCAGCCTCCTGGCCACTTCCGACTCACCCAGACCAAAAGTTTTTAGCATTTTTGATGATGTGGCTTCATTTTTATCCAGAGCTGATTCCAGTTCAGGCAACACCATTTCAGTGAACATCGGTTTAAACTCCCTTGGAACTCCTGGAAGAAAATAAAACCATGTGCCATCCACCTCAAATTTAAAACCCCAGGCAGTGCCGACTTTATTCTCTATAGTCTCAGCAGCTTCGGGAAACATTGCCTGTTTTTTATGGTTTTCATTAGGCTCTCTGCCTCTGCTTTTTAATTTTTCGCATATTGAGTTATGAACCTGCTGATTAAAAACAAGTTCAGAGGAAAGAAATTCTGATGCTGAAATTGAGGAAAGATCATCTTCAGTCGGTCCAAGACCACCTGTTACAATCACAGCTTTAGCCCTCTTTGATGCAATCTTAAAAGAAGAAATAAGATGATCCTTATTATCCGAAACAGATGTATGATATCCAACTGTGATTCCTTTTGATGTTAAAAGCGACGCAGCCCAGTTGAAATTTGTATCAAGCGTAAGGCCAGCCATTATCTCATTTCCTGTGGAGATTATTTCTATGCTCATAACTTTTAATTTTAACTATTTGCGGAAAAAACAATAACAACTGTCATTCCAAATTAAATTTGGAATCCAGGATTTTGACTTGGATTTTCAATACAGCTTTAAATTCACTTTATTGCTACAGTACAAATGTCTTTGGTAATTGTTCCTCTTTCCCATCATTCTGGATACCGTGTCAAGCACGGTATGACAAAAAAACTTCAAACCCAAAAATAATTTAAAATATGAAGCACTATATTTGTATAAACTCCGGCTGCCACATCATCCATAACAACGCCATATCCTTTTGGAAGTTTTTCAAATTTTCTCACAGGAAACGGTTTTAAAATATCAAAAAACCTGAAAAGGAAAAATCCGAGTATCACATTGGTCAAACCAAAAGGGATCATAAACATTGAGACCAAAAAGCCGCAGACTTCATCAATTACAATCTCTCCAGGATCATCCTCGCCTAAAATTTCAATAGATTTATTAGAAACAAAAAAAGAAATGATTATAAAAAGGAAAGTGAAAACAGAATAAAAAACGAGGCTGCCCGACTGAACTAAAAGATAATAAAGGACTATTCCACCCAAAGTGCCCACTGTGCCAGGGGCAAAAGGGCTTTTTCCCAAATAAAAGAACGTGCTTAAGAGTGTGCTAATTTTAGTAATCAAGAATCAATACCTGAGTTATTCTGCAAAACCGTCTATAATCTATTGACTGATACTATAACCAAGTTTATCATTTTCTGATCTGCTAATGGCAAAAGTAATCTGCGTTGTTAATCAAAAGGGTGGTGTTGGCAAAACAACCACTGTAGTAAACCTTTCCGCATCTTTAGCGGCGGCTCATAAAAAAACCCTTTTCATAGACTTTGATCCTCAGGGAAATGCATCAAGCGGCGTTGGTGTGGATAAAGAAGAGCTTGAATTGAGCATTTATAATGTGATTCTCGGAGAAGCCTCTCTTGAAGAAACAATTAAGAATGTATATCCAGGTTTATTAAATGGTTTTTTATATGTTTCCCCTTCCAATTCAGAACTTACCGGAGCGGAAGTTGAGCTAATCCAGTTTGAAGAAAGGGAGTGGAGGCTTAAACAGGCAATTGAAACAGTCAAAGAAAAGTTTGATTATATTCTTATTGACTGCCCACCATCGTTAAGCCTTTTAACTGTGAATGCCCTCACGGCATCAGATTCAGTGCTAATTCCTGTACAGTGCGAATATTATGCACTCGAAGGGCTGGGTGAGCTTCAAAGAACAATCTCACTTATAAGGCAAAGGTTAAACCCGCAGCTTCAAATTGAGGGTTATCTGCTAACAATGTTTGATTCGAGAAACAATATATGCCACTCAGTTGCAAACGAGGTAAAAAATTATTTTAATACTGAAGTGTTCGAAACAGTTGTCACAAGAAACGTAAAACTTGCAGAATCGCCAAGCTATGGCAAACCGCTTATTCTTTATGATATTAAATCTCCCGGGGCAAATAACTATATGGCTTTGGCAAATGAACTGCTTGAGAGAAATTCAGGAGAAGTAATTTGAAAAAACGTACACTAGGCAAGGGGCTTGATGCACTTATTCCAAAAGAAAAAAAAGCTGATTCACCATCAGAAAACAAGGATTATACATCTCTTGATATCCATCTTATCAAACCCAACAAACTTCAACCCAGAAAAACGTTTGATGAAGAATCTTTAGATGAACTTTCGAACTCAATAAAGGAAAACGGGATAATACAACCTTTAGTCGTAAGAAGAAAAGGTAGTGAATACGAGATAATAGCAGGCGAAAGAAGATGGAGGGCATCCCAGAAGGCGGGGATAAAAGAGCTACCTGTAATAATAAAGGAGGTTACAGAAAGCACAGTTCTTCAGCTCGCACTAATTGAAAACCTTCAAAGGGAAGATCTAAATCCCATGGAAGAAGCTGAGGCTTATAATCAGCTAATTGAAGAATTTAACTATACACATGAAGAAGTTTCAAAAAAGATTGGAAAAAACCGCTCAACAATTACCAATCAAATAAGGCTTTTAAAGCTAAGCGATAATGCAAAAAGGGCGCTCAACTCAAAAGAGATTAGTGCTGGACATGCAAGGGCACTTCTTTCTCTTGATTCGGATAACGAATCAGACAAAGTGCTTGATGAGATAATCAAGAAAAATCTATCTGTAAGAAAAACAGAAGAGCTAATAAAGAGTATTATTAGTGGAAATAACGAAAAAAAACCTGCTATTAAATCTAAAACTCAAAATGAAAACACAGATTATTTTATTGAAGAAATAGTGGAAGAGCTCACAAGATCTTTAGGCACAAAAGTAAAAATCAAAAACAAAGGTGACAAAGGAACAATAGAAATTGAGTACTACTCTACCGAGGAGCTCGACAGGCTTATTGGAATGATAAGCCGAAGCAGGTAATATCATCAAATCCATCCTTTTTAATATTTTGACATGAAAAATTTTACTGTAAAAATTGAAGTTAAATTAAAATCCGTTGTGCTTGATCCTCAGGGAAAAGCAGTTTTAGGTGCATTAAAAAACCTTGGTTTCGATGAGGTATCAGACGCAAGGGTTGGGAAGCTCATCGAGATTAAAATAAGTGATGAATCCGAAGATTCAGCAAGAAGTAAAGCGAATGAGATGTGCAAGAAACTCCTTTCTAACCCCGTAATAGAAGATTATTCACTGGAAGTTTTGGAAAACTAGAATGGCAAATTTCGGAGTGGTTTTATTTCCCGGATCCAACTGCGATCACGATTGTTACTACGCAATAAAAAAAGTCCTCAATCAAAATTGTAATTTTATCTGGCATGAAGATACAGATCTAAACGGAATTGATTGTATAGTGATTCCCGGTGGATTTTCTTACGGTGATTATTTGAGAACAGGAGCAATAGCACGTTTTTCTCCGGTTATGAATTCTGTGGCTGAAATGGCTGAGAAAGGCACGCCAGTAATTGGAATATGTAACGGATTTCAAATACTTGTGGAATCAGGTCTTCTTCCCGGATCTTTCCTTCACAACTCTTCACTTAAATTTGTCTGCAAATGGATAAATGCACGAGTCGAAAATACAAATACTCCTTTCACTTATAACCTTACTGAAAATGAAACCCTAAAAATCCCAGTTGCAAACGGGGAAGGTAATTTTTTTATTTCAGATGAAAACCTGAAAGATATTCAATCTCAGGTTGTGTTTAGATATAGTGATTCAAATAGTAATACAACGGGTAACTCTAACCCGAATGGTTCCACCGATAACATTGCAGGCATTTCAAATCAAAACGGTAATGTGCTTGGGATGATGCCCCACCCTGAAAGGAGTTTTGAAAAGATAGTGGGCTCGGATGATGGCAGAAAAATATTTGAATCTGTTATTAACTGGATTGAAACAAAAAACTAATGATTAAACTACTAATAATTATTGGAATTACAGCATATTTTGCATACACTGTCGGAAAAAGACTGGGTGAGAACAAAGCACTTAATAAAGAAGACAAACCGAATGATGATGAAGCCAATATAATTGATGCTGAAATTATTGAAGATGATGAAAAATAAGCGGCTTTGAGTAAGTAATTTACTGTGTTAGCCTTATAATTAATCAAAGATTATGAGCGAAAAAGTTAAAGAACAAATTGATATTACGTCAGACATTTGCCCCATGACATTTGTAAAAACCAGGCTCAAACTTGAAAAAATGAGCCCCGGTGAAGTCCTTGAGGTAATGCTCTGCGAGGGTGAACCACTTTCCAACCTCCCAAAAAGTGTTACGCAGGAAGGTCATAAAGTGCTCGAAATCATCAAAGATGGTTCAAACTACAAGGTGGTTATTGAACGCTGCTGATGCAATCACCTTCTGTAGACAAACCCCAACATACTAGAAGAAAAAGAGCCGTATCCATAGTGGATTTGATCGGGAATACTCCGCTTGTAAAGCTATCAAATATCACTAAAGACATTTCACCCAAAGTTGAAGTTTATGCAAAAGCCGAGTGGTTTAATCCTGGGGGCTCTGTAAAAGACCGGCCTGCAAAAAAAATGATTTTCGAAGGAATTAAATCAGGGGAGCTCACAAAAGATAAAATAATAATGGACTCTTCTTCCGGAAACACTGCAATCGCCTATGCGATGATCGGAGCTGCACTACAATATGAAGTGGAGCTTGTAATGCCACTAAATGTAAATATCGAGAGAAAAAAAGCACTTGCAGCCTACGGTGCAACTATTATTTATTCTGATCCGCTTGAAGGTTCCGACGGCGCTATCATGCATGCACGTAAACTTAAAGAAGAAAATTCAGATAAATACTTTATGCCCGACCAGTATAACAATCCTCATAATCCGGGTTCACATTATGAAACAACTGCCCCTGAGATTTGGGAACAAACAGGCGGGAGAATCACACACTTTCTTGCCGGGCTGGGCACAAGCGGCACTTTTATGGGAACAAGCAGAAGACTTAAGGAACTAAATCCCGATATTGAAGTGATAGCAATTCAACCTGCCGAAGCTCTTCACGGACTAGAAGGTATGAAACACATGCCCACTTCACTCGTGCCGGGAATTTACAAAGAACAAGAAGCCGATATTGTTGAGTTTGTAAGCACTGAAAACTCATACAGGGTAATGAAAGAGCTTCTTGATTCAGAAGGCATTTTTATTGGGCATTCGGGCGGAGCTGCCATTTATGCGGCCCTCGAAAAAGCCAAAACCCTTGATGAAGGAGTGATTGTAACAGTTCTTCCAGATGCTGGGTTCAGATATTTGAGTGATGGTCTATGGTGGTAAAAATACAAAAAACTGCATTTGATGGAATGATTGCAGATTCTGAACAGGGATATCCCTATGAAGTCTGCGGGGTTATGATCGGCAAAGGAAACGAAATCTCTCATTTTAAAAAATGCAAAAACCTTGTAAACGAAGATGGTATTCAAACCGAATGGAAGTCCGACAAGAACTTAGACAAAAGTAGAATGAAAGACAGATTTGAACTTGATCCAAAAGGATTTATGGAAGCTGACAATTGGGCAAGGGAAAATGGTTTAGAAATTCTGGGGATTTATCACTCACATCCTGACCATCCTTCAAAACCTTCCGAGACAGACAGGGAAGTTGCCTCACCTTTTTGGGGATATATTATTTTTTCTATTCAAAACGGAAAGTTTGATAATGCCCGGCTTTGGTATATAAACGAAGAAAATTTCCAGTTTGAAGAAAAAGAGTTTGAAGTAGTAGAAGATTAATACTTTTGTCATCCTGAATTTATTTCAGGATCTATTCATCTGTCATACCAAATTTACCTGTACTTGTACCTGAGCTCAGCCTGTCTTGAGCTTGTCGAAAGATCGAAGTGATGCAGTATCCAGTATCTTGACTAGAAATTTAACTACATCTCACGATTCAGTAGATTGATACAATACTAAATATTTTTCACTACCGTCATTCCGTAATGTCTGTGTACGGAATCTATTGTTTAAAAATTTAGATACCTGATTAATGCATTCAGGTATGACAAGGTGGGATCTTTAGTTTAATCCCCCCTCACCCTTAATCCCTATCCCACGGAGTGGAGAGGGTATATATGGTAATCCTGCATCTTGTATCTTGTATCTTGAATCATGTATCTTCTTTTTGCTCTTTCGGCACTGCCAACTCAACTTCTTTTAGAGCTTCATCTGGGAGGACATAAGAATGAGAAAGTTTATCATCATTCCATTCAAGCACTTCAGGATAGTTTGTACATCTAAGAACCTGCACTGCAAATATTTCATGCACTCCTGAATCAAACCTTAGAAAACCCACAGTCTCACCTGTTTGAATATTCACAACCCACACGCCGCAAGTCCTTTCTTCAAGCTTTTCAAGTAGTGGAAAATCGCTGAAAACTGCGGTTTCCCTTACTTGCGAAAGCCCTATAAAAGCAAGTGGGCCGTAAAAATCAATTCCACGTGTAAATCCCGGCATCTCGGCAATTTTCTTCCAGGTTCTGTTTTCAAGATCAACTTCTGCAAGGCTTCCCATACCTGATTCGAGAACCCAGAGTTTATCCTGATATACTCTAGGCGAGTGAGGCATTGAAAGGCCACGA
>JAJCZR010000016.1 GCA_029262295.1 Deltaproteobacteria bacterium | reverse complement strand
AATACCTTTTTGTTTAGTAAACCAATTTACATAATCAAGATAAAAATTGAGTGATAGAGGCCGCGACTTATCTAAATCTATATTTTCAGTTTCTAAATACTTTTCAATCGTATGCAGGTTCAAAGGATCAAGATGCCAGTCTACTCCCGACCTTAACAGCATCCCTTTTGGCATATTGGATTTCCAAAAATCCATTGTTTTTCCAATTATAAGATGGTCTATATTGTTGTGTTTACAGTATGCCGACATGGAAATACCAAATGGCCCTGCACCTATAATCAGAAAATCGGTTTTTCTTGTCATAATAAAAAAATAATAATTTAAAAATGATCATTATGAAAATTGCAAAGATGATATATTGCTAGTCTTAAAGATAAAAAGTCTGAAAATGTGTTTCATTCAAAACGTCAAAACTTGACTCAATCTCAATATAGATGCTAATGTAAAACAAACTGGCTTATAAAATTAGTTACAAAAATTTTGCATAATTCAAATCAAGATAAATATTAACAAGGATGTAAACATGAAAGAAGTAGAAACGTTTTTTTATAGTGACGGAATAAAACTGAACGCATCTTACTTTTACCCCGACAGTTATGAAAATGATCAGGAATCGGAAAAGGATATAAAAAAACCGATAATAATAATGTGTTCCGGTTTTTTGGGTCTGAAAAATATACATCCCGCAAGATTTGCTAGGGGACTAACCGATCTCAGATTCACGCTTTTTGGATTTGACTACAGGGGATTTGCCAAGAGTGAGGGAGAAAGGGGAAAAGTGGTGATAGAAGATCAGATATCTGATATTGCCAATGCAGTGGGTTTTGTAAAGAAAAAGGTAAGGGAGAATAACAGAAAGATATTTCTTGCCGGTTGGGGAATGGCAGGGGGTATGATCCTCGAGGCAATGAGGCTAGTAGATGGCATCAGCGGACTAATACCTGTGAATGGATTTTTTAATGCAATGAGAGTGCAAAAATCCGTGAGGGGTGCAAATGAGTGGAAAAAATTCTACAGGTTTTTTAAGAATGTAAGATCAGATTACACCACAACTGGAGATGTAGAAAATATGGACCCTTTCGATATCTATCCTCTTGATCCCAAAAGCAGAAAATACGTTGATGAAGTGCTTAACAAAAACCCGGATTTTGGCCTGCAAAGTGTCTGGCACCGTTTTGGAGACTCACTTCTTCTTTTTGAACCGGAAGCCTGTCTTGATCACCTTAAAAACATTCCAATTTTTATTGCTCACGGTGAGAATAACGCACTTCATCCACCCGAAGAAGCCTCATCTCTTTATAAAAAGTATCCCGGTGAAAAAGAACTATACTGGATGAAAAACGCAGGCCATACTGAATGGATGTTTGATGAGAATAAGACTTTTATTATGCTGGTTGGGAATCTCGACAGATGGATAGAGACGAATACGTAAAAGGGGCATGGGACATCCATGTACATGCATCTCCAAGCCTTTTTCCAAGATGGGGCGATGCAGTTGATCTTGCCAAACTTTGTCTGGAACACTCAATGGCAGGATTTGTAATAAAATTCCATCACGGAAGTTCTGTTGAGGCAGCTTACACGGCAAACGTTATAAACAAAGATATAAAAATATATGGTGGTATAACTTTGAATTACCCGATTGGGGGCTTAAATCCTCATGCCGTTGATGCCGCCTTGGCGTTAGGAGCAAAGTTTGTATGGCTTCCAACGATTCATGCTGAAAATCACAAAAAGGCTTTTGGCGTGCTTGGAGGATTTTATTTTCAAAAATCAAGTCTTGGTTTAGAAGTAAATAAAGGTCTTAAAATTTTGGATGAAAAAGGTGAATTAGCGAAATCATTAAAGATCATCCTTGATATTTTAGATGGAAAACATGTTGTTCTTGCAACCGGCCATATATCACCTGATGAGATATTCAGTCTTAAATCCTACATAAAATCTGAAGACCTCAAAATCCCATTGCTTATAAACCACACGCTTTTCAAAGCACCAAATCTTAATGAAAAGCAGATAAGTGAACTTTCTGATGATCAAACATGGTTTGAAACTGTCTATCTCACGGTTGCAGATATTTCTGAAAATGTGTCAATAAAAAAAGTTGCAGAGATTATAAATAAAACTTCAGACTCACATTGGATAATCGCTTCAGATTCCGGCCAAAAAGACAATATAAAATCCCCATTTGCAATTTCAAAATATGCTGGAATGCTGAATAAAGAAGGTGTTAATAAAAAAAGGGTTTTAAAAATGTTAAAAGATGAGCCTCAGCAACTTTTTAATTTTTGAAATCAAATAATGAGGTCTTGTGAAAAGAATGCATAAACTTCGAGTGGCAGTTGCACAGATCAATCCCAAAATCGGGGATTTAAGTCATAATGCTCAAAAGCATATTGATTTTATAAAACGTGCAAAGAATGAAAATGTAGATGTTCTTGTCTTCCCCGAGCTATCATTAACCGGATATAACCTGAAACAAAATACTTGGGAATATGCAATTGAATACAGGGATGAAAAGCTTTTGGATATTGCATCTGAAAGCGCTGATATGACAAGCATTGTAGGTTTTATTGAGCTTGGTTTTGCCGCTCAGATTCATAACACAGCAGCTGCACTCAGAGATGGAGACGTAGTTTATATACATAGAAAACTTAACCTTCCAAGTTATGGTATGCTCGACGAGGGCAAAATTTACACCCCGGGAAGACATCTTGAAAAATTTGTCCTGAATAAACCCTGGCACTCGAGCATTTTAATATGTTCGGATCTTTGGAACCCCGCACTTGTACACCTTTCCGTGGTAAACGGAGCTACACTTTTGATTGTGCCAACAAACTCCGCTTCAAATACAGTGAGTTCAGACTTCTCCAACCCTCAGAGCTGGTATTTGACATTGAGATTCTACGCGATGATGTATGGAATTCCTATAATTATGTCAAACAGATGCGGCAAGGAAGATGATTACGAGTTCTGGGGCGGCTCCAAGATTGTATGTCCCGGAGGGGATGAATATACAGTTGCTAAAACAGGTGAAGAAGACATGGTAATCCAGGATTTTTCTTATAGAGACGTTGTCAAAGCAAGGGCAAAACTGCCAACGGTAAGGGACTCGAATCTTGATCTGATACAAAGGGAAATTGAACGGTTAACCCACAAAATTGGCTACCCCAGTATCTTTATAAAGGATTAAGAATTATTATTCAGGAAAAAAGAATTTATATTTAACTGTAATACAAACTCTACTTACACTTTTTACTAAATCATTCTTTCAACTTAGGAAGCTTAAACCAGAATCTTGCCCCGCCTTTGGCGCGGGGAATGTATCCAATCGAGCCACCCCAGGCCTCAACTGTGATACGGCAAAAATAAAGTCCTAGTCCAAGTTTTCCAGTTTTCTTTCCGCCTTTATAATAAAGTTTAAAAATATGTTCTTCAATTTCAGGTACCACGCCAGACCCTTCATCTTCCACAAAGATAGACACATCTTGCCCTTCATCTTCCAATGACACTGTAACAACAGAGCCTTTTGGGCTGTATCTGTATGCATTTTCAAGAAGGTTTATAAAAATTCTCTGTAAACGGTTTTTTTCAGCTTTTACCTTCCAGGAACTTTCATCAAAGATCTTCGGGTCAAACTGCAATCTGACATCTTTCTCCGAATAGGGAAAAAGGAAACTTTCAACCACATCGGATATGGAAAGCATCACTTCATGTGAATCCAGGGGCTTGAGATTGGAAGATCTGAATGCCTCAATATCTGAGGAGAAAATATCTGATATTTCATGCACCATTCTATCAAGCTTTTCAATCTGCTGTTTAGATATATCGATATAATCTTTTGATTGATCAGAGATATCTTCATCTGCAATCATGGAAAGATAGCCTTTTATAAGTGTAAGTGGGTTACTAAGATCATGAACAACACAGTTAATCAGAATATCCTTTTTTTGTATCTCTTTATCCAGGCTGTTGTATAGAAGGTCCTTTTCACGGGCTTTTTGAATAATTGTGGCTTTATCAATTAGTGAAGCACTGGATTGTTCAATCAGCAATATATTTCGCGAATTAATATTTAACGCTGTTGCCTCCAGATAATACTCATTGCCTGAAATATCAGTTTTAGTCCACTGTCCTGACTTAATAAACCCTTCCTTTTTATCTAACCAAAACGAATCAGCATCAACAAGGAAGTT
>JAJCZR010000015.1 GCA_029262295.1 Deltaproteobacteria bacterium | reverse complement strand
TTGAGCGGGAAACGGGATTCGAACCCGCGACCTTCTCCTTGGCAAGGAGATGCTCTAGCCAACTGAGCTATTCCCGCTTAAGTAAGCAGGATTATAAAGCTATCAAGCCCATCTATTATTGTCAAGAATAAAAAGATTTATCTTTTAGGTAAAATATTCGGCTAAATGACAAATTTATCCAGAAAAGATCTTATTAAAAATATTGATACTGCCATTATTAAAATCGGAAGCAGTGTGCTGACGGATGATAACGGCCTTCTGGATGAGTCCGTCTTTAAAAAACTGGCTGAGCAAATATCTTCAGTTAGAAAAAAAGGAATAAAAGTAATAATTGTTTCTTCCGGGGCAATTGCCTCTGGTATGAAAAAACTTGGAATATCCAAAAAGCCTGAAGATATACACATGAAACAGGCAATATCCGCTTGTGGGCAGACTTCACTTATTAGAAACTATGAAGAGGCATTTTCCGAGTATGGTTTTAAGGTTGCACAAATACTTCTTACCCATGATGCACTTTCAAATAGAAAAAGATTTTTAAATGCCAGAAAAACAATTCAGCAGCTTTTGGAGATGGATATAATTCCTATCATAAATGAGAACGACACGGTTTCTTTTGAAGAGATAATGTTTGGAGATAATGATAATCTTGCTGCACTTATTACTACACTTGTTGAAGCAGATATTTTAATTTTGCTTACCAACATGGATGGTATTTTTGATGTTGATCCCATGAAAAGCGCAGATGCAAAACTTATTCCAATGATCGAGGAAGTTGATGCAACAATTGAAAAAATTGCAGGCGGAACAACAGGAAAAACTACAACCGGCGGAATGAAAACAAAAGTACACTCAGCCAAAACAGCTGCAGCGTTTGGTGTGCCTTCAATTATTGCAAATGGTAAAAACGAAAAAGTATTGGAAAAGATTTTTAATTATGAAGACATTGGAAGTTTTATTCTTCCAGGAAAAGAGAAATTAAACAGAAGGAAACACTGGATTGCTTTTACATTAAAACCTTCAGGCAAAATATATTTAGATGAAGGCGCAGCAAATGCTATTTCCAAAAATGGGAAAAGCCTATTGTCTTCAGGTATTAAAAGTGTGGAAGGAAACTTTGAAATAGGTGAGCCAGTGAGTTGCTACAACTCTGATAAAGTTGAGATATGCAGAGGGCTTACTTCCTATAGCTCAAGTGAACTTAGAAAAATTATGGGTAAAAAATCATCTGAGATTGAAGAAATTCTCGGCTATAAATATGGTGATGTGGTTATTCACCGGGATGAAATGGCCATAATTTCTAAAAATTAACAGTTAAATGAAGAAGTTTAAATTACTAATATCAGCCTTTACTATTTTCTTATTACTCATCGTTTGTTTTGGATTTTACAGTTTTTTTATCAAAACCAATTCCGAAGAACAAACAATAGTTGAGATACCAAGGGGATATGGATTAAATTCAATTGCAAGCCTGCTTGAAAAAAATAATATAGTTAATAATAAGAGAACATTTATAGCTTATTCCTATCTACTTGGCTCAGGCAGCACTTTAAAAGCTGGCGAATATGAATTTGAACCCGGGCTCACTATAAATCAGGTTTTTGATAAACTGAAAAAAGGAGATGTGATTTTAAGAAAAGTCACAATTCCAGAAGGTCTGAATGTTAATGAGATAGGGGAAATACTTGAGAAAAATAAAGTTGTTTCAAAAAATAGTTTTTTGGAACTGGCTAGCAACACAGAATATGCAAAGAAATATTTTCAGACGAATATTAATAGCCTTGAAGGATTTTTATTTCCTGATACATACTCTTTTAATAAGAATGAAAAGCCAGAATTTGTTATTGAAACAATGATCAAAAGATTCCGTGAAGTGTTTGATCAGATTGAAGGAAGTCAGTTTCATGATCTTATTGAAATTGTAACAAGAGCCTCAATAATTGAGAAAGAAACACCTCTTAATTCTGAAAAGCCCCTTGTGTCAGCAGTTATAGATAACAGGCTTAAGATAGGCATGAGATTAGCATGTGATCCAACAGTGATCTACGCGTTAGGGGACAATTTTGATGGAAACCTTACCAAGAAAGATCTTAAGTATGAATCACCTTATAATACTTATGTTGTTAGCGGACTTCCGCCCGGGCCAATTGCAAATCCGGGAAAAGAATCACTTGAAGCCGCAATGAACCCTGCAAATGTTAACTATCTTTATTTTGTTTCAAAAGGTGATGGATCACATTACTTCTCTGATAATTACAGAAGCCATGTGAATGCAATCAATAAGTATATAAAGAACAGGCGATAGAAATTCAGGATCTAATAACTGGAAAATACTTTTGCAAATGGATCAAAATCACGCCTTGGTTCCTTTGGTCCTGAAAAAGCTTTATCCTTTCTTTGAATTCTAATCACACCATCTTTTCCTTTGGATGCAACAAACTGTTTTCCCTTAGTTTCCTGAGAGACTCGTTCCAGGATTTTAGGATAGTTTTTTGAACCAATGAAAATTGAGTGAATACATACTCCTCTTTTCCTTGCAACTTCCCTTTCAGCTAATACGTCGCAATCACCGGAAGTAGGAATTCCGTCTGTAATAAAAAGTATGTGTTTATTTCGAAGCCCTCTTCCCTTGAATTCAAGAAGTGCATCTTTAAGGGCATCCTCATAGTTAGTGTTGCCGGAACAATCGGTTCTTGAAGCAAGCTCATAAATCCATCTGTAATCTTTTGTGAAAAATCTTGATTTCTTTTTGTATTTAAAGGATTTATGATTGAACTCTACGTATCCGACTCTCATTCTTTTAGTCCGGGCAAGTTCTATTACACCCTTCACAACAGATGAAGACCACTCACTATAAACTCCCATCATTGAGGTGCTTACATCTCTCAGGATCGCAATTTCTCCACCCATAACCTCTTTTTCCCTAAGCTGAACATGGGGAAGATCGGGTGGGGTATCTTGAGACCAGATAAAAGCTTCTAACGGATCGATATCTTCAAGTTCATCAAAGGAGACCATAGTCTTCCACTTTCTGGGTGAACCGCCTGGATGTAAGGATCTTTTCGCAATATTTCTTTGAAAATCCCCTTCAAGAACCCTCATTATGGTTTTTATGTTTTCAGCTGTCTCAAAATTTCTTTTACCCGGGATTACAGTATCTTCATCTTCACCAGCTTTTTCTGATTTACTTCCCATAAAAGCCTGGCTGGATTTATCTTCGCGGTCGGCATTTCCACTGTCTTTAGGTTTTCCGGTGGGTTCTGATGGTATGTCCTGACCTTCAGGCGGTTCCATCTCATTACCTTCATCTTCGTTGTCGATGTTTTCTTTGAGTTCTTTTAGGGCTTGAAAAAAGGTTTTTCTTGCTTCAGAAAGTTCGTTCTCAGTTTCTTTTTCCGCTTCTTCGTCAGGTATTTCCCCGCGAGTTTCCTCGCTTTCCATGTTTTCATCATACTCGGGAATCTGACTTTCTGCTTCTCTTCGCTCCAGATCTTCTAGCTGGTCATCTGGATTTTTTTTTTACCTTCTATGCTATCGAGTATTTCATCGATCTGGTTGTACACTTCTTCAGGAATTCTAAAAGCAGTCATAAATTTAAGGGCCCTAAGATCTTCAGTTGTACAGACTTCCCTATCATTCAAAAGTGCATGAGATTTAAGAATCTTAAGTGATTTCACAAAAAATGTCCTGTCGGATATAAGTGAATTGCCTTCATTTAATCCATAATCTTCAATTAAAATTGTAATAAAATCTGCAAGTCCGTTCTGTACTTCCTGTGGTATAACTACTTCTTCAAGTTTTTTGTAGTTTTCATCAAATATTTCTTTACTTACACGTACCGGGATTTTCTCATCAAGTGGTTTTTCAGAATATATCTCAATAACCTTTTTAGCCTCATCCCACTTTCTTCCGTAAGAAATTCCCCGCGATTTGATCTGAAGTACAAAACGATCAAGGTTGGCAGGATCGAGAGGTTCGTTGTAGTATTCATCTGCAGTAGGGTTACTTGTTGCAATAGCAGTTAGGAGCGGAATTCTCTCATCAAAGAATTTTCTTTCATTTAAAATTCTTAATAAAACGTTAAGAGACTCTCCTGGTGCACGGGAAATATCATCAAGCAAGCATATCTCTGAAGTTAGAATTCCACCTTTAACAATATGTTGTTTAATAACTTCTCCAATTTCAGTCTTTTCTTTAATTATTGCCAGATCACCAATTAATTCAGAAAGGCGCGTGTCTCTGTGAAGCTGATAGAAAAAGAAATTCAATTGAGCTGCTGCAGAAACGATCTCAGAAAGCATAGTTTTTGCTGTTCCAGGAGGGCCTTCAATATAAATGTGTTCTCTTGATATTATGCCAAGAAGAAGCGCGGTTTTTACTTCCTCGTGACCAACTACATGTTTATCCATCTCTTCTTGAAGTAGTAAAAAAGGGTTTTTGGAACTCATAAAAAATCTCCTAAGCTAAATTCGGGTAGGTTAATGAATATAACATAAGCATAATTATTATTACAATTTTTAGAAGTATAAGGATACATTCAAAAATATAAAATCAAATTAATATCCAAGAAAAACCTTAGTATTTTTTTATTTGCTATTTAATTCTTATTTCCATACTGTTTATATTCCCTATCAGACGTTATAATTATATTTTAATGATGATTATAGAATGTATAAATTGCAAAGTTAAATACAATATTGACGAGACAAAAATAGCTCCACCCGGAAAAAAGGTTAAGTGTTCAAAGTGTGGTGAACTGTTTTTTGTCGAGAATAAACCTGAAGCTGATGAAACCACGTCGCAGGTTACATCAACCCTAAAACCACAAGAAAAAGCCGCTACTTCCCAGACAGATACTGATTTATCAACTACCCCGTTAAACATTTCAGATGATAAAGAGATGCAAAAAGATGCAAGAGTTGACAACCCTGATAGTAAAAATAGTGATGATATACAACCTGACATTGATTTCACTCAAGAACCTGAAACTCAAAAAACCGAGACAAATGAGAAAGCGGGGTCAGATGAAGCCACACTAAAAACAGATTCAATTGAAGATAAAGAATCCCCCGAAAAACTATCCAAAAGTGAAAACTCATCTGATCTAGATGAAAAACTTGCCTCTTCTGGTGCACCGGAGCTTGAAAACAGTTTTGAAGAAGTTGCTAATGAGGAAAGCATTTCTGAATCGAAGCCTGAGAACACAGATGAAGGTGATGATCTTAAGCTAAATGAGGAATATCTGGTTGATTGGGAAAATCTTGAGATTGACGATACTGAAGAGAACACTGAACCCAGAAATCGGAAAACACTTACTGATTCAAATGCGGAGATACCAGAAGGTGATTTGGAACTTGATAGCTCCAGAAAGAAGATCAAGGAAGATAGAAGGAATAGAGAAGAACAAAACCCATTCAGGTCTGCAACACTTGCCCCTGATGTTTCAGACACTTATTCAAGTTACAATAGAGTATCGGAGGCGGTACAAAATAAAGATTCCGGGATGCAGGTTGGGTCAACAGAAGCAAAAGATCAACAGATTTATTCTTCAGAGGCTTCTAAGTTGAACAAGAAAAAAGGCTTTCTCTCCAGTTTTTTTACTAATCTTGCCATTTTTGTTGTGATGGTAATCCTGTTTACTGCCGTTTTATTTTCACTTGTTACTTTTGGTATTATTCCAAAAGAGCAATACAACAAATACCTTTCATATGTATCAAAATACCTGCCCGCAATTCAAGGTAAGGACAATAAAAGACTTAACAAATTATCTGTTAAAGATGTAAGTGGAAAGTGGATAAACACGCGCAACGGTTTCCTTTTTGTTGTTTATGGAGAAGTGTTTAATAACAGTAATAAGCCCGTTAACTATATTAAACTCAGGTCAAAATATTCTTCTACAGGAAATAATCTTTATACACAGGAATTTTACTCAGGTAACACACTTACTATGAAAGAACTTAGAAACAGTTCTGTCAGTACCCTTGAGAAAAAACTAAAAAGAAAATCCGGCGATGTGGATTTTGATGATGTTGATTCTTTTGCAGGAAGAAATTTTAATATAGAGCCCGGAAAATCAGTTCCGTTTTACACTTTTTATCTATCAAAAAAAAAGATTTTAGGTTTGAAATACGATATTGAAGTTTTAGACTTTGAATCTACCGGTATATAAACAAAAATCTAAAGAATATATTGCTTTCTCAATATAATTTTAGTACAATTAAACCTCATTTTATTTGGAATATTCCACTCTTCTCAGCTTTTTTTCTGCTGATTTTGTTGAGTTCCAAATTTGATAATTAAAAATAATTGTTTAAAGCGGTGATAGCTAAATATGAAATCTACTAAAATCAAAATCAGTGTTAGTCAGGATGGTTTACTTCCGCAGGAAAGTATTGAGGTATCCACTATAGATTTCCCATCTTTACCTAAAAAATTATTAAGGGCCCTGGGCTTTGAAAAAGTGGACAATACTACATTTGTTGGAGTAATGCCAGTATTTGTAAATCTGGGAGATAAAGATCAGGAGATTGAAGTGGAGCTTGGAGTAAGTATGCCAGAGATGAGGGAGAAGATACTTGAGTTATTTCAACGTACTCTTTCAGATCCGAATGCAGTAACTGAACCTGAGACTAAGCCCAAAGCAAAAAAGACAAGAAAAACGACAAAGAAAAGCGCTGCTAAAACACAAAAAGCTACTAAATCCACTTCTTCTACTAAAGCAACTAAAGCATCGCCAAAAAAAGCATCACCAAAAAAGAAAGCAACTAAAACGGCAACTTCCAAGAAGACCACTTCAAAAAAAGCAAAGGGGTAGGATGAAATGCCAGATGATTTTTTTGAAGAATCCCTTACCTTTGATGATGTATTACTATTCCCAAATTATTCCGAAATACTTCCTCATGAAGTAGATGTTTCAACCCGTCTTACAAAACGTATAAAAATTAATATCCCTCTAGTCAGTGCAGCAATGGACACTGTTACAGAAGCCCGAACTGCTATATCGCTTGCGCAGGAAGGTGGTATTGGAATTATTCATAAAAATATGAATATAGAACAGCAGGCAAATGAAGTTAATAAAGTAAAAAAGTATGAAAGTGGAATGATCGTTAATCCTTTGACCGTTAGCCCTGATAATATTGCAGAAGATGCTCTTGATATAATGGTCAAGTATAAAATTACCGGACTTCCTGTGATTAAAAAGGATGGAAGCCTCTTTGGAATAATAACAAACAGGGACCTAAGATTTGAAAAGAACCTTCATCATAAAGTAAAGCAGGTGATGACCCCTAAAGAAAAACTGGTGACTGTAAAAGAAGGCATAACACTTGATGAAGCTAAAGACATTCTTCATAAATTCAAAATAGAAAAACTTCCTGTAGTAGACAGTGAATTCAAACTGCGCGGCCTTATAACCATGAAGGATATTGAGAAGATTGAGATGTTTCCCTCCGCTTCTAAAGATAAACTCGGAAGACTTATTATTGGGGCAGCTGTTGGAGTGGGTGATGACAGGGATGAAAGAGTAAAAGCCCTTGTTGATGCCGGCTGTGATGTAATTGTGGTTGATACTGCCCACGGACATTCTAAAAGGGTTATTGATAGTGTAGGCACAATAAAAAGTAAATATAAGAATATTGAAGTTGTTGCAGGGAATATTGCCACGGATAAAGCTGCTGAAGCTTTAATTGAAGCCGGGGCAGACTCAATAAAGGTGGGTGTTGGCCCTGGTTCAATCTGTACTACAAGGATTATTGCGGGAATAGGTGTGCCTCAAATCACAGCTATTCAAAAAGTTTATAAAGTTGCAAAGAAACATAAAGTTCCAGTGATTGCAGATGGTGGAATCAAATATTCTGGTGATATTACAAAAGCGCTTGCTGCCGGTGCAGATTCTGTAATGATTGGAAATCTTTTTGCAGGCACTGACGAAGCTCCGGGTGAAGTCGTACTCTATCAGGGAAGAACTTACAAAGTTTACAGGGGAATGGGCTCGATCGAAGCAATGAAGAAAGGTAGTAAAGACAGATATGGCCAGGATGAGATGATTGAATCCAAGCTTGTACCGGAAGGTATTGAAGGGAGAGTTCCTTACAGAGGTGGTATCGGCTCGATTATATATCAACTGGTTGGGGGTCTCAAAGCAGGAATGGGTTATACAGGTTCAGCCAGTATTTCTGAGTTAAAGAAAAAAGCCAAGTTTGTGAAATTAACAAATGCTGCTCTTAGGGAAAGCCATGTGCACGATGTAATTATTACTAAAGAATCTCCAAACTACAGAATTGAGTAAACTCCAGATTTCTTTCAAAATAAATAATGCGTGAAAAGGTATTAGTCTTAGATTTCGGATCTCAGTACACTCAGTTGATAGCACGCCGTGTGAGAGAGAACGGGGTCTATTCCGAAATAAAAGCTTTTGATACTCCTATTGAAGAAATAAAAAACGATTTGCCGACGGCCATAATCTTATCCGGCGGCCCTTCAAGTGTTTGGGATACCGATTCTCCGAAAATTGATCTTGATATTCTTTCCCTTGATGTTCCTATACTTTGTATTTGTTATGGAATGCAAGCCCTGGTCCACCAGCTTTCAGGAAAAGTTGAACACTCTCAAAAAAGGGAATTTGGGCCCGCAACTCTTGAGATAG
This sequence comes from Deltaproteobacteria bacterium, assembly GCA_029262295.1. Lineage (GTDB taxonomy): Bacteria > Desulfobacterota_D > UBA1144 > Nemesobacterales > Nemesobacteraceae > JAJCZR01. The sequence continues at coordinate 33,194 of JAJCZR010000015.1, read as the reverse complement.
TTAAAAAAGAAGAACCTCTTTTTGATTCAATACCCGAGTGTTCAAATGTCTGGATGTCGCATGGCGACAGGGTACTTGATATTCCAGCTGATTATATATCAATTGCTAAAACTGATAATACACCTCACGCATTTATTAAAAACAAGAGCAAAAATATTTATGGAACCCAGTTTCATCCTGAAGTTGTTCACACAGAGTTTGGTGGAGAATTAATATCCAATTTTTTATTCAAAATCGCAGGCATGAGTGGTGATTGGACACCAAAGTCTTTTATTGAAAGCACTATCGATGAGATACGGGCAAAAGTTGGAGGCTCAAAAGTGCTTTGTGCCTTATCTGGGGGAGTGGATTCTTCAGTTACTGCAGCGCTTTTAAACAAGGCTATTGGCCAGAACCTATACTGCGTGTTTGTTGATACAGGAATGCTGAGATTAAATGAAGCCGAAGAAGTAACAAATGTTTTTCGTGATTTTGGTTTTAACTTTGTTTGTATAAGTGCCGGTGAAAGATTTTTGGATAAGTTGAAGGAAGTGGCTGACCCTGAGAGAAAAAGAAAAATAATAGGTGAGCAGTTTATTAGAGTGTTTGAAGACGAAGCTAAAAAAATATCTGATGTTGAATTTTTGGCCCAAGGCACTCTTTATCCGGATATAATTGAAAGTGTGAGTGTGCGCGGGCCATCTGCCACAATCAAGTCTCATCATAATGTTGGTGGGCTTCCCGAGAAAATGGATCTAAAGATAGTTGAGCCTTTAAGAGAACTTTTTAAAGATGAAGTAAGAAAAGTTGGAAATGAGCTTGGTCTTTCGTCTGAAATGTTGGGAAGACATCCTTTTCCTGGCCCTGGGCTTGCGATAAGAATAATGGGCGAGATAACAAAAGAAAGAATAAATATTCTTAAACATGCAGACTCAATATTTATTGAGCAGCTCAAAAAGGAAAATATATACGATGATATATGGCAGGCATTTTGTGTTTTTCTTCCTGTGAAAACTGTGGGTGTTATGGGTGATGAGAGGACTTATGAAAATGTATGTGCCCTTAGGGCTGTATCAAGCACCGATGGTATGACTGCAAATTGGTCTAAAATCCCATATGAAATACTCGAAAAAGTTTCAGTAAGAATAATAAATGAAGTTAAAGGCATAAACAGGGTTGTTTATGATATTTCTACTAAACCACCAAGCACTATAGAGTGGGAGTGATCGCTAATTTGCCTCTTTTTTAAAAACCCCAAACTCCCCGAGTAAAGTAACAAATTCCCATCCGTCATTTCCAAGTTTGCTTAGAGTGTCTTGAAGGCTGTTTTTCGAATTTTCCCTGATGCTGTTAACAGCATCACTTGAAACTGCAATATCGTGATCTACTGGTCTTTTTAAAAGTTTATCTGTTGCAACTATTTTATATTCCCATTTACTCATGTTTGTCTGTCTCTTGTGGATCTTCCTCTTCTATTATTTCCTCTTCCTCGTCAATAATTAATTTTTCGGATTTTGCTGAAACATCTTTAAGATCTTTAATGAATTTCTTATGATCTTTTTCTGTGAGTTTTCCTTCAGAGATATATCTTTTTACAACTCTTAAATCATTTAGGTAATCTTTACTTTGCATTCAAATCCTCCAGAATCAACAAATAATAACTATAATTTAATCTTTTTCAAAGCGAATGTTATTCTTTTTATTTTGCTATTTTTTTTGAAACCAATTCCACGTGAGTTCTAATCCCGACTCGAAGTTGTGTTTGGGAGTCCATCCAAGCTCTTTTTGGGCAAGGCTATTATCAAGACTAATTCTTTGCACTTCACCTATCCTTTCATCCTCCCTTACAACTTCAAAATCTTTATCAGTAATATTTTTTAACGAGTTTACTATGTCATTTACAGAAGTTTCAACCGATGTCCCAATATTGTAAGTGCCACTATTTGCATCAAGTGATAAAAGGTTTGCCTTTGCAACATCTTCCACATGCACATAATCCCTGGTCTGCTCTCCGCTTCCAAATATTATGCAGGGTTTTTGAGCAAGTATATTCGTGCAGAATATCGCAACAACCCCGGCTTCGCCATGTGGGTTTTGACGTTGGCCGTAAACATTCGAGTACCTGAGGACTACATAATCAAGATTATGTATTTTGTTGTAATACTTCATATAGTTTTCGACTGAAAGCTTTGACACGCCATATGGAGAGAGTGGTAGCTGAGGGCTATTTTCTGCAACTGGAATGCTGGCAGGTTCTCCGTATATTGCACCGCCTGTGGAAGAAAATATTACCCTGTCAACATCAAATTCTATTGATAGTTCAAGTATGTTGATTGAGCCAACTATGTTAGTCTCAGCATCAAATTGTGGCCTTTCAACAGAATCCCTTACATTAATTTGTGAGGCGTGGTGATTAACAATCTGGGGTTTAAAACTGCTGAACACTTTTTCCAGATCATCTTTGCTTCTCACATCACATTCAATAAACCCGGCACCTTCAGGAATATTTTCTTTCATTCCCGAATAAAGATTATCAATTATTAATACATTATGACCTTCGTTTAAATATGTCTGGGATACCCAGGATCCTATAAAACCTGCACCGCCTGTAACAATAATATTCATAGTTCACCTTATAGATTATTATTTTGGACAATATAATTGCACAACAAATGGTTTATTGCAATTATCTACTTATTTTAGTGTGAAAAAAATAGCACATTTTTTCAAATATCGTCGAATACTTTTCTGGATAAACTAAACATGCCTGTTTTCAAGACCAAAACATTTGGTTCTTTATTATGGCACGCTTGTTGCAATAATATACAAGTAACAAAAAAGAAAGCAGATAAATTCAGTGTGGTTGGTTTTTATCTCAAAGAGGTTTAAAATGGGAAATACAGCAATATCAAGGGATTATACAGATAGTTACTCAAATTCACAAAGCAACGTAGTAGCTGTTGAAAGTAATAAAGAGAAAAAAACGAAAAGGTTTTCACTTGATGATGATTACCGCTCATTAAATAAATATTTTCATGACGTGGGTCTTGAAAACCTTTTATCTAAGAAGCAAGAGGTTATATATTCTATAAAGATTAAGCTTTATAAAAAAAGAGTTGAAAAAATTGAAAAACAGATATTTAATCTACGTGAGAAGATTAAAGATCAACACCTTAATTTTAAATTAGAGCATTTCCCATGTGCAAACCCAGGTGATTGTAAGATAAAAGATCCAAAAAGGGTTTATTCACAATCTGAACTCTCAAGTTACAACAAGATAAAAAAATTAATCCTGCTTAAAAATAATTACATCAAAAAAGAAAATGAATTCAAAAATAAATTTGTAAGTTCAAACCTAAGGCTTGTTATAAGTATTGCAAAAAAATATTCAGGAAAGGGGCTTCCAATCTCTGATTTGATACAGGAAGGTAATATCGGGCTTATAAGAGCTGTTGAAAAATTCGATCATACAAAAGGTTTCAGATTCTCCACTTATGCTTCATGGTGGATACTTCAGGGCGTTTCAAGATCCCTTTTTGAACAGCCCAGGTTGATCAGAATTCCAGTAAGAGTGCTTGAACAAGCAAATAAAATTAAGAAAACAGCTGTTTCCATTGATGATTCATTTGATGAATCAGACACCTCTAAAACTGAGCTTATTGCAAAGGAACTCGGAATAACTGAGAAAAAAGTAAAAAGGGTTGTTAAAGCTACCACATCAAATTTAATCTATCTTGATTCAACAAGAAACAATGATCCTAATAGTGGTTCACTAAAAGACATTATTCCTGACGAAAGCCCGATTGCAGATTCTATAATTGAAAATATTAATCTCACTGAGTGTCTTCATGATGCGTTATCACGTTTAAGTGAAAAAGAAGAGAACATTGTAAAGATGAGATTTGGTATTGGTTATGAAAGTAAATTCACCCTTGAAGAGATAGGTAAGAAATATAGCCTTACAAGGGAACGAATTAGACAAATTGAAAGAAGGGCGCTCAAAAAGCTTAAAAAACTTGATGAAAACTCAAATTTAGAACACTTTTTATTAAACTAAAAAGAATAATAGCGTTTTAAATTTAATAATCACTAGAGTAATGCACTAAATCTGTATTGCTTTATTGCCATACTTTAAAATTCCATTCATATTTTCTAATAAACTTTTAAGGGAGATATTCCTATGGATACCGATCTGCTTTCAGCTGCAAGGATAGCTTTATTTGATTGTATGAATTTAAAGAAACAAGAAAAGCTTCTTGTTCTGACAGATGAACCATGCAGGGAAATTGGTTTTTCACTCTGGTCTGCAGCTAAAGAAAATGGTGTTGATGCGATAATTACAGAGATCGTTCCAAGAGACTCTCACGGTGAAGAACCTCCTTCGCAACTTAGGGAATTTATGAAAAGTTTTGATGTGATACTAATCCCAACCTCAAAGTCACTTAGCCATACTGATTCAAGAAGGGAAGCTTGTAAACACGGAGTGAGAATTGCAACCTTGCCTGGAATATCAAAAGAAACAATGATTAGGGCACTTAATGCTGATTACACAAAAATAGCAGAAAAAAGTAAGAAAGTTGCAAAGATACTGAGTGAAGGAACAGAAGTTAGAATACAAACTGATAAAGGCACCTACCTTACACTCTATATTGATGGCAGAGAAGGTTTTGCTGATACTGGTTTAAATCATAGTAAGGGTGATTTTAGTAATCTTCCAGCAGGTGAAGGTTATATCGCACCACTTGAAAATCGAGCCCATGGAAGGATTGTTTTTGATGGTTCTATGTCGGGCGTGGGTATTTTAAAAGATGAAGTAATTGATATAACAGTGGAAGCTGGTTTTGCTACAATTCTTTCGGGTGGAAAAGGTGCAGAGCAGCTAAAATCAATTTTGGACCCTCATGGTAAAGCAGCTTTTAACCTTGCCGAGCTTGGAATTGGCACTAACGATAAGGCCCTTGTTGTAGGAAATATTCTTGAGGATGAAAAAGCCCTTAAAACTATACACATAGCCTTTGGGGATAATAAAAGTATGGGCGGAAATGTAAGGGTGGCAAGCCACCTTGATGGTGTGATTTTCAATCCTACCCTAAAAGTTGATGGCAAAACGATATTGGAAAATGGCGAGCTTTTAATTTAATATCACTCTATGCTTTTAACCCTTGATATTGGAAACTCAAATATCACTTGCGGAGTATTTGAAGATAAAGTTTTAGTATCATCATTTAGATTTGCTACTAATAAAAAAATTTCTGCAATAGATTGTTTTCTTCTTTTTAAAAAAAATTTCAAAGAAAAATCAATAAAAATAGGTTCACAAACAGGAATTATAATCTCCTCAGTTGTTCCTGAGCTAAATGTAGTTTTAGAAAAAGTTTTTAAAGACAACTTTAATATTCTCCCAATATTTGTAGACAGCTCTTTAAAACTAAACATTAAATTAAAAGTTGATAATCCCATGGAAGTTGGCTCAGATAGAATTACAAACTCAGTTGCAGGATTCAAAAGAGTAAAGTCGGATGTGATTATTGTAGATCTAGGAACTGCCACCACTTTTGATTGTGTAACAAAAGATGGAAATTTTCTTGGTGGGTTAATCCTCCCCGGGATTAGTATCTCGGCCAGCGCACTTTTTAATAGTACTTCTCAACTTTCAGAGGTGGAGCTAAAAAAGCCTAAAAATCTTATAGGAAAAAATACATTAGAGTGTATTCAGTCGGGCCTTATGAATGGATATTCCGAAATGGTGGAGGGCCTCTTGTTTAAACTTGAAGAGGAAATGAAAAGCGATTGCTATGTGATTGCAACCGGTGGCCTTTCCAAAATAGTTCTTGGAGATTCTTCTCGGATCAAGGAAATTGATGAAAATCTTACACTTAAAGGTCTAAAAACAATTTATGAACTCAACTCATAGCTTTTCAGTAAAAAAAATCAGTGCTGACTATAAACATTATGTATTAACTCTTGATTATGAAGGGGGAAAAAAGTTTTTTTTCTTTTCAAATGCATCTGGTTTTGAAAAAAGAGAGGAGTGCATGGGAGTAGAAATTGATAAGTACGGGCTTGCGGGGTTTTCAAAAAAATTTTTGAACAGAAACTATGACTTTTCTGTTTACGGGGATTTTGATTTTATTCAAGTTGGGAAATACAAGATCAGTTTTACTATAAATTGTAAATTCTTGAGTGGTAATTATGTTCTTTTAAAGCCTGCCTGGGGGAGAAATACAAATTATAAAATGTGGGTTTTAATCCCCTCTAATAAATTAAAATAAATAACCTCAATTCTTATTTTTAAGTTAATTAACACTGGATGTTTAAGTCTGTTTAATATGATATAATGATTTCATGAAGCAGATTTTCTCGCTTAGGGTAATTAAATTAGTTTGCCTTTTATTTATTCTTTTTTCAGGCCCTCTTTTTCCACGAAGTCTTTTTTTCTCAATAATTGAGGTCTTTGGAATATTCATTGTTTTATGGTCACTTTGGACGATGAGGGTTGATAAATTTTCGCTCTCAATGGATTTACCAAAAAACTATAGATTTGTAGCCAAGGGAATTTACAAATATATAAGATTCCCGATAACAACTGGTATTATTCTCGTAACATTTTCACTTGTCTTTAGCTACTACAGTTTCCCTAGGTTTATTATATGGGCTACTCTTTGTGCAGTGTCACTTTACTATATAGTTTACAAAGATAGGCTTTTTTCAAAAAACTATAATGATTACTCACTTTATAAACAAAAAACTTATAGAATAATCCCGTTTCTTTTTTAAGGTATTTAAAACATATAATAAAAATTTGGAGAGAAATAATGATAAAACATATCGTAATGTGGAAATTAAAAGATTCCCATGATGGTCTCAGTAAATCTGAGATTGCGAAAAAACTAAAGAGCGAACTTGAAGATCTAAAAAATAAAATACCTCAGATAAAAAAGATTGAAGCCGGAATTAATTTTAATCCTTCCGATGCATCTTATGATGTTGCCCTTTATTCTTCTTTTGAGAGTAAAGAAGATCTTGCTATTTACCAGAAGCATCCTGATCATATGAAAGTAGCTGAGTTTGTCTCGCAGATCAGAACCGAAAGATGTGTTGTAGATTATGAGGTATAACTTTTCGGGTTAACTTTATTTGTGGAGTAAGGGGAAAGCCTTAAATCGGAGATATCATTATTCTTATATCTGTAATGTCCTAAAGCTGCAATCATTGCAGCATTATCTGTACAAAGATTAGGGGCAGGAATAAAAACCTTAAACCCCTTTGTTTCAATATTTTCTTTACTAAGCTCTCTAAGTCTTGAATTACAGGCAACTCCCCCAGCAATTAGAATGTTTTCGACTTTATATTTTTTTGCAGCATTTAATGTTTTTTTTATAAGAGTTTCTACTATTGCTTCCTGAAAACTTGCACAAATATTGTTGAGCTCTTCATCGGAGTTCACCCCATTTTTATTTACGAAGTTGATAAGAGAAGTTTTGAGTCCGCTAAAACTGAAATCAAAAGATTTATCATTGAGCGGGCGCGGAAATCTGATAGCATTTGCACTCCCTTTTTTTGCTAGTTTATCAACCTGCATACCTCCGGGATATCCAAGTCCAAGCATTTTGGCCCCTTTATCAAAGGCTTCTCCTGCTGCATCATCACGTGTATTACCAATAAGTTTAAAATCAAGATAATCATTTACTAGGTATAGGTTTGTATGTCCACCTGAAACAATTAGGGCTATAAAAGGAAAGCCAATTTTGTCCTGCAAGTGAATAGCGGATATATGAGCTTCAAGATGGTTTACACCCACAAGAGGTTTATCAAGTGCAAAAGCCAGGCTTTTTGCCGTTGAAATACCAATTAGAAGCGATCCTATTAGCCCCGGGCCTTCTGTAACAGCAATGGCGTCAATATCTTTTAGCTCGATTGAAGCTTCTTTTAAAGACTGTTTTATTACCTCAACTATTGTTTCAGTATGTTTTCTGGATGCAATTTCTGGCACTACACCACCAAATATATTGTGTATGTCAATCTGTGATGAAACTATGTTTGATAGTAGCTCCTTGCCATCTTTTACAACTGCCGCTGCTGTTTCATCGCATGAACTTTCTATTCCAAGAATTAGTGTTTTCATAGGTGAAATATAGTGATTTAAATTTACTCAATCAAATTTTGTTATTACTTCTACAAAATGTTTATTATAGTAAAAATACAGTTAACCTATTTACATAAATATTTAAAGGTGCATTTATGGGTTCTTTAAAGAAAAAAGAAAAAATTCCTGCTCAATCAGTAATATCACGCACACCTTTTCCAAAGTCTAAAAAGATATATGTAAAAGGGAAAATTCACGATATTGATGTTGCAATGAGAGAGATTGAAACTGAGGATGTGGCTCGAGGTTCAAAAAATTTCAGTCTTACACTTTATGATACCAGTGGCCCTTTTACCGACCCAGATATTAACATAGATGTACATAAAGGTATTCCAAAGATAAGAGGGAACTGGATTATGGGAAGAGGTGATGTTGAGGAACTTCCCGGTTTTACCTCCAACTTTGCAAAAAAACGTCTTTTAAATACAAATGGTATTACTTTTAAACATATAAACAAACCCCGTAAGGCTAAAACAAACCAAAATGTAACCCAGATGCATTATGCAAAAAAAGGGATTGTAACCCCAGAGATGGAGTATATTGCGATAAGGGAAAATCAAAAAATTGATGAGCTAAAAGATGAGTTCAAAGATCTTGCAGCATTTCATCCCGGTGAGGATTTTGGGGCAAATATTCCAACTAGCCATATAACACCTGAATTTGTTAGGGATGAAGTGGCCAAGGGAAGGGCCATAATCCCATCAAATATTAATCATCCTGAATCTGAGCCAATGATAATTGGCCGAAATTTCCTTGTAAAGATAAATGCAAATATTGGCAATTCTGCTGTTACTTCAAGTATTGAAGAAGAAGTTGAAAAAGCAGTTTGGGCATGTAGATGGGGTGCGGATACCATAATGGATCTTTCTACTGGTGATAATATTCATGAGACAAGGGAATGGATAATAAGAAATTCCCCGGTGCCAATAGGAACTGTGCCAATATATCAGGCTCTTGAAAAAGCGGATGGCAAACCGGAAGAACTTACCTGGGAATTATACCGTGATACTCTTGTTGAGCAGGCAGAACAGGGAGTCGATTACTTTACCATTCATGCAGGTGTGCTTTTAAGATATATTCCGCTTACTGCCAATCGTCTGACAGGTATTGTCTCAAGAGGCGGTTCAATAATGGCAAAGTGGTGCCTTTCTCATCATAAAGAAAGCTTTCTTTACACCAATTTTGAAGAAATCTGTGAGATTATGAAAGCATATGATGTTGCTTTTTCCCTGGGTGATGGACTTAGGCCCGGTTCTCTTGCAGATGCAAATGACAAGGCGCAGTTTGCAGAGCTTGAAACCCTTGGCGAACTCACTGATATTGCATGGAAGCATGATGTGCAGGTGATGATAGAAGGGCCCGGCCACGTACCGATGCATATGATTAAGGAAAACATGGAGAAACAGCTTGAGATATGTAAAGAAGCACCGTTTTATACGCTTGGGCCACTTACAACTGATATAGCCCCTGGTTACGATCACATTACTTCTGCTATTGGTGCAGCTATGATTGGTTGGTTTGGTACAGCAATGCTTTGCTATGTTACACCTAAGGAGCACCTTGGGCTTCCAAACAAAAAAGATGTAAAGGATGGTGTTGTAACCTATAAGATTGCAGCACATGCAGCTGATCTTGCAAAAGGACACCCTTCTGCTCAACTTAGAGATAATATTTTAAGCAAGGCTAGGTTTGAATTTAGGTGGAACGATCAGTTTAATCTTTCGCTTGATCCTGATACGGCACGTGGTTTTCATGATGAAACTCTTCCTGCTGATGGTGCAAAGGTTGCTCACTTCTGTTCAATGTGTGGGCCAAAATTTTGTTCGATGAAAATAACTCAGGACATAAGGGAATATGCCCAAAAGCATGAAATCACTGAGGTTGAAGCTCTCAAGAAAGGCCTTGATGAGAAATCGGAAGAATTTTCTGGTTCTGGTGGAAGAATTTATGTTCCAACTGAGTAATATCTGTTATTATTAATTTTGTAGTTACTAAAAATATTGAAACTGATGGTCGATATATTTTCGTATAGATAATTGAAAAATGGAAACTTTTTTGCATTAATTAGTATCTAGAATTTATAATATTTGGCTGGAGTAGTCACCTGACAACCCCCCAAACTCGTTCAATTGATTGCTTCAGCCAAATCTTTCCTTTCTTTGTTAAACCACTTAATTATTTGCTACCAAAAATATAATAAGGTATAAAAAAGAGACCTATTTTTAAGTCTAAAAAGTCTATCTGAGAGGTTCAGGGGGCTGCATTGTAAAGATGCGTTTTAGTATTAACGAACTTTACAGGCTTGGCCCTTTTGTTGCATTTAATGCCAAAAAGAACTGACATAAAAACCATTCTTGTAATCGGATCAGGGCCCATTGTAATAGGGCAGGCCTGCGAATTCGATTATTCTGGAACACAAGCCTGTAAGGCACTGAGAGAAGAGGGGTTTAAAATAGTGCTTGTTAACAGTAATCCTGCAACAATAATGACTGATCCCACTTTTGCAGATAAAACCTATATCGAGCCACTTGTGCCGGAGATTCTCGAAAAAATAATAATAAAGGAAAAGCCTGATGCACTTCTTCCAACAATAGGTGGGCAAACTGCGCTTAATCTTTCCGTGGAGTTAGCAGAATCCGGGGTGCTAGAGCAAAATGGTGTTGAGCTCATAGGTGCGAAACTTGATGCCATAAAGAAGGCTGAGAACAGGGAGCTTTTCAGGGATGCTATTAGCAAGATTGGGCTTGATGTTCCTAAAAGCGGAATTGCCCATAATATGGATGAAGCCTGGGAAGTGGTAAAAGAGATAGGGTTTCCACTTATAATCAGGGCTTCTTTTACACTTGGGGGCACAGGCGGAAGTATTGCCTATAATAAAGAAGAGTTTGAAGAATTTGCAAAATCAGGCCTTGATCTTAGTCCAGTGAGTGAAGTTCTGATAGAAGAATCAGCTCTCGGGTGGAAAGAGTATGAATATGAAGTAATGAGAGACGCAATGGATAATGTTGTGATTATCTGTTCAATTGAAAATCTTGATCCAATGGGTGTGCACACAGGAGATAGCATTACCGTCGCTCCGGCTCAAACACTCACCGATAAAGAATATCAAAAGATGCGGGATGCATCAGTGGATATTATTAGAGAAATTGGTGTTGAGACAGGTGGGTCAAATATTCAGTTTGCTGTAAACCCTGAAGATGGAAAAATGATTGTTATCGAAATGAACCCAAGGGTTTCAAGAAGCTCTGCACTCGCCTCAAAAGCAACAGGTTTTCCTATTGCTAAAATTGCGGCAAAACTGGCAGTTGGATATACCCTTGATGAAATATCGAATGATATCACGAAGTATACACCAGCCTCTTTTGAGCCGACAATCGATTATGTTGTTACAAAGATACCAAGATTTGCATTTGAAAAATTTCCTCAGACTAACTCCACTTTGACCACGCAGATGAAGTCGGTTGGTGAAGTGATGTCTATTGGTAGGACGTTCAAAGAATCATTACAAAAGGCAATAAGGTCTTTAGAGATCGATTCTTATGGTTTTGAAGAAAAAACCACTGATTTAGATCTAATTCACGAAAAATTAAGGGTCCCTAATTCAGAGCGGTTATGGTATATCGCTGATGCTTTTCGGGCCGGAATGTCTGTTGAAGAGGTTTACTCTCAAAGCCAGATTGATCCCTGGTTTCTTCATAATATAAAACAAATAGTAGATTTTGAATCTGAAATAAAAGGTAAAGAAATTGAGAGCTTTTCCTTGAAAAGAGCAAAACAGATGGGGTTTTCCGATCAAAGGCTTTCTACTCTTCTTAACAAAACTGAAAGTGAGATTAAATCTTTCAGGGAAATTAATGGGATTAAACCTGCTTTTAAGATGGTTGATACATGTGCAGGTGAGTTTGAGGCTTATACTCCTTATCTTTATTCAACTTATGAGAATGAAAGTGAGGCCCATCCCACTTCCAATAAAAAAGTGATCATTCTTGGAGGAGGACCAAACAGGATCGGGCAGGGTATTGAATTTGATTATTGCTGTGTTCATGCATCATTTGCACTTAAAGAAGAGGGCTATGAATCTATAATGATCAACTGTAATCCTGAGACTGTTAGTACCGATTATGATACATCCGATAGGCTTTACTTTGAACCACTTACTCTTGAAGACACTCTTGCAATAATAGAAAGGGAAAAACCCGATGGAGTTATTGTTCACCTCGGCGGGCAAACCCCATTAAAGCTTGCCATTCCACTTGAAGAGAGAGGTGTGAAAATAATCGGCACTTCACCTGAAAGCATTGATCTTGCAGAAGACAGAGAAAGATTCAGAGACCTTATATTGGAGCTTGGACTTAAACAACCACAAAGTGGTATTGCAAGAAGTGAAAGCCAGGCTTTGAAGATTGCTGAGAAGATAGGCTATCCTGTGGTTGTGAGGCCCTCATATGTGCTTGGCGGCCGTGCGATGGAGATAGTTTACGATGAGGAATCAATAAAGAGGTATATTGATGAGGCTGTGCAGGTTGCCCCAAATCGTCCGATCCTTATAGATAAATTTTTAAAAGATGCAAAAGAGCTTGATGTGGATGCTATCTCCGATGGGCAGACTGTTGTAGTTGCCGGAATACTCGAACATATTGAAGAAGCTGGCGTGCACTCAGGAGATAGTGCAATGGTGCTTCCTCCTTTCTCAGTGAGTAAAGATCTTATTGATGAGATAAAAAGACAGACCAAAGAACTTGCCCTTGCCTTAAATGTGAAAGGGTTTGTGAATATTCAGTTTGCAATAAAAGATGATGAAGTTTATCTCATAGAAGTAAATCCGAGAGCAAGCCGCACAGTGCCTTTTGTGAGTAAGGCAATTGGTGTGCAGCTTGCAAATATAGGAACAAAAGTAATGATTGGAAAAACTCTCAAAGAACTTGATTTTATCGAAGAGATTGTACCAAAACATTTTTGCGTTAAAGAATCAGTTTTTCCTTTTGTTAAGTTTTCTGGTGTTGATACAATTCTTGGCCCTGAGATGAAATCCACCGGTGAGGTGATGGGAATTGATGAGGATATTAACAAGGCTTTTGCCAAATCCCAGCTTGCTGCCGGTAACAAACTGCCGCTAAGTGGAATGGCCTTTATCAGTATTAAAGATGAGGATAAGAAAGAAAAGATAGTAAATATTGCAGGTAAACTTATTTCACTGGGATTTAATTTAATTGCTACAAAAGGCACTTCTGATTTTTTAAAAAAGAACAGCATTAGTTGTGAAACGGTAAAAAAAGTTATTGAAGGAAGGCCCAATATTGTTGATTATCTTAAAAATGGAGATGTTAATCTTGTAATAAACACAACACTTGGAAAAAAAGAGATTGCACAATCTTACTCAATAAGAAGGACCGCTCTTATGAACAATGTTCCTTATTTTACAACTTTAGCAGGTGCAAATGCATCTGTGGGGGCAATTGAGGTGATGTTAAAAGAGGGCTTGAGTGTTAAGGCTTTACAGGAATATTATTAGTTTATGTAAGTAAGTAGTATGGAGGATTATCTATGTCTGTTGATAGAGTGCCTATCACACCAAAAGGATATAAAAAGCTTTTTGAAGAGCTTCACAGATTAAAAACAGTTGAGCGCCAGGATGTCATCAGACAAATATCGGAAGCAAGGGATCTTGGCGATCTTTCTGAAAATGCTGAATATGAAACTGCAAAAGACCGCCAGTCTTTTGTGGAAGGAAGGATCCAGGAGCTTGAAAGTAAGCTCAGCAGGGCAGAAGTTATTGACCCTGAAAAAATTGCAAATAAAGACAGGGTTGTTTTTGGTCTAACTGTAACATTAGAGGATATTGATTCAGGTGAAACTAGGAAGTATCAACTTGTAGGGGCAGATGAAACAGATCCTGACAAAGGAATTATTTCAATTACTTCCCCAATTGGAAGGGCTTTAATAGGTAAACAGGTTGATGAGGATGTGAGAGTAAGGACCCCTGGTGGCTTGAGGGAGTTTGTAATACTTGAAATAGAATGACAAAGGAGTTTTTGATTGAAAATTTTTTTGATAATCTCCATTCTGATACATTTTTTATTGATCGTATCAATCTCCTTTTTTCTCAGTTCTGATAGAGTTGCAAAAAAAGACTATGAACTCAGCTATGTAAGTGTTAAAGAATTTAGTCCGCCAGTAAATAAAAAATCTGATAACAACATACAAAATAAAATTTCAAAACCAGTTGCAAAAAGAAATGTTAAAGCGGGTCAGCAAAAGAAAAAAGCTGTTTCTAAAAATAAAGCCCTAAAATCAATTTTTGCTGACAACTCTCTAGAAATAAAAAAACAAAAAATTACTAATAAAAATGGATTAAAAGAAGCCAACTCATCGAATTCTTCATTCAAAACTGAGAAAAACCCTGAGGTAAATCAAAAATCATTTGTTTTTCCTTCATATAAATTTTCACCGAAACCCGAATACCCTATTATTGCGAAGAAAAGAGGTTATGAAGGTGAAGTAGTTATAGATGTTTACGTGCTTGAAAATGGTTCTGTTGGTAAACTAAAGCTTCTAAAGGCTTCAGGTTTTAAGGTGCTTGATGAAAGCGCGATTACAGCAGTAAAAAAATGGGAGTTTATTCCCGCAAAAAATAAAGGTGTGTCAGTTTCCACCTGGGTTAAAGTCCCGATAAGTTTTAAATTAATTAGTGGCTAAAATTAAATGTCTTTACTCAATCTAATACTCAGAAAAAAAGTTTTATTTTCATTCTTGATTGTCCTTGTCTTTTCTATATCAATTCATTTCTTTCCACTCATTAACTCCCTTGGCTATGAATTTTCAGTTGTTATCTCTTTTATAATCTCATTTATTTGTGTGTTTATTTCTTCTGAGATAGTAGGTGATTACAAGCAAAGCGCTTATTTCGGAAGGGCAAGAATTGAAGATGTGATTTACTCAGTCCTTTTTTTGAACGTTCTAATATTAATGATCCCCTTTATATCCGGGATCATAGGCTCATCATTTAATGGTTATTGCTCTTTTAAAAAAGGTTTGTTGTTCTTTTTTCTTTTACCATTTGTTACAACAATTTTTGCAACAGCAATTGGTATATTTTGCGGATATGTATTTAAAAGAAGGGGCTTTTTTATAGGATCAATCCTTCTTATATTGATAATTTGTTATAGTTTGTTTGAATTATACTCAAAATCACATCTTTTCTTTTATAACCCTGTTTTAGGTTATTTTCCGGGGCCAATATATGACAGGATAATTCCAATTAGCCAGACTCTTGTTGTCTACAGGCTTATTGTATTAGCAGCAGCTTTTTTTCTCCTAAAATTTGTTGAGTTACTGCCCGGGTTTAAAAATTACAAGTTTGGCTTTCACAATATCTTTATTATTATTTTTCTTTTTACGGTTGTGTTAATTGGCTTTATAAAAAAAGAAGAACTTGGGTTTACACATAGTAAAGACTTTATAACCAAAAATTATCTTACCGCCACTATTGAAACGGATCATTTTTACATTCATTACTCACCTTTTTATGAAACTGCTGATGAGATTGAGCTTATTGTTGAGGATCATGAATGGAGATATGCTGAGCTCGAAGATTTTTTGCAATTAAAGTCGGATAAAAAAATCCATTCGTTTATATATCCTGATGAAGGTATGCGCAAAAAACTTATTGGTGCTGGCAGTACAACCATTGCCAATCCAATTCATGGAGAAATTCACCTTATTTATGATTCTTTTCCGCTCGATCTTCTAAAACATGAGCTTGTGCATGTGATGGCAGCAGAATTTGGGACCAGGTTTCTTAAAATAAGCCCAAGTTATGGTTTGGTTGAAGGAATAGCCGTGGCTTCTGACTGGGATATAAGAGGGCTTTCCAGGCACAAGCTCGCTAAAAATCTTGTAGAATCTGGCACTGCCCCGGAGATAAAAAATATACTCGGAGTGGGTTTTTGGTATTCACCAGGTGCAAAAAGCTATACACTTATGGGTTCATTTTGCAGATATCTTGTTGATACATTTGGAATAGAGAAGTTTAAAGAGTTTTATCGAACCGGAAAGCCCGATATATATGGAAAAAGCATTACCGAACTTACAAATTCATGGAAAAAGTTTTTAAGTGGGATTGAAATAAATGAAATGGAAAAAGAACTTTCTGCCCGAAAATTTACTGATAAAGGATTATTTGGAGGTTATTGTCCAAGAGAAGTTGAAGTATACAAGATAAAAGGGATTAATGCCTACAGCGAAAACAGGATGAGCCTTGCAACTAAATATTTTAAAAAGGCACTTAATATTGACAAAGATAACCCTGATCTAACAACTTTTCTTGCATATTCAAACTACTACGACCAAGACTATAAAGATTTTAATTCGGTAACCAAAGAAAGTAAAATGAAAGGAACAAACAAAAACATAATAGAGAACCTAAAGGCTAACATTACTTGGAAAAATGGAGATTACTACGAAGCCCTAAAACAGTTTAAGTTATTAAAAAATAAATCTTTAACGCCAAATATATCTCAGGAAATTGATATAAAAATAGCCCTTGATAGTTATAACGCAGATATAAGAAATGCTTTTGCTAATTATTTTACAACCAAAGATAAAATAAAAAAGGTTGGAATATTAAACGATATAATTCACTCATATCCCGATTTTTCGCCCGCTCATTATCTTCTGGGCAGGATACATTTTAACAATAAAGATTATAATCTTGCTTCTAAATACTTTTTCTATGCAGACTCTTTGGGTTTACCTACAAAAGATCTGCAACTTGAAAACATAAGCCTGCTTGGCATTTCTCACTATATTAATAAAAGATATAATCTTGCACTTAAAACTTTTGAGGAAAAATTGATAATTGATCCTGATGGTGGCTCAGTGGATTTTACAGAAAATTTTATTAAAAGAACAAACTGGGCGATTAAAAGGGATTTTTCTGCCAATGAGAGGACGTTTTAGTTATGAAAAAACATTTACCTGTATTATTGATAACATTAATTGTAGTTGCCCTTGACCAATTTACAAAGTGGCTTGTTGTAATGAAAATCCCACTTTACTCGAAGATTGAAATTCTGCCAATCCTCGATTTTACAAATATACGTAATACAGGGGTTGCCTTTGGAATGCTTCGTGATATGCCTGATAGCATAAGGTATCCATTTTTTGCACTGGTTTTGATCCTGGCTATAGTGGCAGTTTTTATATTTCTTCAAAAACTAGATGAAAATGAAAAAATAATCAGGTTTTGCCTGGGTTTAATCCTGGGTGGGGCTTTGGGCAATTCTATTGATAGGTTCAGGCTTGGTTATGTGACAGACTTTCTTAATTTTCATTGGGTTGGAAACTCTTCTCTTAACTGGCCTCCTTTCAATATTGCTGATTCGGCAATAACAGTGGGGGCAATCTCAATTTTTATATTTGGAATACTGTTTACCAAGAAGGAAAAAGATGTTCACGGGAATAATTGAAGACATCGGTAAAGTTAGGGCTATTAATAAAAAGTCAAAAGAAGCCAGCTTTACAATTGGTGTTGATAGAATTGATGCTTCTGAGATAGTGATGGGGGAAAGTATAGCTGTGAATGGCACATGCCTTACAGTTGTTGATATTGGAAGTTCTGATTTCTCTGTTGATGCCTCAGCCGAGACCCTTTCCAAAAGCAATCTTGGTGATTTGAACACCGAAAGCAGGTTAAACCTTGAGAGGTCACTTAAAGTTGGTGAAAGAATGGGCGGACATATGGTAACTGGCCATATAGATGGATTGGGCATTACAGAATCAGTGTTAAAGAAAGGCGGGTCAGTTGAATTATGGTTTTCACTACCTAAAGCTCTTTCAAAGTATGTAATTCAAAAAGGGTCAATAGCTGTTGATGGGGTAAGCCTCACCGTTAATTTGGTGGAGGGTAACAGATTCTCTGTAAATATCATTCCTCATACTCAAAAGGAAACTATTTTCTCAGATATAAAGACCGGAAATAAAGTTAATATTGAGTGTGATATTATTGGTAAATATGTTGAGAAGTTTGTTGTTGGATATGTTAAAAACGCCGACAGATCTTTTGATCTTTTAAAAAAGTTGTGAGTGAACATAGAAAAAAAGAGAATATATATCTTGTGGGTTTTATGGGTGCCGGCAAGACAACCATTGGAAAAGTGCTTTCCAAAAACCTGAGGCTACCATTTTATGATCTTGATATAGAAATAGCCTCTTTTTGCAAATCTACTATCAAAGATGTTTTTAAGAATAAAGGTGAAGATTTTTTCAGGGATACTGAAACCAAAATACTGGAAAGTGTTTCATCTAAAAGTTACAACGCAGTTATTTCAACTGGCGGGGGAGTTGTCCTGAAAGATGAAAATTGGCAGTTGATGAACTCCAATGGCAAAGTTGTTTATTTGAATGCCAATATAGACAGTATCTGGAAAAGGGTGAAGAGCGGTTCTAAAAGGCCTCTTTTAAATGTGGAAAACGCATTTGAAAAGGCTTCAGAGCTTTTAACTTTAAGGGAGAAGTTTTATAGAAAAGCTGATATCACTATTGATACTGATGGTTTATCAGTGGATGAGACTGTAGGTAAAATTGTAGATAGTTTAACCCTTTAAAATCCATTTATTCCCTTTAAATGTATTAATTTCTTGCTTAAGGACTTTTCATGGCTATATTATTTCTTTAATATTTCGCCAGGAGGCTTTTTAATGAAGAAGTTTTTTGTACCACTTTTACTACTGTGTTTTTTTGTGAATTTTACTTCTTGTAAAAAGATTGATGAAAACGAACCTGAAACTAAAAAAACTGAAAAAATAGAAAAAGACGCTGAAAAAGAGAAAAAATCTCCAATTGAGCTAAATAAAAGCAGCAAAAAAGAAGGAACCTACACTCAGCAAGGGCAATTCCCATCATTTGCGGATCTTGTTGAATCTCAAAAGCCTTCAGTTGTAAATATAAGCACCACAAGCGTTGTAAAGCAAAGAGGTATATTTCCAGGGATTCCCAATAACTCCCCTTTTGGAGATAAAGATCCTTTCGAAGATTTTTTTAAAAAGTTTTTTGGAGATACTCCCCAAAAAGAGTTTAAAAGGCAGGGACTTGGCTCTGGTTTCATAGTCAGTAAAGACGGATATGTGGTAACTAATAATCATGTGATTGACAGGGCTGAGGATGTGGAAGTTGTATTGGAGGATGGCTCTAAATATGAAGCAAAAGTTGTGGGTAAAGATCCAAAAACAGACCTTGCAGTTCTAAAAATTGAACCCGATGGGGATCTTGAAGCAGTTGTCTTAGGAAACTCCGACAATCTTAAAATTGGTGAGTGGGTAATGGCAATAGGAAACCCTTTTGGGCTTGGATACACGGTGACTGCCGGGATAGTAAGTGCAAAGGGAAGATCACTTGGTCTTGGGGCTTATGATGATTTCATTCAGACTGATGCCCCGCTTAACCCTGGAAACAGTGGTGGGCCACTTTTTAATTTAAAAGGAGAAGTTGTGGGTGTAAACACAGCAATTGTTGCAAGAGGGCAGGGAATAGGATTTTCAATTCCAGTTAACCTTGCCGAAAATATTATTACCCAGCTTACTTCTGAGGGAAAGGTTACAAGAGGATGGTTGGGCGTACTTATTCAGGCTATAACACCTGAAATTTCCGAGAGCCTTGGGCTTAAGGATACCAAAGGTGCATTGGTTGCTGATGTTACCCCGGACAGCCCAGCTGATAAAGCAGGCCTCAAAAGAGGTGATATTGTAGTTGAATTTGAAGGAACAAGGATTGATGAGTTTTCTGATCTTACAAAAATGGTGGGAGTGGCTTCCCCCGGAGAATCCAAAAGTTTAAAGGCTCTAAGAGAAGGTAAGGTTGTTAATATTACTGTTGAGCTTGGTGAACTAAAAGATGAAAAGGCTAAAAAATCAGAAGAAAAAACCGAAGATGAACAAAGAGAAATTATCGTTAAAGATATTACCCCACAAATCTCTGAGAGATATAATCTTGACAAGAAGAGCGGCGTAATAATAACAAATGTTAAAAGAGGAAGTGGTGCCTGGGATGCAGGTTTAAGACCAGGTGATATTATCTTGAAAGTTGATAAGACAGATATTACCAGTGTTGAAGTGTTTAATAAGTTTGTAGAGCAGGTACCTGAGGAAAAACTTTCATTGTTTTTGCTTCAAAGAGGAAAGTCCACAAGGTATTTAGGTTATAAGATCAAACTGAAACAGGAAGAAGAAGGTTAAATAGTGCCTTAAACTTTAAGTTTTTGTTTACTTGTTATTAAAAAACACATTTTTAAATGTCTTTGGCATAGACACCGTTTTTCTGTTTTTATAATCAAAAAATACAAGCCCTGTCTTTGCCCTAGCAATTTCTGTGGAGGTTTTTTTATTTTCTAGAAGGTAGGTAAATTCAAATGATCTTTTTCCGTGATCCCCAACCCCAATACTGACTTTAACCACGTCACCGTAAAAACATTCTGATTTGTAAACTACACCTACATCCGCCATTATCAATCCTGCACCATCTATGTCTATCTCGGAGAAATCATGCTTTGCAAGAAGCCTTACCCTTGCTTCATGACATAGTGAGAGAAATGTCTCGTGGCCAAGATGCCCTCCATAGTTTATATCGCTTATTCTAACACTGATTTCAGTTGAAAATGTGTATTTTGATGGAAGGTCTATCCTTATTCTTGCCATATTACTTTTGAAGATTATCTCTAAATTAAATAAATGTAAAACACCAGTTTTTACAGGATTTTAGGGATTTGCTTTTTTTCTTTTTAGAGTTATTATTTCCATCCCAATAAATTCAATCATGCGGCAAGGTAAGTGGTGGAGGTAGAGCAAAATGGAAAGACCCGAAAAAGAACATACAAGTAAACACATTGATATTGAGTCAAAAAGATTCTTTTTTGATGTAAAGGAAAATCATAAAGGAAAGTACCTAAGAATTACTGAATTAAGTGGTGGAAGATCGTGTATTGTAATTCCTTTGGGCGGAATTAGTGAGTTCAAAGACAGGCTTAATGAAGTGATTGATGAAGCAACTCAGCTATTAGCTGGCGATATGGCTTCTTCAGGCTAGATATCTTTAGCATTTCTTACAGATATTTTTATATAAGACTCATCTGGTATTAGCTGCACAAGACCAACATCTATATTCTTAAACTCCTTAGTCTCATTCGGGGCAATAACCTTCTCTGTAATTTTAAACTGGCTGGAACCAAGAGGAATGCCAGTTGGGGAAAAATATTCAACCAGAATATCAATATCTGTATAGGCAATCCTGCTTATATTTTCAAGTGTAAGTTTTCTTAATCTTCCAAGTGTTCCTGGAATTCCGCTTCCCCATGAGAATTGTTTAACAACAAGGTCTTGTTTTGGCAATGGCACTTCGTCATCGAAAGCAACATTATAATCTCTTATTGATGCAGTTTCGAGATCCTCATCATCACTAAATGTTATATCACTTCCAGAACTATCAGTATCATTCCCAAAACTTTCATCGCTATCTGTTGATAATGAGTTGCTGTTAGGGCTACCTGGTGAATCATTTGAAAAATCTGATGTAGAAGCAACTTCAGTGTTTACAGAGGGTATCTCAATTTTCTCGGGAGTTTCAACTTCTTCTTTAACAACAATATCTCTTTGTGGAGTCTCCTCGATCTCAACCATATTTGCTTCTTTTTCTTGTGAATCTTCGATAAGTTCGTTCTGGTTTTCAGTTGTATCAACTGCTATTTCCTCTGATGCTTCTATTGGCTGCAGAGTGGAAATGAATTCATCTTCATTGTCTTCAACTTTTTCTTCAAACTCAGGAAGCTTTGTTTCCGGGGTTTTGTTCTTTGCCTCAACTATTTTCTTTTCAACCGAAACTTTAGGAGAAGGTTGAGGCTCTACCTTTATTTCTTCTTTTATTTCCTTTTTAGCAATGACCTTTTCTTCTGCTTCTTCAACAATAGAAAAACTCATATCCCCATCTTCATTTTTATCAGAAGATGATTGGGGCTGGCCTGGGTCGTTAACCTTGATATTTTTTTCTTTGAGCGATTGTCTATATCTTTGGACAAGAGACAATCTTTTCTCTTTTTCGCTAATCTGTGCACCTTGAGTTATTTTTACGGAATCTTTTTGTTTTCCATATAAATATTTTAGCTCTTTAGTTGATACTGGCGTCGCTTCAGAAACTGTCACAAGTTTTTCTTTTGAATCCGGGTGTGTAAATCCAATATTTATATTCTCCAATGTTACAGTTGAATTTGCAGGGATAACTTTATTTATTTTGATTTTATTAACATATCCTTCATAACCAACTTTTGCCCCCTGCACACCAAGGTCGCTGATCTTAACTTTCACATTCTTGTAATTTATGTCTGTTTTATTTTCAAGGGTTATTTTCTTGATAAAAGCTTCAGTTCCAAATTGGGCCTCACCGAATTCAACTTCTTTTATTACAATTGATCTTCCCACAAAAGATATTGGGCCAGCCCCTTCTTCTTTTGCTTTAACAACTTTTGCCGTTGAGTCTTCAAGAATGGTATTCATAATCCCAAATTTGATATTGTTGTAGGTTACTTCACTACCTGCTGGTAAAATTTCTTTCACAACTCCCCTTATAGAGCCACGAGGAGTGCCTGATTTTGAATAAAAATCTATTTCAATTTCAATGTTTGTGTAATCGGTAAGGCTGAGGTTTTTTAACGTGATGTCTTTCAGGATTGCAGGTCTGGTAGGTCCGTAAGACTTCCATGTATAATCTTTAACCACAATGTCTTGTTTTGCATTATTGCTTTCCCCAAATACGTTTTGTGCTTGTACGGTTAGAAAAACAAGCAGTATTATTGAAATGTAGTTTAAAATTTTAGAGTGTAAGTTTAGCATTTTGGCCTCTTGGAAATTATTTGAAGTTTTATTATACATTACCAGTTTTTTAAACAGAAACATTATTGTTTGTTACTTGATAGATAGTATGGAAAAATGTATATAAATCCCAACTTTCATTTTGGAGTTTAAAATGGCACTTTATATAATGCTGAGTAAATTAACACATGAAGGCCGTATAACAATCAAGGAAAGGCCTGAAAGAATAAGGGAAGTAGCCAAAGAGCTTGAAAAAATTGGTGTGAGTATACTTGAGCAGTATGCAACTTTGGGTGAGTATGATTTTGTGAATATTGTTGAAGCACCTGATAATGAGACTATTGGTAAAATATCAGTTGACCTTTGCTCAAGAGGAACAATTGAGCTTATAACACTTGCTGCAGTTGAAGTTGATTCATTAATCGGTTCACTTAAAAAAGTAAAAGCCGAGAAAGATGAGAAGATGAAAAAACAGCAAAAAAATTAAGATAAACCTAATAACCATGTTTAGAAAATATATAGATATTATTAAAAATCAGTCTGAAGATGTTTTTGGTATAAAGGCAAAGAAAACTCTCTCAATCTACTCAATTCTTTCAGTGGCTTCAGTGATAGTGCCAGTTGTAATTGTTTTTTTCCTTCTAATCAGCAAGATATTTTAATTCACCTCAAATTTAATATTTCCGATCTGCTTTATGGGCAAAATAAGAATACTTCCCGACATTTTGGTTTCAAAGATTTCAGCTGGTGAGGTTGTTGAACGGCCTGCATCCGTAGTGAAAGAGCTGCTCGAGAACTCAGTGGATGCTGGTTCCTCAAAAATATCTGTTTACCTCAAATCGGGTGGAAAAAGGTTGATTAGGGTGGTTGATAATGGCTATGGAATGTCAAGGGATGATGCCCTTATGAGCCTTGAGCGTCATGCGACAAGCAAGATAAAAGATGTAGATGACCTTTTTTCACTAAACACACTTGGTTTTAGAGGTGAAGCTCTTCCAAGTATTGCCAGTGTATCAAGATTCACTCTTGTATGCAGGCTTAAAGATAGTGAGGGTGCAACTGAGATTGTGATTGAAGGTGGTGTAATAAAAAGCGTAAAAGAAAAAGGGGCCCCACAGGGAACAACTATAGAAGTTAAAAATCTTTTTTTTAATACTAGGCCAAGGCTCAAGTTTTTAAGAAAACCCGAAACCGAACTTCTCAGAATTAACGAAGTAATACAAAGGCAGGCCATAAGTAATCCTGATATATCTTTTGAAGTTTTTTCTGAAGAGAGACAAATATCCCACTATCCTTCAAGGGATTCACAAAAGGATAGAATTTTACAAATAATCCCAAACACTGAGCTTTTTGAAATTGGATTTCAAAATCAAGGTATTAAGGTTGAGGGGTATCTTTCAAGCCCGCTTGAGAATAGAACATCAATGCAAAAGCTTTATACTTATGTTAATGCAAGGCCCCTTAGGGACAGGTTTATAAACAGATCAGTAATGGATTCATACGGGAACCTTATAGAGAAAGGCCGTTTTCCGCAGGGGGTAATTTTTATTTATGTTGATCCAAAGGATGTTGATGTGAATGTTCACCCTACTAAGAGTGAGGTTAAATTTCAAAACCAGTATGTAGTGGGTGAGACTATTAAACACTCCATAAAAACTATGCTTAATGAGGCCCCATGGATAAAAGGTTATAAAAAAAGGGCTGAGAATGCCTTGAAAAACTTTTATCAAGACCAGCAATCAAAAACGGGATATGGTGGTGAAGATTCAAGCTCTGGCAGGTTCACAAGTTTTTATGAGACGAGAGTAGATAATAAAGCACAATTTTCTGAAGAAAAATCCCTTGAAAATAATAAAAATTATTATAGTTCAGTTGAAAGCAGCAAGAATGATATTTCAAAGGATGTTGGTAATAAAAACTATCATTCCAATTTAAAATTTATTGGCCAGATTGGAAAACTTTATCTTGTTTGTGAGACAGAATCTGGAATGATTGTTGTTGATCAACATGCAGCGCACGAGAGGGTTAATTTCGAAAAAATAAAAAAGGCATATATTGAAGAAAATATAATTCAAACTCAGGAACTATTGCTCCCGGAAGTTTTGGAAATGACACCACAGGAGTTTAGCATTGCGCAGCAGTTCAGCGATGATATTAACAAGCTTGGTTTTAATTTTGATATATTTGGTAAAAACACACTCAGGCTCCGCTCAGTCGCTGCTTTTCTTTTGAATAGTTCCTATAAAGAGATATTCTTAAACCTTTTAAATGAGATAGATAACTTTGGTGAGGGCAAAAGCATAAAACAAAGTCTTGATCTCGTATGTGCAACAATAGCATGCCATAGTTCAATAAGGGCTAATCAGAAGCTCTCTTCTGACGAAGTGGCTTATCTTTTCAGGGATCTCGACAAATGTGATTTTCCTCATGCCTGTCCTCATGGAAGGCCAATAGCTAGCGAAATATCTTATGATGTTTTGGAAAAAATGTTCAGGAGAACTTAAGTAATGAAAGAGACAATAATTTCAATTTTAAGGGAAAGTGCTGATCTTAAACTTCAGTTTGCAAAAGATTCATGCGAAATTATTGAGGAAGTTGCAAATGCTTTTATTAATTCTTTAAAATCGGGTGGAAAAATTTTGTTTTTTGGTAACGGCGGTAGTGCAGCCGACTGCCAACATCTGGCCTCCGAATTTGTAAATAGGTTTAACAATAAGGATAGAAATGGGCTTGCTGCCATTGCACTCACAACAGACAGCTCTTTGATAACTTCAATTACCAATGATTCTTCTTTCAACGATATTTTTTCCAGGCAAGTTAAAACCCTTGCTTCAAAGGATGATATAGTGGTTGGCATTACAACCAGTGGGAAGTCATCAAATGTGATTGAGGGGTTAAAGGCTGCTAAGGAAATTGGTGCTTCAACAGTTGTTTTTTCAGGGAGTTATATAAAAAAATTGAAAGAAATTTCAGATTTTATTATTCAGGTGCCTTCAAAATCAACACCCAGGATCCAGGAAATTCATATAACAGTGGGGCATATTATATGCGGGCTTGTGGAAGCAGCAATTTTTAAGGAAGATTCTTGATTATTATGAAAACAAAACTCATTGTATCTTGCCCATATTGTAAAGAAAATGTTGAATGGTCTGGAAATAAGTGGCGCCCTTTTTGTTCCGAAAGGTGCAAGATGATAGATCTTGGAAAATGGGCATCAGAAGATTATAAAGTTTCAGAAAAAAGTATGGATGAATCTTATGCCACGGGCTTCTCTATAGTAAAAGATGATATTTAAAGATCTGGAGGTTTAAAAAATTGGGAGTAGTTGATACAAGCAGATTTTATAAAGGAATTAAGATCGAATACGAAGGTGAAATGTGGGAAATAACAGAGTATTCAAGCTCCAAAATGGGCCGTCAGGGGGCGATTGTTACAGCAAAACTTAAAAATATTATTACTGGGGCAGTGCAGGAAAAAAAATTCAGGTCAGGTGAAACATTCACTACCCCTGAGCTTCAAAGAAAGAAAATGCAGTATCTTTATAAAGACGATATTGCTTTTCATTTTATGGATATTGAAACCTATGAGCAGTTTCCAATGAACCATGATGTGATTGGTGATCTTGAAAAATTCATGAAAGAGCAGCAGGAAGTTGATGTGCAGCTCCATGAGGGTGATCCCATTGGTATTGAGCTTCCAACAAGTGTGGAATTTGAGGTTACCTATACCGAGCCTGGAGTAAAAGGTGATACTGTATCAAGCACAACAAAACCTGCAACAATTGAAACAGGAGCAGTAATAAATGTGCCACTTTTTATTGATAACGGCGATAAAATAAAAGTAGACACGAGAAATGGGAACTACCTTGAAAGGGTTAAAAAATAGAATCCACATAATGGATTAATTTAATTATGTTAGTAGCTAAAGCTTTTGATTTTAAAAACAAAGCTGATTTTAGTATTGAGCCTTCGCAAATACATGATCAGATAAGTTCAGGTAATTATTGCTGGATTACAGCTGAACCTTCTGATATTGATGAATTGAAAACAATCCTTGAAACTGAATCAGTGAGCGAAAAGGCAATTGAGGATTTTCTTAACTGCAATAAAGTTGAAGCAAGGTATGAGGTTTATCCCAAATGTCTTCAGTTTACTATTACCGAAGCCCGAATTGTCGATTCACGTGTTACTACTTCCCAGGTGGATGTGGCCCTAATAAATAACTGTATGATAATGCTTGTCCATGATCCGGCATTGTTTCTTTATAAGATGAAAACTACTCATCAGGAAGATTTTCAAAAATTCAGTAAATCTCCCGGATTTCTTCTTTATGAAATTGGAGATTTTATTCTCGATATTTATAGGGAAACACTAAGGGATCAATCTTCGGAAGTGGAGAAAATCCAGATAAGTCTTTTTGGTCAGGTTGACGACGATATATTTAAGCATGTCTCAAACCTTACTTCCGACCTCCTTCATTACCGTCGTATTGTTCTTGCTGCAAGGGATGTTATGCATGAACTTGGATCAAGACGATCCCCTTTTGTAAGTGAAAGTACCCAGCCTTTTCTTGATCATACAGCTGAGAGACTTGAACGTCTATGTGAAGATATTTCCGCTGAAAGGGAAGCATTAAACGAGATGCTTCATCTTTACATGGGTATGGTGAGCCATCGTACAAGCAAGATTGTAAACAGGCTCACTGCTTTAAGCATGGTTTTTTTACCTCTTGGTTTCCTGTGCGGAGTGTTTGGAATGAACTTTGTTCATATGCCTGAGCTTGAGTGGAAATACAGTTATCTTTTTTTCTGGATAATTGTTGGATCAATAGCTTTTGGTCTTGTTACCCTTATGAAAAGAAAGAAGTGGCTTTAACTTATAATTAGTCAGAGTTTTTATAAAAAAGGATCTTTTACTTCAGGGTGCCATAGATTGAAATGATCTTTATGCATTTCGTGATATGAATCTTCTTTGAAGTGTTTGTCGTAAAAATCTAAATCCAAATGGTGGGCCTGAAACACTAATCTTGCAAACATCGGATCAAGAAAAGCAGGAAATCTCCCATAGTTTTCAAACACATAAGTGCAAAAGTCTTTTACAATTTGAATTCTGATCTCAGAAGGATGGTATTCATCTTCCAGAATATTTTTAGGTTCTTTATATGGATATGGATTTTCTTCTTTCCAGAACTCTCCTCTCATTGAAAGAAATTTATCAACTGCTTCATTCATATCATTTACATAAGGTGGGCACAGTGATTCAAATACTCCATCACGGCCAACAGGGTAGGGTGCTTTAGTTGATCTAAGTGATTTGTCTGGTTGATTAAATCTAAAACCTAATCCTTTGTGTTTTGGGTCAAGTCCAAGTGCATAGTGCGGCAGAAGCCCTGTGAATGTCCAGCCGCCGAGCCCAAGTGCCTGAAGAGCAAGGTTCATATTCTGGCTTATAAATGCCTGTTCAACATTTAGTGTGGTTAAAACCCTGAGTTCCAAATCAAAAAGAGAAAGCTCTACATCTTTTCTTATATATCCTTTTTCAATCCATTTATCGAGGCCACATGATCTTCCGCCGTTTAATTCATCAACAATATTAAAGCCGTATTTAGACCCGAAATATATAAAAAGAAGCACCATATATTCCACCGTTGTATTTGTAACCGGAATAAAAAAGGTTGTTCCGGGTTTGTTACAGTTCCAGGCATTAAAATCAAAGAGCCCAGGTTCTCCTTTTGGAAGATCGGCCCTTACGTCTTCAATTTTAATTCTGCTTTTATTAAAAAGCTCCAGGATTTTTTCCATCTGCTGTTCTCTGTTAAGATTAGTGAAAATAGAAGTGTCCTCAGGCATAAGGTCAAACAGCTTTACCATGTAGGTGCCTTCATCATTTGTATAAAAAAGTTCAGTAGAGTGTGAGTTGCATGAACATGGCCAGCTTCTTCCCGTCCATTGAAAGAGCCATGATATCCCCGTTCTTGGAAGATCGCCGAGTGATAAACCGGTTGTTCCCGTTCCTGCCCAGATCAAAAATGCCTCTTCAAGTTCTGAAAGAGGGTGCGGATCGTGCTTTGATTTATATTTGAGGTTGCCTTCAGGAATTTCCATCCCAAGGCCAAATCTTCTCGACCTTCTTGTGAAAATTGAGTCAAGTAGACTAAAATCTATAGCTTCATCAAAACCTTTAGGAATCTTCATCGTTTTATTAAACTTTTAAAATTACCAGTATAAAATAGAATTATACTAAATCTGAACCAAATCTATAATTAATCTCTATAAAATATGTACAGAATTTTATTTATAACAATATCTTTTGTATTTTTATCGAATGGAGCTTTAGCTGATGTGAATAAGTCAATTGGCTGTGGTTTTTCAAAGCCAGATTTTATCACTACAAATTATTTCTATAAAGGAAGCTTAAGAAATCTTATTATTTCAATTCCTGAAAACTATAGCTCTGGTAAACCACATGATCTCGTTTTTGCATTTCATGGTAGAACAAATTCAAACAGAGATGTAAGAGGTTACTATGATCTTGAAAGATCTGTCTCTGATCCAACCATATTTGTATATCCCCGTTCACTAAAAGCAATTGATGGAACTAATTCGTGGGGTGATGGAAACTCAGTATTTGATTATGAGATATTTGATTTTCTTCTTTTTCTTCTTTCCACAGAGTACTGCGTTAATCTTGACAGGATTTTTATTGTTGGACATTCACTCGGTGCATCTTTTGCCAACAGCCTTGCGTGTGCGAGAGGTGCTAAAATAAGAGCTGTTGCCAGTTTAGGTGGCGGCGGAGTAGTTAATTTTTGTTCAGGAGAATTCGCTGCAATGGTTATTCATAATCCTAAAGACAGGCTTGTTTCAGTTGAAAATGGGATTAGGGTGAAAGACTCGTTTATTGAGAACAACGGTTTGAAGCGTAAAAGTAAGAAAAGCAAACCTAAAAAACTAAAGTGCAAAAAGTATGATAAAAACAATAAAGTAAATCCTGTTATATGGTGTCCACATAACATTGATCATAAAGCTTCAGGCAAATATTATCCGCACAACTGGCCGAGGGGAACTGGAAAATATATTATGGAGTTTTTTGAATCTTTAAAAAACTAGGATTTAGTTTTGGAACAGTCTTTACAAAGCCCGTTAAATAACACTGAGTATCCAAGCACTTCATAGTCATCAAGTTCTGGTTTAAGGTTGGAGTAGCTTACTGATTCATTATAAACATCTTCAATCTTTCTGCATTTCACACAGACTATGTGATGGTGAGGATCAAGGTTGGCGTCGTATCTTGCAGCATGATAAAGTACATTCACAACTGATATAAGCCCCATTTTTTCAAATGTCTCAAGTGTTCTGTAAACAGTTGTAAGTGAGATATTAGGATAATAGTCTTTAATGTTATTATATATCATCTCAGTGCTGGGGTGCTCTTCCGTTTTAGCCAGTTCCTTATAGATTGCTATTCTTTGAGGAGTAACCTTTAGACCAAGATCTTTACTTCTCTCAATAAATCCTTCCACTCTTTTTTCTATTTCTTTATTTGGGATATTCATTTTAATACCTATTAATATTTTTTGTTTACCAAGTTAAAATACCTAATGAAGCCTTGATTTTCAAAAGTTTTCATTTGTTTAATATGATTGAAATTATAAAGCAGAATAAAATTTTTGCAGTTATCAAATCGAATAACTTCCAGGATTCCTATAATTTTGCGAAGGCCTGTATAGATGGTGGGATAAAAAACATTGAGATTATCTCCACAGCACCCGGAGCTAAGAAACTGATCCGTGAACTAGCTCAGATAGAGGATATAATAGTTGGGGCCGGGACTGTTCTTGATATATCAATGGCCGAACAGGCAATTGATCTTGGGGCAAAGTTTATCGTTTGCCCACACACTGATCCTGAAATTATCAATTACTGTAAAGACAGAGAAACCAGCATTATTTCAGGTGCTTTTACATCATCTGAGATTGTTAATGCCTGGAAGCTGAGTGTAGATATGGTGAAGATTTTCCCTGCTTCACTTCTCGGGCCTAAATATATAAAAGCTTTAAAAGACCCACTGCCATTTGTCGATATTTTTGTAACGGGTGGAATTAATCTTGAAAATATAAATGAATTTTTAATGTCTGGTGTGGCTTGCGTGGGTATTTCGACTGCTCTTTTAGATGAGAACAAATCAATAAATTATTATTCTGTTACAGAAAGTGCAAGAAAGTTTATGAGCAAAATAAATGAATTCTGAATTTTATATAAATAGTATTGATGATGTTTTTGCTGAAATATTCTTGGAATCTCCCGCAGTACAGCATATTAAAATTGAGTTTGAAAAAACAAGTGGGATTGTAACTATTGTTGATATTAAAAAGGGTGGGCAGAAACTTTCTGGGGGAATTGATTTTGAGCTTTCTACATCTGAATGCTGCGGGCTAAATAGCACTGATCTTTCTGATTATTTAGGGAAAACGGTTCACACAAGCTCAGCCCTGGAGTATTTTGATTTTGTTTTTTCTTATTGCGGTGAAGTTGAATTTGATATAGAACTAAAAGATGATTCCTGGATGGTAAGGATAGATAGTTACAAATAGTTATTTATATTTTCTTTCTATATAGGCAACAATTTCGTCAACAACTCTTATGTCTGCAAACACTCTTGTGCCTCCAAGAATTCCCCATTTTGCTTTTCCTTCAAAATCAGCATCTGCCACTATATTCCCTGTGTCTTTCTCAACAAACTTAACATTTATAGCAATTGTTACGCTTTTTACAATCTGTTTATACCATTCTAAAGGATAGATTTCAGTAATAGTTCCCTGAAGCACTAAAACATTCTCGCTAATATCAACGGGTGATCTGCTGATTCCCACAAAAAGTTCTTTGTCGATGAGTTTATCTTCAATATCGTTTGGTAGTTTCCAGGGAAGTTGTTCGGGAGTCTGTGGAACAGTGGAGCTGAAATCCTGTATCTCTAAAATTGAATAAGCAGCAAGTCTCTGTATGGGCGGCTGTTTCTCAAATGTACGTTTTGATCCACACGATGATAATAAAAAAAGAATAATGAAAGCTGTAAATAGAATTGAAGATAGTTTTTTGTTCACACTTTGCCCCGGTTTTTTTAGTGAAGAATAATGTTTAAGTATGAAATGTTATTACTTTTTGTAAAGGTGTTTATAAGTGTACACATTTAGATTGAGTTTGTTTCTGTTATTTCTGAGTGTGTTTGTCAGGAATCTGGTCTTTAGTTTTTTAGATTCTCGACTACTAATTTCGGGAATGACAGGAAAAAATATAGATCCTTCGCTTCGCTAGAGGATGACAGGAACAAAGCCTGGTGCAAATTATTCTTAATTATCTGTTATACCGCACTTGCCTGTGCTGATCCTGCCGAATGTAATGCGGTATCCAGAATATTGACAAGGATTTTAAATACGTCTCAGAATTTTTTAGATTGCTACAATATTAAGATTCTAGCCAATAGTAAGTTTTACCCACCATACTGGATTCCAAATTAAATTTGGAATGACAAAAACACCTAATCCCTAAAACCCAACACCTATATCATGCATCTTTTCCTAACTACTAACCACTAACCCCTAAAAACTAATCAATACTTTTCTACAACATCATAGAAGGTGTTTCGTCTGGCTGGAGTAAATCCTGCACTTTTAATCATATGGACGAGTTCATCTACAGTAGACCTAAGTTTATTTTCAGCACAGCCAAGCACATTTTCATCGTAAAGAGTGCCGCCGAGATCACTGGCACCGTAATTCATTGAAATGGAACCCATTTTCTTGCCAAGAGTAAACCATGATCCCTGAATATGCTGAAAATTATCAAGAAATATCCTGCAAACGGATAAAACACGAAGATACCTGTCGCCTCCTATTTCATTTGGAAGCTTTCTTTCAAGGAATGTGTTCTTAGGTTTAAAAATCCACGGGATAAAGGCTAGAAAATTTTCTGTTTCATCCTGAAGATCTCTAATTCTGGTTATATGTTCCAAAATATCTTCATCTTCTTCAAAATGGCCAAACATCATTGTGGCTGTGGTTTTAAAACCAATCAGGTGCGCTTCCCTTGTAATTTTCATCCACTCATCTGCATTTATTTTAAGCGGGCTGATCTTCTTTCTCGTTTTATTGGTAAGCACTTCAGCGCCGCCACCGGGAATAGTTCTTAAACCTGCATCCCAAAAGCTTTGAAGTACTTC
>JAJCZR010000014.1 GCA_029262295.1 Deltaproteobacteria bacterium | reverse complement strand
AGAAAATAAGAGAGAAGGGCTCAAATATCTGGTTCCTTGCTGAAGCTTCTGATCTGCTTGAAGGTTATAATCCAAACGATGATCCAGATTCACCTGATTGGTTGAATTCGATAGATGATCTGAAAACTCTTTCAAAAGGAATGGATATATTTGACGTGTGGTTTGAATCAGGTTCATCATGGAATTCTGTTCTTAGAAAAAGGGGAATTGGTTTTCCAGCCGATCTTTATCTTGAAGGTTCAGATCAACACAGAGGCTGGTTTCAATTGTCACTTCTACCATCACTTGGAGCAATGGAGATTCCTCCATTTAAAGCACTTTTAACTCACGGGTTTATGGTTGATGCCCAGGGTAAAAAGATGAGTAAATCTGGTGGAAATGCACTTGAGGTTGATGAGATACTTAAAACACACGGCGCTGATGTTTGCAGATGGTGGGTTAGCTCTCTTAAATATTCTAATGACGTAAAAGTCGATTGGAATTACTTTAAAGTTGCTGCAGAAGATTACAGAAAGATAAGAAATACAATAAGATTCCTGTTAGGTAATTTGAGTGACTTTAATTATGAAAAAGATAAAATTGATTTTAATAAGCAGGATAAATATTCACTTGATTATTGGACATTAATTCAGCTTTCAAAATTTGAAAATGAAACCCTGGAAGCATACAGTAATTTTCAGTATAAAACTGCCAGTGAATCAATATTTAATTTTTGTAATGGTACTTTAAGTGCGGTTTATCTGGCAGCAGTAAAAGACAGACTTTACTGTGACAGGAAAGACAGTAAAAACAGAAGAAGAACTCAAACTGTTATGTATAAAATTGCTGATTCACTAATAAAGTTTCTTGCTCCGATTCTTGTTCACACTTCTTTTGAAGCTTATAAATCTCTTTTGGCTGAAGAAAAAGAAATTAATGTACATTTTCAGAATTTTCCCATTCCTCAGAAATTTGAATCAAACACCGACTGGGAAAATATAATGGAAATCCGAAGTAAAAGTTTAAAAGCTTTGGAAAACGCTAAAGAAGAAAAAGGAATTAGTAATCCTTTAGATGCAGGTATTAATGTTGAGGTTAAAGAAGATATTTATGAAAAAGTTGCTCCATACATTAATGATCTTGCCGATCTATGCGGTGTAAGCCGATTTAATATAAAACAAGCTAATGAAATGAAAGTAGAAGTGATTGATCTTGGTGATCAGCCCAGATGTGAACGTTCATGGAAAAGGGATGAGACTGTGAAAGAAAGATCAAACGGTTCTGTTCTTAGTGACAGGGATGCTGAGGCGCTGGGGCTTTAAAGTCTAACTTCGTCATCCTGAATTTGCGAAGTCTTGAGTTTATCGAAAGGTTTCAGGATCTTATTATTGTCATCCTCGAATGATGTAACCTGTCCTGAGGTACTCAAAGGATCGGGGGATCCAGTGTTTTTTGTCATTCTGAACGAAGTGAAGAATCTAGTCTTTTTTATTAGATGCTTCGTTACACTCGAGCGTGACAAACTCTTGCATCCTGCATTTCCCCTTTAACTATCCAACCAATACAATGTAAGTAATTTTTTTGAAAAAGTATCAAAATAGAACTTGACTCAACTCTTTTTGTTATTACAATGTTAATACATAAAGAGGTCAAAACCAATGGCGAAAGAAGGAAATATTACAGTAAGAATAGATAACGAAACAAAAGAAAAAGCTGAAATGATTTTCAGTGCATTGGGGACTAACAGATCCAATGTTATTCAGATGCTTTACAGGTATGTAATTATAAATGGCGGACTTCCATTTGACGTAAAACTTCCTAAGGAAACTTTAGATTCGGTTATCAATATTGAGACAGGAAAGGGTTTACATAAAGCCAAATCAGTGAACGACCTTTTTGAAGCACTTGATAAATGAGAGAGATTTATTGGGAAAATCAGTTTAAGAAAGATTATAAAAAGATTAAGAAACAGGGAAAAGATTTAGAGAAACTTAAGAAAGTTGTTACTCTTTTAGCTGAGGGAAAGGCTCTCCCGAAAAAGTATGAAGACCACCCACTTCACGGAAACTTAAATAATTATAGGGATTGTCATATCCAGGGTGACTGGGTTTTACTTTATAAAATCGATGGAAACAAATTAATACTTTCCAGAACCGGATCACATGCAGAAGTTTTAGGTATTTGATTTTATTTTTTATCCTGAATCTTGTCATATTGTCACCCTCGAGTACATTCGGCAAGATCAGTAAAGGCTTAGCGAAGGGCTTAGTCTTTTGCAGTAATGTATTAATCCTGACAACCCATTGGAACTAAGGTGTAAATTTTTTCAAAGTAAGGTCTTTGATTTCTTTAAAATGCTTAACATTACTTGTTGCAAGTGGGAGATTGTTTTCTGTTGCAGTAGCAGCAATTATCGCGTCTCCAGCTCTAAGCCCTGAGGATAATGAATATTCTTCAATATATATTGAAGCGCGATGTCCAATATTTTGAGTAAAAGGTAACATTTCAAAATTAAAGTCTATTATAAAATTTTTAATCTGCTGATGCTGTTTCTTGTTTTTTGCACCCTGAAGTAGCTCCATATAGGTTTGAACTGAAATATATCTCGGAAAATTTTTTTCAATTAAATTTGCTGCTTTAATGTTTCCCCTCTCAACCCATATCAGTATCAAATATCATTTACACGGGAACTCCTGATATCATCAAGCTCTTCCAATACGGATTTTTCTTTTTCAGAGTTCATACCAAAAAAGGGATGGTCTTTAACTTTTTTCTCATTTTCGTCCTTTGTTGAAGGAACAATCTTTCCCTTTACTTTACCCCTGTAGAGAATAGTAACCTCTTCGTTTAGCTCAAGGGCTTTAAGAACTTTTTTCATTTTATATCTGAGATCTACTATAGTTGCTTTCATAAATTATCCCTTTATGTATAGTCAAACTATACATTGAGGATTCTGGCAATTCAATTTAAAGATTTAGATTAAATACTCAAAATAAAACTTAAGGTTAATTTTGTTACTTACACTTAGGAAAAAAGTAGATCCTGAAACTAGCCTGCACTGAGTCAGTCGAAGCGTCATCCTCGAATGCATTAATTGGGGATCCAGTGTTTTTTGTCATTCTGAACGCAGTGAAGAATCTAGTCTTTTTCAATTAAATGTTTAGGTAAACTGGTTACATTTTCACAGCCCAGTTGTTCCATCACCTGACGTAGCTGCCTCTTTAGTATGGTAATTGTATGATTGCCACCTTCCTTTCCTAATGCGGCAACTCCGTACATAAATGAA
>JAJCZR010000013.1 GCA_029262295.1 Deltaproteobacteria bacterium | reverse complement strand
CAAGGCCACTTTGAAGGTATCTATTGTAGTACTTTGCAAATGTTTGACGACTTGTTGCATGGTGGGTGTAAAAATCTGATACAAATCTAAATCTTGGATGTTTCTTTGCTTTTACAAGTTCATATTCTTTTATCATATATCTCCATTTTTGTAGATAGTTCCTCTGGATTGTCTTATCTTCTGTATTGTTTCGCATCGCTGACCTCCTACACCTTTAGTGTATAGTTCTGTCAACGAATTACTTAACCTTTACAATTCCGCACATGGTGCGGAATCTAGGATACTCGTAATAGAAATCAATTTCATGCAGTTATAAAATACACTACAAAATCTGACTTTTTAATTAATACTATGTTCTTTTTCTTGATAAAAATATGGAAACGAGGTTTTTGTTACTCAAATCCAAATATAAATTTACATTAGCTAATGAGATAGTTCCTTTTTTATTCTCATAGTTAGTAAAATCAAGGCTGTGCAAAAACTTAGCTAAAAATAAATGAATATTGTTAAAGTATCTAAATCATTCCACAACCCTGGATACTTATTTACACAATATTAATTCATTTTCTTTACGGCCGTTTTTACAAGGCCTAATTAAAAACCCCTAAAAACTATAATCTGAAGAGATCTCCGCTACCACTTCAATCTCCACAGGAGAATTTAGCGGTAACTCTGAAACACCCACAGCAACCCTTGCATGAGAGCCTTTATCACCAAGAAGCTCAAAAAACAGATCAGATGCCCCGTTTATCACATCAGCCTGCTTTGAAAAGCCAGGGGCACTTGCAACATAGCCTGTGACTTTCACTATTTTATTTAGCATTCTGAAATCTTTAATCGTCGATTTTATAACAGAGAGGCTGTTTATTGCTGAAAGTTTAGCGGCTTCATAACCATCTTCAACAGTAAGGTCTGAACCAACTTTTCCCTCATACTCAAGTTTGCCACTTTTCACAGGAAGCTGACCTGATATATAGAGGAT
Source organism: Deltaproteobacteria bacterium (assembly GCA_029262295.1). Lineage (GTDB taxonomy): Bacteria > Desulfobacterota_D > UBA1144 > Nemesobacterales > Nemesobacteraceae > JAJCZR01. The sequence goes on along the minus strand of JAJCZR010000013.1, from coordinate 7,464 downwards.
ATTTCCTGTGAAATTCGATGGAATATAAGAGCCTAATGCAGCTGGTGTTTCTGTTAACTCTATTCCCAGCTCTTTTAATTTTTGAATAATCATACTTTTAGTGCCACATAAACTGTTCTATTTTGTCTTTTAACAAGAAACAAAAGATTTTTTTTGTCTCCGGCATCGCTAAGTGCTTTATTATAGTCACTAATACTATCAATATTTTCTTTTTCCAGTTCCAAAATTATATCACCTACCCTGAATCCTGACTCTGAAGCTGCACTACCAGCAATAACGTTTGTGACAACAACTCCTTCTTTACTTGAAATACGAAGCCTTCTCATCATTTGAGGAGTAAGTTCACTGACAACAAGGCCAAGCTTACCTTCTATCTTTTTCTCAGGTTGCTCGACAGCAGCAACTTTATTATCTTCAGGCAATTCTCCAAGTTTAACCCGTACTATTTTTTGTTCTCCATTTCGCACAACTCTAAGTGTGGCAAATGTGTCAGGTTTATAAGTTGCAATAGTTTTGGGAAGTTGCGGCATATCTATAATTTTCTTTCCATCAACTTCTAAAATAATATCACCCCTTTGCAAACCTGCTTTTTCCGCTGGTCCATCTGGTGCAATATCAGATATAAGTGCTCCATCAGTGCTTTGCAAACCAAGGCTCTCAGATATTTCAGGTGATATTTCCTGTACAATCACTCCAAGCCACCCTCTTACTACTTTTCCACTCACCTTTAGTTGAGAGAAAACCTCATTGGCTATGTTAATCGGGATTGCAAAGCCTATACCCTGCCCACCTGCAATAATGGCAGTATTCACACCCACAACTTCACCGTTTAAGTTAAATAATGGCCCGCCACTATTCCCGGGATTTATAGCTGCATCCGTCTGAATGAAATCATCGTAAGCTCCAAGCCCTAAAGAACGACCTTTTGCACTTACAATTCCTGATGTAACGGTATTGCCTAAACCAAATGGATTTCCAATTGCGAATACCGAATCGCCTATCTCAAGTATGGAAGAGTTTCCAAGCCTCACAGCAGGAAGCACTTTGCCAGGACTGATTTTTAATAGAGCAATATCAGTTTTTGGATCAGACCCTACAACATCAGCTTTATGCTTTGAACCATCTTCCAAAACTACTTCAATTTCGTCAGCCTTCTGAATAACATGATTGTTTGTAATTACATATCCATCTGAGCTAACAATAAATCCTGAACCAAGGCCTCTATTCCTAAATTCCTGATCGGGAATATTATCTCCAAAAAACCTTTCAAAAAGGTCTTCAAATTGCTCATCTTGAAAAGGCGAGTTAAACCCAAAAGATTTTCTTTTACTAACACTCGTTGTACTAATATTTACAACAGATGGGCTAAGCTGTTTAACAAGGCCCGACAATGAATTTGCGTTTTGTTGTGAATATGCACTTACACTAAAAACAAACAAGAATAAAAATGAAAAAATAAATCTGGAATGCTTCATTTAAGCACTACCTCCGTAATCTTAAAACATAAGGATGATTTAGTCGATTATGTTTAGAAATAAATTAAAGTAAAAAAAATATACCCTAACAAAAAGCCTATTCTATAAAAATTATAACTCAAATTATTAGAGTGGATCTTTGAGCATATTGTCCCAATGCTTGAATAAAAGCTTGCTGGAATAAAGTTTCATAAGATGATCCCTTATAGAAGAAAGAATATCACTATCTGCATAAATAAGTTTTCCCATTATTCGCGACTGGTCCTGCACTTTGCCCACCCGGGATCTTCTTCTTTTTTCATATTGTTTAAATGCATGTGAAAAATACTTTGAATCTGTCCTGCAAAGCTCCTCTGCCAAAACCGAGGCCGACTCAAGTGCCATGGACACTCCAGCACCTGCGTTGGGAAGAATTGCATGTGCGGCATCACCTGCAAGCACCACCCTTCCCTTCGACCAACTCTTGATCCTGAGGTCGTTATAACTGTCCTGATAAATTTCGTTTGGGTCACTAAGCTGGTCTAAAACCTCTGGAACTACTCCACCAAAATTCTTAAATGCCTTTTTTATATCTTCTATTTTTGAATCGTTATTTTTATATTTATTTTTTTTAACTCTCACACTTGAAAAAACTGCAAGCCTTTCTTTTGTGGGCCACATTCCGAAAAACTTTCCCTTCCCCCAATACTCTACAATTTTCCCGGAAGGTGAAAGGGATGGATCGACCCAAAAACCCCAACCCGACATACCACTGTATTTAAGAGGTTTATCCCCAAATATAAGCTCTCTGGTCTTTGATCTTATACCATCACATCCAACTACAATATCAAATTCATGGCTGGAACCATCGTTAAACTCTACTTCAACTGACGAATTTTTTTCCACTATAGATGAAATAGTTGTATCCATTCTGATAAAGCCTGGGTCAACTGATTTTCTTAAAGTATCTATAAGCTCAGGCCTGTATATACTGATTATCGGACCATATTTTTTACTGACTTTCTCAATTGTATAGTTCTTTATAATTTTTCCTTTATAGTCGTAAACATTATATTCTGAGAATGGATAACCTTCTTTTTTTAGATCTTCATAAAGCCCGAGGCCTTTTAATACCCTGCTGCCAGATGGCCAGATAACTATTACATAGCCAACCTGACCGTACTGTGGGGCTTGTTCCACAACTTGGGGGGAAAAACCTCTTTGCTCGAGAAGGCCTGCAAGCGTGAGGCCTGCCACTCCGCCACCAACGATCAACACTCTCATTTCAGGGCCGTATCTGATATTTTTCATATTACTTCAATTTGATTAAGAATTTTTAATATGGTTTCGTAAATTCTATACAATCGGTATCATTTTAAAACATGAAAAAGACAATTTTAATTTCAACCTTCTTGATTATTGTTTTAACTTTTGTATTTAATCTCATATCTGTGAGAAGCGAAGTCCCTCAAAAGCCTGTGGCAGTTTTCTCGGAACTTGATGGAAAGTGGGAAGGTAATTTCATAGGTTACAACAGCAAAGGGGAGATACTTTATAAAATTGAGGTAACTCAAACTTATAAAACTATTAACGATACAACCCAGGAAGTCTATATAAAAGATAAGTCTGAAGATGGGAAAGTAACAACCGGAAAAGGGAAAAATATCGCCACTAAAAACTCTGATGGTTCTTTATCACTTAAATGTATTGTAGAAAAATCCAGTGGTGATAAGGTTGAGCATAATGGAACAATCTCAAAAGGCCCTGATGGAGAAAAAAATATAATCTGGTATTCAGAAAAACCTGGAAGAATTGAGACTTTCAGGGAATCTGTCGAGAAAAGATCTGATGGCGAATATTACCTGATTCAGGGAATGGGAATTTATGGAAAGACTTCTGTGTTGATGTCTGGAAAATATAAAAAGGTTGAGTAATACACATTATAGCAACCCTGAATCTTTTATTTTCCCCTAAAACCTGACACCTAATCCCTAAAACCTATCTTCTATCTTTTCCTAACTACTAACCACTATCTTGCATCCCGAATCCTCCATCATGTATCCTGAATATCATTAAAATGCCTAAACAACTTGAGATCACTGAACTTGGGAATTCTGTATTGAGGGATGAAACCAAAGAAGTAGAAAATATTCTTGACGAGAAAATTCAATCTTTAATTGATGATATGATCCATACTGTAGGAATTGTTAATGGTGTTGGCATTGCAGCCCCTCAGGTCTCAGAATCACTACAGATTTTTATTATGTGTTCAAATCCTAACCCAAGATATCCTGATGCACCCGAAATGGAGATAGAAGCAATAATAAACCCCAAAATAATATCTGCTTCAGACGAAAAAGAGTTTGATTGGGAAGGTTGCCTGAGTATCCCAAAAATCAGGGGACTTGTGCCAAGACATACTTCAATTGAAGTCGGTTATACAGACAGATTCGGGAAAAAACATACAACAACTTTTGAAGGTTTTCCTGCCAGAATTTTCCAGCATGAGTTTGACCACCTAAATGGAATAGTTTTTCTGGATAGAATGGAAAGCCCACAACATTTAATCACTGAAAATGAATATATTAAGCTCATGGATAAAATTGCGGAGGAAAATGAAATTGAATAGAGCAGTTTCAATCTTATTAATGGCTGCAACTTTTCTATACTCCGGATGTGCAAGTCACGAGAAAAATCCTGAAAAAGTTTATCAATACTCAACCATTCAGGCTTTACTTGATTCAAAACTAACCGGGACACTAACTTACAGGGAACTTAAACAAAGAGGAGATCATGGGATTGGCACTTTCAACTTTGTTGACGGCGAGATGATAATGGTGGACAGAGTTGCTTATAGGGCTCACTATGATGGAACTCTTTATGAAGTAAGCGATGAAACTTTAACACCTTTTGCAATTGTAGATCATTTTGTGGCTGACAAGGTTTTGGAAGTAACAAAAGAACTTAATTGTGAAGAGCTTAAAGAAATGATTCTTCGTGAATTGACATATAAAAATCAAATATATTCATTAAAAATTATTGGGAATTTCTCAATTGTTAATGCAAGAAGTGTTAAAAAACCAGACAAAGATGGTGAAGGTTTAAAGTATGTTGTTGAGAACCAAAACAAATTTGATTTTGAAAATATTGAGGGAACTGCAGCGGGGTTTTGGTTTCCAGAAGCTTTCACCAGTGTAAATGTCCCCGGGTTTCATTTTCATTTTGTTTCAAAAGACAGAAAGAATGGCGGACACATGCTCAACTGTAAAATAAAATCAGGAAAGATATTAATAGATTCCAATTCTGAGATTGAAATCGACCTTACAAATTAAAATTTTGATACAAACCCGATTTTTGCTAAACTAACTATTCAATAAATCTGAAAAAAGGATTATCAAAATTATGAGTAAATACCCCCCCGGATTAGACGAAGCCGTTGATTACAACTTTTATGACGCTGTATTCCAAAGAAGATCGAGGCGCTTTGGACTTGGAATGGAAATTGACAGGGGACCGCTTGAATATAAGTCAAAACATGAACCCGTGGCACTTTCGGAAGTAGAAGAAGCAATACTTGTCTGGACAGGACTTGGAATAAAAAATATTAACCTTTCTGACTTTCCACCACACGTAGGTCTTGATCTTGAGATGCAGTTTACGAGCAAGACTATTCCTGCTCTTGGAGATGTGCACAGAACAGAGCTTTTTTACACTAACGACGAAGGGCTCTACATGATCAAAATGCATGACAAAAGAGCTGAAGATTTTGAAGGTCTTGAAAAAATGACCCGACATCAACGAATAGACAGGATTGTTGAACTTTTCAGGGAATCAAAGATTAAACTTCAGGATGGAAGAGCCGACCTTCCAAGTAAACCACCAGGTATAGCTGGACATAATCTTTGGAATGTAAACAAACCCGGCACTTCTGTTTTTATGCCTGTGACTGACCTCTCTGCCTGCATTATCAACCTTTATTTCTTTTATATGAGGCCAGATCACAGATTCAATTTTGTAGACGAGCTTCATGGCCTGCGTCTTCCAAACACAAAGAAATGGCTTGATAGCGGTTTTCTAGACAAAGGAAAAAGAATGCCCTTAGTTGAAGCAGAGCTAAGGTTTGCAAACGGTTATATAGCAGAACAGGCATTTATGGGCCAGAACATGGTTCTTTCCCTCCAGACCATGGGACTTGGAGGATGGCTCTTTAGCGGCTTTGCAAGCATGTTTATGCTTGGTGGTACACCTTTTAACAAAGGGCTTGGTTTTAGGTTTATCTCGCCTGAGATCACCGGCGATACTGGAAATCCAAATCCTGTGGCAGTAGGGAGAGATGATCTGTTTCATGCCTTTTGCCCACCTTACTACAAAGATATGAATGAAGCAGTTGAAGCATTCAATGATATGAAATGGACAAATTGGGAATCGCATAAACTCCCTTACAAAGACCCAACAGGAGTTTTAGCTGAAGTTGAAAGACCAAGTAAAGATGAGATACAGGTTGTAAAAGATATATGCAGCTATGTTTATGATACTTATGGAAGGTTCCCAGCTTTTTCGGATCCTATGTTTTTAAGGTTTATGGTGCAGGCACATCACCTTGATCTGGATTTTTATGATAAGTATTATCCACCTGGAGCTTATACAGAGGCTTGTAAAAACCACTTTAAAAACTGGCATCCGGATATTGAAGATCCTTTTGGAGATAAATAATATTATGGTTTGAGCTTATAGCCGGTTTTAAAGATCCACCAGATAAGAACAAGGCAAATTACTAAAAAAAGTAAAGTCATGCCCGTGCTTATAACAACATTCACATCGGCCACACCGTAAAAGCTCCATCTGAAACAACTTATCAGATAAACAACTGGATTAAAGAGCGTAACTTTCTGCCAAAATGGTGGAAGCATATTAATTGAATAAAAGCTTCCTCCAAGAAATGTAAGAGGGGTAATTATCATTAGCGGCACAATCTGGAGTTTTTCAAAACCTTCTGCCCATACTCCAATAATAAATCCAAACAGGCTGAATGTAACAGCAGTAAGTATCAAAAACCCAAGCATCCAAAAAGGATGTGCAATCTCGTAAGGAACAAATATTCTTGCAGTTGCTAGTATTAATATCCCAAGAATAATAGATTTTGTAGCAGCAGCCCCAACATAACCAATTACAATCTCTATATATGACACTGGAGCGGAAAGCACTTCATAAAGAGTGCCAGTAAATTTTGGCATATATATACCAAAAGATGCATTAGATATACTCTCTCCTAGAAGGGATAACATAATTAGGCCGGGGATTATAAATGCGCCATAACTAACACCTTCAATAGACCCCATTCGTGAGCCAATTGCTGCTCCAAAAACCACAAAGTAAAGTGAAGTAGATATTATCGGAGAAATCACGCTTTGAAGAATAGTTCTCCATGTTCTTGCCATTTCAAATACATAGATAGATCTTATTGCATATATATTCATTTTTTCTCACTCACTAAACTTACAAAAATTTCTTCTAGAGATCTTTCCTTGGAGTTAAGGTCATCAAAATATATTCCCAGGGCACTTAATTTTCGCATCAAGCTTTCGATCCCTTTATTCTTATCCCTTGAATCGTATGAATATACAAGTTCGTGACCATCAGATTTAAGATCAAGCGCTAATCCATCGAGTTCACCCGGAACTGACTTGAGAGGGTTTTGAAGCTGAATTGTCAATTCTTTTTTCCCAAGTTTTTCCATCAATGCATTTTTATTTTCAACTAAAATTATCTCACCCTTATTTATTACTCCTATTCTGTCTGCCATCTCTTGTGCTTCTTCAATATAATGAGTTGTCAGAATTATTGTCACGCCATTTTCTCTCAGCCCCCTTACCATCTCCCACATATCACGGCGAAGCTCTACATCCACTCCTGCAGTTGGTTCATCAAGAAAAAGTATTTTTGGTTCATGAGAAAGAGCTTTTGCAATTAAGACACGACGTTTCATTCCACCTGAAAGGGTAACAATTTT
>JAJCZR010000012.1 GCA_029262295.1 Deltaproteobacteria bacterium | reverse complement strand
ATATGATTTTATTTCAGCTCGTATTGGTATACAGCCATTTAATGCTGATTTTAGAGGGTTTTTGTCGCTGGATGCAAATCTGGGAGTAAGGCTTCTTGGAAACTTTAATAATAATCATTATCAGTATAATCTGGCGTTTTTTGATAACCTTGAAAAAGACACCCGGAGTGAATTCAATACTTTTTCAAGAAGGGATCAGCAGTTCTTTATTGCCAATCTTTACAGAGAAGATCTCATCTGGAGGGGGTTTACCAATCTATTCAGCATTGCGTATTTGAGAGACAGCGGAGACCTTCGTTTTGATGAGAATGATTTTCTTGTAAGGCCCACGGCATTTGGTGATGCAGTGGAGAATGAACTGAATGTTGTTTATTTAGGCTGGGCAAGCAACGGGCATATAGGAAGGCTTAATATAAGCCATCAGCTTTATTTGGCATTCGGTGAAGACAGGGATAATCCTTTTACAGGGGAAAAAGTGGATATATTCGGTTACCTTGCAGCCCTTGAGCTATCAGTTGATTTTGACTGGCTTCGCCCAAAAATTTCTTTCTTTTATTCTTCAGGTGATGGTGATCCGACAGATGATAACGCAAGGGGATTTGATGTATTAATTGATAAGCCCAATTTTGCGGGTGGTGGTTTTAGCTATTGGCAAAGGCAAGGGTTTCGTCTGCTGAGCACAGGACTTAACCAAAGGGAAAGCCTTATCCCAAATCTTAGAAGCAGCAAAATAGAAGGTCAGCCAAACTTTGTAAATCCCGGACTTTTACTTTTAAATGCCGGTCTGGATGTTGAAGTAACCCCGAAACTCAGGACATTTGTAAACCTTAACTATTTGAGATTTAATGAGACATCCCCTTTAGAACTATTTTTACAGCAGCCGGATATTGACAATAGTATTGGTGTTGATGCGAGCCTCGGAGTTTTTTACAGACCTTTTTTAAATAATAATGTGATAGTGATTGCAGGGGTGGCAGCTTTTGAACCTCTGGATGGATTTAAGGATATATTAACGGAATCTACCCTGTTTCAGGGTTTTATAAATCTTGTGCTTACATATTAAAATTGATCAGGATATGAATAGCAAAAAAAACATAGTTTTTATTGTTCTCATTTTTTCAATATTACTCCCAGTGATTTTTGTTTTTGCTGAAAATGATTTTGAAAAAAATTCTGTACTTCTCTTAAAACAGACAGAAAAAGAAATTGCAGATAAAAGTGACGGATGCAGATCATGCCATATTGAGATGGATACTGCTTCAATGCACAAATCGCCCGCAGTGAGGTTAGGCTGCACTGATTGCCATGGTGGAGATTCATCTGTGTCAGTTGACAAAGAAGTTGCACTTGAATCGACTGAATACTCAAGATTGAAAGATATGGCACATGTGCTTCCAAAGGATAAATCAGTCTGGAAGAGTTCAGCCAATCCCAAATCTACTTATACAGCCCTTTTAAAAGAGAGCGCAGAATTTGTGAAGTTTGTTAATCCCGGTGATCTCAGAGTGGCAGAGGAAACATGCGGCGGTTGTCATTCCTCGCAGGTTGAAAGGGTTAAGAAAAGCCTGATGACAACGTCGGCAGCTTTTTGGGCATCTGCTGCCTATAACAACGGAATAATTGAAGATAAAAGGGCACAGTTTGGTGAGAGCTACACAAGGGATGGTTTAGCCGCGTGTGTTGAAACGATTCCAGGGCCAACACAAAAAGAGATTGAAGAAAAAGGTGTGATCCCAAAACTTTCTCCACTGCCAAGATGGGAGGTTGTGAAACCCGGAGATAACTTCAGGGTATTTGAGGATGGAGGGATTCTCAATCCATCTACATTCCCTGATTTTGGAAATCCCACTTCTTTTGAAGATCCGGGAAGGCCTGATATACGCCAAAGTAACAGAGGATTAGGGACCGGGCTCAGGATTAGCGTGCCGATCCTCAATGTTCATAAAACAAGGCTTAATGATCCTCATCTTTCTTTTATGGGCACAAATGATAATCCAGGGGATTATAGATCAAGCGGTTGCTCGGGATGTCATGTCCTTTATTCTAATGACCGCGATCCTTTTCACTCTGGCTTTATATCAAAGTTTGGAAATACAGGCACAACCATTACAGTTGATCCGACTATTCCTAAGGATGAATCTGGCCATCCACTCAAACATGAGTTTACAAATTCAATTCCATCAAGTCAGTGTATTGTTTGCCATATGCATCAGCCGAACGTGTTTGTAAACACATTTCTAGGCTACACAATGTGGGATTATGAAACCGATGGTGAACTTATGTGGCCGGAGAAACAAAAATATCCAACAGATGAAGAGAAGTGGAAAGTATACAGAAGAAACCCGGAAGGAGCAGCCGTAAAAGGGCTATGGTCTGACCCGGAGTTTCTTGAAGATGTCTCAACGCTTAACCCCAAAGCCAAACATACACAATTTGCAGATTATCACGGACACGGCTGGAATTTTAGGGCTGTATTTAAACGCGATAAAAAAGGAAACCTTCTTGATACCAAAGATAATGTTATACCATTTGATGAGATTGACGGAGAAAAACTAAACCGAGCTATTACTGAGACAACTGAGAATTCTGATGAGCGAAAAGGTATTCCGGTGCACCTTAAAGACATCCATCTTGAAAAAGGGATGCACTGTGTTGACTGCCATTTTGAACAGGATAATCATGGAAACGGCCAGCTTCACGGTGAGTATGCAAATGAGATAGAGATTGCATGTAGGGATTGTCACGGAACTATAAACCAGGAAGCCACTTTGAAGACTTCAGGAGTGGCAGCTCCGGAAGGTGGTAATGATCTTTCTCTTGATATGACCCCTTTCGGTAAATTTCGATTTTACAGAGAAGAGAGGAACCTTTATCAGAGGTCGTCCCTTGATAAAAATCAGGTCTGGAAAGTTGTGCAGGTAAAAGACACTGTTAATCCCGTATCTTCTGATTACAATGAAAAATCACGACTTGCGAAAACGATTAAAAGAGACGGTAAGACCTGGGGTAACATTTCTCAGAATGATATAGACCTTGCGCATAGTGATGAGGATATGGAATGTTTCACCTGCCATACATCCTGGACAACTGCATGTGCGGGTTGTCATCTTCCGATTGAAGCAAACTGGAAAGTTAAATCCAAGCATTTTGAAGGAACAAAATCCCGCAACTGGTCTTCATATAATCCTCAGACGGTAAGAACAGATCAGTTTATGCTCGGAGTTCACGGCACTACAAAAGGGAACAAAATTGCCCCAATACGCTCATCTAGTGCGCTGGTTGTAAGCTCCACAAATGTTAACAGGGAAAGGATTTATATTCAGCAGCCGCCAATGTCTTCTGCCGGCTATAGCAGTCAGGCATTTAATCCTCATTTTCCACACACCGTGAGAACAGATGAAACAAAGACCTGCACTGATTGTCATATCTCAGATGAAAATAATAATAACGCCTGGATGCAGTCGCTCCTCGGGCAGGGAACTAACTTTGTTAACTTTATAGGAAGAAACGCCTGGGTTGCTATAGGTAAGGGTGGAGTGGAAGCTGTGAATGTGACAGAGTGGGATGAACCCCAGGCTGTTATAGGCAGCTATCTACATAAACTTGCATATCCTGATTTTTATAAAGAGCATATTGAAAGAGAAAGGAAGCTTGATAATGCATATCACCACAGCGGAGAAAATATTCTTGATCTTCAGTTGCGTGGTGAATATCTGTACACTGCAAACGGGCCTGGAGGTTTTCAGGTGTTTGATGTGGCAAATGTTGATAATAAAGGGTTTTCTGAGAGAATTGTGACTTCTCCTGTCTCACCTTTAGGTCAGGATACAAAGGTTAATACCAAATATGCAACAGCAGTTGGCCTTCCTACCACAATGCCTGTTGATCCCACAAGGTGTTACAGGGTGCAAAGAGGCGGCAAACCTTTGAAGCCCGAAGAAACGCTTCCTGATGAACTTTGTAAACCTGAAAACAATGAACAAAAAATGCATGAACTTTACCGCTATGCTTTTATTACTGATAAGTATGAGGGTTTGATTGTTGTGAATGTAGACACGCTTTCTGACCGTGAGCCAAGAAATAATTTTTTAAAGAGAACTGCCACTTTTAATCCCGATGGAAAACTGGATGGGGCAAATAATATTACCGTTGCCGGAAACTATGCTTATATTACTGCCGCAGCCGGTTTGGTGATAGTTAATATTGAAGAACCGAAATCTCCGCAAATAACTTCAGTTGTTGATAATACTTTTCTTCAGAATCCAAGATCGATTGAAGTTCAGTTTCGTTATGCGTTTGTACTGGATGATAAAGGAATGAATACAGTTGATATTACTGATCCTAAGTACCCAAAATATATAAGTAATGCAGTGACTAAAATTGAAGAACCTCATAATATCTACGTTGCCAGAACTTATGCTTATGTGGCTGCGGGAAAAGACGGTCTTGTAATAGTTGATATTGAAAACCCTGAAAAGCCTTTTGTTGATCAGGTGTTTAATGCAGACGGTAAAATTAATGATGCACGTGATGTGAAAATAGGTACTACCAATGCGAGCCTTTTCGCATATATTGCAGATGGAAAAAATGGACTTCGTGTTGTGCAGCTCACATCACCTGAAAAGACTCCTGCTTATTACGGCTTTAGTCCTAAACCGGCTCCTGAGCTGATTGCAAGTATGCATACAAAGAAACCGGCAGTCGCAATATCAAAAGGGCTTGACAGGGACAGAGCCGTGGATGAAAGTGGTAATCAGGTGAGTATCTTCGGACGTATAGGTTCTCGACCTTTTAATTCAGAGGAGATGAAAAACCTTTATATGAAAGATGGTAAAGTTTATAAGGTTTCGGATAGTCCGCCACAAAAACCGCTACCTTATAAAGAGATAAAAACGGTTAATAAAAAATAGTATGAATAGGAAATATAAAATATTTTTTAGCACATTTATTCTGCCATTAATGGTCATGGTCTTCTTTGCTTTTTCGGATGTTTTAAAGAGTGAAGAAGTTGAAAACAGTGCACCTGAAAATATGTTTTTGGGTTCTGGCACCTGTGCCTCGAGTGTTTGCCACGGCACTGCAGATGCAAGGGATGTGGCAGGGTTAAAAGTAAATCAGAATGAATTTACCATCTGGTTTTTTAATGACTCACACAGAAAGGCTTACGATACTTTGAAAAAACCAATTTCAAAAACCATTGCAAGAAATATTGGGCTTGGCAAACCTGCACATGAAAGCCAGAAATGCCTTTCTTGTCATTCAACTAATCCTCCATCCGGACTTGCCTCGGATTCATTTGATATAACAGAAGGGGTAGGGTGTGAGTCATGCCACGGGCCGTCGGGCAACTGGCAGAAACTTCACACATCAAAGGAGTGGAATGAGGATAAATATGCTGAGTATGGCATGTATGATACAGATACTTACTCAAACAGGGCTAAAAAGTGTATAAATTGTCATGTGGGCAATAAAAGTAAATTTGTAGATCATGAGCTGATTGCAGCCGGACACCCTGATCTTAACACTTTTGAATTTAATACTTTTATTGCAAATATGCCTCCTCACTGGAGAGAATCTGATGACGAGAAAAGGGAGTGGCAGGAAACAGAGCTTTGGATGACAGGTCAGGTTGAAACTTTAAAACAAAACCTGACCAATCTTGCCGATAGGGCTTCAGGGAATAAGTGGCCTGAATTTTCCGAGTTTAACTGTTTTTCATGTCACCATGATCTCACAGATGAAGGTAGTTGGCGTCAGCAATACGGTTATCCCTACAGAACCGCCGGTTATCCGCTTTGGAACTCTTACAGGTATGCTTCGATTAAACCACTTTCAAAAGCTATATCTTCTGACATCCATAATTCACTTACCCCTGAGATAAACAGATTAAAAAGAAATATGGATAAATTTGGGATTTATAATAAGAGCCAGATTGCAAAAACTGCTAACAGTATTGTAAACCAGTTAAATTCACTCTCAGCAAAAATAGAGGATAAAAGAGCTAATGACAAGATCACAAAAACCCTTCTTTTGAATATTACATCAGATGCCGATTCAATATCGAAAGACGGAATAAGGGCCGCACA
>JAJCZR010000011.1 GCA_029262295.1 Deltaproteobacteria bacterium | reverse complement strand
TGCCAGAGATACTAAAACTTGATCCAGATGTTTTTGTTGTGACAGGGGATCATTCTACACCTGCAACTATGAAAGCCCATAGCTGGCATCCCGTGCCTATATTGATTAACTCAAAATATTATAGAGGTACAAAGCTAAAAGGGTTTTACGAATCAGAGTGTAATAAAGGTGATCTTGGAATAATAAAATCAATTGAAATCATGCCTCTTTTACTTGCACACTCTGGTAGATTAGCCAAATATGGTGCGTGATTCTCTTTGAAATTTACCTTCTGTTTCAGTAATATTAGTTTTCTATTTGTGCCGAAGTGGTGGAATTGGTAGACACGCTATCTTGAGGGGGTAGTGCCGCGAGGCGTGGGAGTTCGAGTCTCCCCTTCGGCACCATTTTTATTCCGGTTTATACTCAACCAAAGTATGATCTTCACCTTCTAATTCCTCGTTAATAATCCTGGATATAATACGCCAATCACCTTTTGCAAGTCCAGCGCCGATCTTTGGATAACCAATTCTCTTACCTGAAAAGTTCAATTTAATTTTTTTAAATGCATTTCTTAGTGCTTCATAGTTAAGCAATACTCCATCACCACCAGGGGCAAACTGAGTATATGCATTAATAATTTCTATTTTGTTATTTTCTCTGGTTACTTTAGTGTTGGAGTAAGTTCCAAGTTTTTCTTTTGATCCAGATTCAGTGTTTTGATCAGCTTCATAAGCTTCTGGAAAAGTATTTTTGACCTGCTTTGCAATGCCTGCTCCCATTGTGCAAAAGCAATTACATCCGTGGATAATTAAATCAAAGTTTCCTTCTAATGCGAGTTTAATTAAATCTCCATGAACTATTTTCATTTGTAATAAGTTGTTACTTAGTGCTTTTAACTAAGAATTATACAAGTCAGATTAAAATAAAGTGTAAGATAGTTTGGTTATTGCTGTTTCCTTATAACTCCTGGAGGAAGGTTGAATCTGCTATTTCTATTTGTTAATACTTCATTGAAAATCACTTTTGATTTTTCGAAATCACCCTTTTTTTCATAAGAAAGTCCAAGGTGAAGTTTTGCCTGATCGTAGTAGGGGCTTGATTCATTATCAATCTTTGAGAGATAATCAATCGATTCATCCCATTTATCAAGGTTAAATTTGGCTAACCCTAAAGTAAGATAAGCACTATCATTTATGATTTTTTCATCGAGGTTACTGTCAAGAAATGTTTTTAGGTTATTGATACTTTCATCATACTTCTCAATTTCATAGTTAATGATCCCAGTATAATAAAGTCCAAGTTTTGAAATTTTCTTTTTTGGATACTCCTTGTACAGCTGCATAAACATATCAAGTGCTTCAATAGTCTGGCCAGTATTGTAAGCCTGGAGTGCAGTGTCAAACTGCTGACTTGCAAGAAGTTCCTTTTTGTCATCACCAGAAGAAATTACGTATGCAATAATAAAAAACAGAACCAATATTCCAATTCCTATCACTATTTTGTTGAAGTGCCTTGATGCATCTTCAAGTGCGTGGCTCAGAAGTTCTCTTATCTTGTCGGGTTTTCTCAGATCTTTACGGGTAAATTTTATTTTTTCGGCCATGGGACAACAATTATAATTACAAAAACCATAAATACAATGAGTTTTTAGCTTGCAGGGGTTGTCTTTAATTCCTTGCTAAAAAAAGCTCAAAGTATAAACTATGAATACAAAAATTATGTTTAAAATAAAAAAAACATATCTGTTTTTTTCGGCTATTTTCTTTGTAATTTCCTTTTTGTTTGGTTTTATTTCTTCTGCTGAGCAAAATGAAAAACCACTTGCCAGTAAAATTATTGAAATTGAGATAAACGGCACAATAAACCCCTCAACAACTGACTATATTAAAGAAGGTATAGAAAAGGCTAAAGCTGAAAATGCCGAAGCCCTTTTGATTTTGCTCGACACCCCAGGAGGTCTTTTAAGCTCCACAAAGGATATTGTAAAGTTAATACTTAACTCTGAAGTGCCGGTAATAGTTTACGTATATCCTAAAGGATCTAGCGCCACATCAGCAGGTGTATTTATAACACTTTCAGCTCATATCGCTGCTATGTCCCCAGGCACAAGCATTGGAGCTGCACATCCGGTTTCAATAGGCCAAAAGCCAAAATCGCCAGGTGATGATAAATCAAAGAAGGATGACAAAAAAGAAAGTACAGGTAAAGAAAAAGATATTATGGGCGAGAAGATAGAAAACTATGCTTCTTCATTTATTGAAAGTATTGCAGAGGAAAGGGGAAAGAATGTAAAGTGGGCTGAGGAAGCAGTGCGAAACAGTGCATCAATTACAGCTACTGAGGCACTTGAAAAAAATGTAATAGATATTATTTCTCAAAGTAAAAATTCGCTACTATCTGAAATTGATGGAAAGAAGATAAAGCTAAATGAAGAGGAAAAAGTTTTAGTAACAAAATCTTCAACCATAGAAAGGCATGAAATGAGCCTTAAGCAAAAGATAATTAATGTATTAAGCACACCAGATATTGCATTTCTTCTTCTCTCTTTAGGATCTTTAGGAATACTTGTTGAATTTTATAATCCTGGTGCAATATTTCCAGGGGTTGCAGGGCTTATTTCCCTGCTAATTGGCTTTATTTCATTGCAAATACTTCCGTTTAATTACGGTGGGCTTATTCTTCTTTTTCTTGGTATTGCACTTTTCATAGCTGAAGCCTACGTATCGAGCTATGGACTTTTGGCCCTGGGCGGAGCTATATGCTTTGTGCTTGGAGCGCTTCTTTTATTTGATACACAGGGCTCTGATATAAGAGTGGGCTATGGAATAATCGCTGCCACAGTTGGTGCTTTTGGTATATTCTTTATTTTAGTTGTATTTTTTCTTAATAAATCATTTGGACTTCCTCCGCAGGGAGGTTTTGAAGGCCTTCTCGGCGAAGGTGGAGAGGTTATATCCTGGAACAATAAAGATGGTAAAATATTTGTTCACGGTGAATACTGGAATGCTATAAGTGATGATCCACTTAATGCAGGAGATAAAATTGAAGTTGTCGAAAGTAAAGGTAATCTCGAAGTGAAAGTAAAAAAATCATGATTATATTTATAAATCTGGAGGTTTAAATGTCTACACCATTAATAGTTTTTATTGCAATAATTGCTTTATTTTTGATATCCGCTGTAAAGATACTTTTGGAATATGAAAGAGGGGTTGTTTTCAGGCTAGGGAGGATTGTGGGTGCCAGGGGACCTGGATTTATTTTCATTATTCCTTTTATAGAAAAAATAGTGAAAGTTAGCCTCCGTGTAATAACAATGGACGTGCCCCCGCAAGATGTAATAACAAAAGATAATGTATCGGTAAAAGTAAATGCAGTTGTATATTTCAGGGTACTGGAACCAATAAAAGCAATAATAGAGGTTGAAAACTACCTCTATGCAACATCGCAGCTTGCCCAGACTACACTTAGGAGTGTATTGGGCCAAGTTGAACTTGATGACCTTCTTGCTGAGCGAGACACGCTTAATCTTAAGCTTCAGGAAGTGCTTGATAAACAAACAGATGCCTGGGGAATAAAAGTAACTCTTGTTGAAGTAAAATACGTTGATCTTCCACAGGAAATGCAAAGGGCAATGGCAAAGCAGGCGGAAGCTGAAAGGGAGAGAAGGGCAAAGGTTATTGCTGCCAAAGGTGAATTCCAGGCTTCAGAAAAACTTACCGAAGCAGCCAATATAATGTCAAAAAATCCAATGTCGCTGCAGCTAAGGTTCCTTCAAAGCCTGATAGAAATGTCTAATGATAAAAGCTCAACTATTTTACTCCCACTTCCTATGGAGCTTATAAGGCCATTCATGGATAAATATAAAGATGAAAAAGAGTGAGGCTCTGAGTAATTTTTATTGAATTATCAAAAATCTAAATTCAGAGGTATTTATGAAAAGAGTTTTATTTCTGCTGCTTTGTTTTATAGCTATATCATGTGGGCAAAGTGAAGAAAAAAGTGTTTCAAGTGATACAAATAAAAAAAGTGATTCTGCAACCCCTGTTAATGGAGATTGGCTTATTTATCATATGGCATCTGAGCCTGGAACATTAAACCCGATAACAGCCACCGATGCCTATGAAAGTAGAATAAACAGAAATATCTATGAAACACTTGTTGATAGAGACAATGAAACTCTTGAGTTGATCCCACTTTTGGCCGAGTCTTGGGAAATCTCAGATGACAAACTTTCATTTGTTTTTTATCTCAAAAAGAATGTAAAATGGCATGATGGCACACCTTTTACTTCTAAAGATGTTGTCTATTCTTATGAAAGAATAATTGATCCAAAAGTGGATGCCCCGCATCTTAAAAGTTATTACAATGATGTAAAAAGCGTTGAAGCCCTTGATGATTACACAGTTAAATTTGTTTATTCTAAACCTTATTTTTTAGCACTTGAATTTTGCGGTGGTATGCCGATTATACCAAAACATATATTTGAGAATGGGGATTTTAATAAACATACCGCGGGAAGAAGCCCTGTGGGCACAGGTCCATACAAATTTATTGAATGGAAAACAGGTTCTGAGATAGTGCTTGAAAAAAACAATGATTACTGGGGCACTAAACCTAATATTGAAAAAGTCGTATTTAAAGTAATAAATGATGAAACTGTAAAATTTCAGGTAATGAAAAACGGGGATATTGATGTTGCTGGCTTAACCCCTGTGCAGTGGGATAAGCAGTCTGCTTCCGAGGCGTTTAAGAAAAATTATAATAAGCATGCATATTTTACTCCCAACTATTCATTCATAGGATGGAACCAGAAAAAAAGTTTTTTTTCTGATAAAATGGTTAGAAGGGCGATGACCCATTTCCTTGATAGAGAGCTTGTACTTGAAAAGATACTTCTTGATCTTGGCACAGTTGTTACTAGCCCGTTTTTCCTAAAAAGCCCTGAGTATCCAAAATATATAAAGTCTTTTGAATACAGCCCTGAAAAAGCTGTTGCGCTTTTAGATGAAGCCGGTTGGATTGATTCTGATGGGGATAGTATCCGGGATAAAGATGGTGAGAAATTTGAGTTTGAATTTTTAATTCCAAATGGTTCTGAGACCGGTGAAAAAATTGCCACTATACTTAAAGAAGAAATTAAAAAACACGGAATAGTGATGAATATCAGAAAAACAGAGTGGGCTGTTTTTACCGACAGGTTGCAACAAAGAAAATTTGATGCGGTTACGTTAGCATGGAGTATGGGGGTGGAATCAGACCCATATCAGATTTGGAGTTCTACTCAGGCTGAAAATAAAGGTTCAAATTTTATTGGTTTTAAAAATAAAAGAGCGGATGAGCTTATCAATGCAGCCAGGGTTGAATTTGACAGAGATAAAAGAATCAAGCTTTACAATGAGTTTGCAGAGATTGTGCATGAAGAGCAGCCATACACATTTTTGTTTTGTCGACAGTCTACTGTGGCTATAAACAAAAGGTTTAGAGATGTAAATATTTACCCACTTGGCATTGACTACACAGAGTGGTTTGTGCCGGAAAATCTGCAAAAATATAGTGCAAACTAGCTGCACTTTTAAGTTCCGTATTGTCCAAAGATGAAAGATTATTTAATAAAGCGTCTTTTGCTAATGATACCAACGCTTTTTGGTATTACCATTATAACTTTTCTCATAATTCAGCTTGCCCCAGGAAGCCCAATACAAAGTAAACTTGGGTTTGATGAGGGTGTAAAGGCAGAAGAGATAACAAAAGAGATAATTGAAGAAACAAACAAGCTTTACGGGCTTGATAAACCAATTCACGTGAGATACGGAATATGGCTAAAACAGATAATCACCTTGGATTTTGGCGATTCTTATAAAGATCATCGTCCTGTAATAGACAAAATAAAAGAGCGCCTTCCTATAACCCTCACACTTAACCTTTTTTCAATCTTTTTGGCTTATATTATTTCAATACCCATTGGTGCATACTCTGCAATAAGACAGAAAACCAAACTTGAAAGAACATCTACCTTTATTCTTTTCGTGCTTTACTCAATTCCAAGCTTTTGGATGGCAATAATTCTTATTTTCTTTCTGGGTGGTGGGGATTATCTGGATATATTTCCGATATTTGGGATTCACTCGGCTGGATATGAAAATTTTCCAGTACATAAAAAGATTCTGGATTTTTTATGGCATATTACATTGCCTGTGTTTTGCCTAACTTACGCCGATTTTGCTTCACTTTCAAGGTTTCAAAAAGGAAGCCTGCTTGAAGTTTTAAGGGAAGACTTTATCCGCACAGCAAAAGCCAAAGGGCTCAAAGACGATATAATCTTATTTAAACACGCACTTAGAAACTCACTTATTCCAATTATTACTATCATTGCTTCAATACTTCCTGCAATGATAGGAGGAAGCGTGATTATAGAAACAATATTTTCAATCCCAGGAATTGGAAAACTTGGTTTTGAGGCGATACTTTCAAGGGATTACCCAGTAATAATGGCAATAGCAACAATATCAGCGTTTCTGACATTAATAGGAATTTTAATCTCGGATATTGCTTATGCTGTGGTAGATCCAAGAATAAGTTTTGAAGAAAAAGTATGAACGAACAAAAAAGTATAAGTTATTGGAGAGGAGTGTGGCTTGAGTTTAAAAAAGACAGGCTTGCAATTATATCACTAGTTTTGGTTGCCTTTTTGCTCTTTGTTGCCATATTTCAGGATTTTCTCGCAGGAAACAAACCTTTAGTGCTGATAGATAGTGGCAAGTATTATTTTCCTGTTGTAACCAATCATAAAGATTTGTTTGGCATAGATATTAAAGAAAAGTACATCAATGATGAAAACTCTTTTTCAATTTTTCCACCTGTAAAATACAGCCCTACTGAGAATGATCTTTTCAATGTGTTAAGCCCTCCATCTGCAGACCATTTTCTTGGCACAGATGACAGGGGAAGGGATGTTCTCGCCCGTATGATACATGGGGCCAGGGTTTCGCTCTCAATTGGTGTTGTGGCAGTGGGTATTGCACTTATAATTGGTTTATTTCTAGGATCGATGGCTGGTTATTATGGGGGAAAAGTGGATTTTGTAATTTCAAGATTGATTGAGATAATGATTACATTTCCGGTATTTTTTCTTATTTTGACAATACTTGCTTTTACAAATCCAAGTATATACAACATTATGATAGTGATTGGGCTTACAGGCTGGACAGGAGTGGCAAGACTTGTAAGGGGAGAATTTTTGAAACTTAGAAAAACCACTTATGTGGAAGCAGCAGCCGCACTTGGAGGAAGTGATATCAGATTAATGTTAAAACACATGCTCCCCAATTCACTTGCCCCTGTACTTGTGAGTGCCACATTCGGAATAGCCGGTGCTATACTTGTTGAATCCAGTCTTAGTTTTTTAGGGTTCGGGGTGCCGCCTCCTGATCCGAGTTGGGGAGAAATACTTTCTCAATCACAAAAATATGTGGATTTTGCATGGTGGCTTGTTTTATTTCCGGGAATAGCAATTTTTCTTACCGTTACATCACTTAACCTTATCGGTGAAGGGTTTAGAAACGCAATTGACCCAAAATTAAAAGAAGGATAATCTTGATAATTTACTTTAGCTATGAGTGACAAACTACTTAAAATAAAAGATTTAAAAGTATCATTTAAGTCGGGTAAAGAGAGTGTGGAAGTACTCGGTGGTGTAAATATAGATATAGAAAAGGGCAAGATTGTGGGTGTGGTTGGAGAAAGTGGATGTGGCAAAACACTCACAGCACTGTCAATTATGGGGCTTCTTCCAATCCCTCCGGCCAATATTGACAGCGGGGAAGTGCTTTTTAACGGCGAAGATTTGCTCAAGTTGTCGGACAACGAGCTTAGAAAATATAGAGGGAATATGATATCTATGATATTTCAGGAACCAGTAAGTTCACTAAATCCTGTTTATACAGTTGGAGACCAGATAGGAGAAGTGATCAGAACCCATGAAGATACGAGTAAGGCTGAAGAAAAGAAAAGGGTTGTTGAACTTTTAAAACTGGTAGGAATACCTTCTCCTGAATCCAGATACAATAATTATCCCCATGAAATGAGTGGAGGAATGTGCCAGAGGGTTATGATAGCAATGGCCCTTGCATGTAATCCGGAACTTTTAATTGCAGATGAACCCACAACTGCACTTGATGTAACAATTCAAGCGGGGATATTGGCTCTTATCAATGAGTTAAGAGACCGAATTGGCATGGCTGTTATGCTCATAACACATGATCTTGGGGTTGTCTCCCAGGTTGCCGATGAAATATATGTAATTTATGCCGGAAAAGTAGTGGAAAGCGGCACAATAGATGAGGTTTTTTCAAACCCCTGCCATCCTTATACAATAGGGCTTATAAATTCAATCCCAAGCCTTGAGGAAAAAAAGGAAAAGCTGTATTCAATTGCAGGATTAATTCCAAGCCCAAATGAATTCCCAAAGGGTTGCAGATTTAACAACAGATGTGAATATGCATTTGATAAGTGCTTTGAATCGGAACCCGAACTTGCAAGTTTAGATGGCACACATAAATCAGCATGCTTTAAATATGATGAGTTTAAGAAATGAACAAAGATAATATCATTGTAAAAGTTGAGAACCTTAAAAAGTATTTTCCGGTTAAAAAGGGTATTTTTTCCAGAACTGCTGAATATGTTAAGGCAGTTGACGATATAACCCTTGAAATTGAAAGGACCAAAACCCTTGGTCTTGTAGGTGAGAGCGGAAGTGGAAAAACAACTTTGGGAAAAACCCTGATAAGGCTACTAAACCCAACAGATGGAAAAATAGTTTTTGATAATATAGATATTACTAACCTTAATAGCCGGGATTTAAGACCTATTAGAAGGGATATGCAGATAATTTTTCAAAATCCTTATGGCTCACTTAATCCAAGAATGAATGTTGAGTCTATTATTTCTGAAGGTATATCGGTCCATAACACTGTTCCTAAAAAAGATAGAAAGGATTATGTCTTGGACTTATTGGGCGAAGTGGGTTTAAACAAGGATGTTATAAATAGATACCCTCATGAATTTAGTGGTGGACAACGACAAAGAATTGCAATTGCAAGGTCTATTGCAATTAAGCCAAAGTTTATTGTTTGTGATGAACCTGTTTCTGCCCTTGATGTTTCTGTGCAGGCACAGATAATCAATCTTCTTGAGAGCCTTCAAAGCACCTATGGGCTTACTTATATTTTTATTGCACATGATCTTCGTGCAGTAAAACATATAAGCGATAAAGTTGCAGTTATGTATCTCGGCAAAATAGTTGAAATTGCAGAAAGTGAGCAGATATATAAAAAACCTCTTCATCCTTACACAAAAATACTTATATCTGCTATTCCCGAGATTAATAAAAAGAGTAAACTTGAAATTGAAAATTTATCTGCCCAGGAGATCCCCAGCCCAATCAATGTGCCGAAGGGTTGCAGTTTTCATCCAAGATGCCCGATTGCCACTGAAATATGTAAAAAAGAAGTTCCGGTTTTACTCGATAAAATGTCTGGACATAAAGCTGCCTGCCATAATGTTTAGTGAGTAATTTCAATTACTTGCATTTAGTTTGTCTTAGATTATATTAAAGCAGTTTTTGAGGTTAAAAATGATAATTAATGTTTCAGAAATTGCAGAAAATGGTCTCAATCTTAACCTTAAAAAGGAAGCTGAGTGGTTTAATTCATCTACTGAAGAAAAAAATGGATTAATCCGTGTAAATTCAGATATTGAATTTAATTTAGATTTATTTAAAGTTGTTAGGGAAATAAGTGTTAAAGGAACGGTGGAATTCGGTATAGTTTCTTCATGTTCATTATGCCTGGATGGAGTTGATCAACATATTAAGATTGCTACTAACCTTCTTTTGTCACCAAAAGAGACAGTTGAGGAAGAAGGGGCAGATGTTGATCATGAGACTTACGAAGGCGAACATCTAGATCTAAACGACTACTTTAGGCAACAGATATCACTTTCGCTTCCATTTAAAGTTGTTTGTAATGAGCAGTGTAAAGGGCTTTGTCCAAAGTGTGGTATAAATATGAATTCCGAGAAGTGCGGTTGTGATACAAGATGGGAAGACCCACGTTTTTCGGAGTTAAAAGGAATTAAAGTTTAATATAATAAATCAGGAGTAAGTTATGGCATTACCTAAAAGAAAAACTTCAAGGTCAAAATCACGTAAAAGACGTACTCATTATAAGGCAATAATTCCAGGAGTATCCCTTTGCCCGGAATGTAATGAACTAAAACCTCCCCACAGGGCATGTCCGAGTTGTGGCCATTACAAGGGCAGGGCATTCTTTAAGCAACAAGAAGAAATTGTTGTAGAAGAATAATAAATATTAAAAAAATTATATGATAACTTTTGTATTTCCTGGTCAGGGGTCACAATATGTTGGCATGGGAAAGGATTTTTGCACTGAATTTCCTTTGGCAAAACAGGCTTTTGAAGAGGCCAGCAATTCTGTTGGTGAAGATCTTCGAAAACTTTGTTTTGAGTCGGATCAAAAAGAACTTTCACTTACGGCAAACGCGCAGCCTGCAATCTTGACAACAAGTGTTGCAATTTTAAGGGTAATGCAAAATGAAACTGATATGAGTCCCGATTTTGTAGCAGGCCATAGTCTTGGAGAATTTTCAGCCTTAGTCTGTTCCGGTTGTATGAGCCTCACTGATGCTGCCTATGTTGTAAGAAAAAGAGGTGAGTTTATGCAAGATTCAGTACCTGTTGGTATTGGGGCAATGGCTGCAGTTTTAGGATTATCTGAAAATGATGTTAATGAGATTTGTGAATCTGCTTGCGATAATAATGGAATTGTAAGCCCTGCAAATTTTAACTCCCCTGCTCAAATTGTAATATCTGGCAATAAAGAGAATGTGGAAAAAGCTTCGGAACTTGCAAAGCAAAAAGGTGCAAAAAGAGTTGTGCCTCTTGATG
Organism: Deltaproteobacteria bacterium; assembly: GCA_029262295.1. Taxonomy (GTDB): domain Bacteria; phylum Desulfobacterota_D; class UBA1144; order Nemesobacterales; family Nemesobacteraceae; genus JAJCZR01. Next base: position 56,635 of record JAJCZR010000011.1, on the reverse strand, counting down.
TGAGTGCACCATTTCACTGTTCACTAATGGACAAAGCTGCAAAGAGATTGGGAGATGTTTTAGACACAATTAAATTTGAGAATATTGATTTTCCTGTGGTAACGAATGTTGATGCATCTGCAAATAGCGATCCGTCTTTAGTAAAAGAAATACTTGTAAGGCAGGTAACAAGTCCGGTAAGATGGACTGACACCTTAAATTTTCTAAATGATAAAGGTGTAGAGAATTTTGTTGAAATTGGTCCATCAAGTGTATTAAGTGGATTAATAAAGAGAACCATTAAAGATGTAAACACAATAAATATTGAAAAAATCGAACAATTAAATCATATTAAAGAAAATGGAATTTGAAAATCAGGTTGCTTTAATAACCGGTGCATCAAGGGGTATAGGAAGAGAAGTGGCGATGGATCTTGCTTCGCAAGGTGCTTTTGTTGTTATTAATTATACAAATAGTGAAGATGCCGCTAAACAAACCCTTTCGGAAATAGAAAAAGCAGGTGGTAAGGGAACGACACTTCAATTTGATGTCTCTAATTTTGATGACGTACAAAATAAAGTTACAGATTTTATTAAAAATCATAATGGAATAGATGTTTTGGTTAATAATGCAGGTATAACAAGGGACGGGCTTTTTTTAAGGATGGACGAGAGGGACTGGGACAGGGTTTTTGAAGTTAACATTAAAGGTGTTTTTAACTGCACTAAAGCTGTTGCCAGATCAATGATTAAGCAAAAGTATGGAAGAATAATCAATATATCTTCAGTTGTTGGAGAAATGGGTAATGCTGGTCAAATTAATTATGCCTCAGCAAAATCTGCAATTATGGGATTTACAAAATCTTCAGCTAAAGAGTTTGGTTCAAGGGGTATAACTGTAAATGCAGTAAGCCCTGGTTTTGTTGATACTGATATAACAAAGGATTTACCACAAAAAACAAAAGAAAAATATATGGAAGGTGTACCTTTGAAAAGATTTGGCACTACCAAAGATATTTCAAATGTTGTAACCTTCTTGGCATCAAAAAAAGCGTCATACATAACCGGAGAAGTAATAAGGGTTAATGGCGGTTTATATATGTAAAAAATATTAGGAGGTTTAAGTTAATGTCTGATAAAGAAATTTTATCGAAAGTAAAGGATATGGTTGCAAGTCAGTTGGGGAAATCACATGAAGAAATCACACCGGATGCTTCTTTTATTGAAGACCTGGGTGCAGACTCGCTTGATCTTGTAGAGCTCATAATGTCTATGGAAGATGAGTTTGGTCTTGAGATTTCAGATGAAGATGCAGAAAGCATTATTACAGTGCAGGATGCTTTAAGCTTTATTTCAGAGAGAAAACAGTAATGAAACGAAGGGTTGTTGTTACAGGTATTGGGTTTGTTACACCCATAGGCCTGGGTGTAAAGAATACCTGGAATGCCCTTTTGGAAGGGAAATCGGGTGTCAGCACTATAACAAAGTTTGATCCTTCGGAGCTGAAAACGCAGATTGCAGGCCAGGTCACGGATAATTTTAATCCACATGACTATATGGATGCCAAAGAAGCTAATAGAAGTGATGATTTTATACTATTTTCTATGGCTGCTGCGAAGATGGCGATTGATGATTCGCAGCTTGAAATAGATGACGAGTTATCAGAAAGGGTAGGTACTGTCGTTTCATCTGGTATTGGCGGTATGAAATCATATTATGATACCTTTAAGGTAATGGACAGTAGGGGCCCAGGCAGGATATCACCTTTCTTTATACCGAATATCGTTACGAATATGGCAGCAGGCTATATCTCAATTAATTTTAATGCCAAAGGACCAAACTGTTGCACTACAACAGCTTGTGCTGCCAGTGGTCATGCCATAACAATGGCTAGCTACTTTATTCAAAGAGGTGATGCTGATGTGATGATAGTGGGTGGGACGGAAGCTCCATTGATTCCACTTACTGTTGCTGGTTTTAATGCTATGAAGGCCCTTTCCACAAGAAATGATGATCCTTCCACTGCTTCAAGGCCCTTTGATAAAGACAGAGATGGTTTTATATTGTCTGAAGGATCGGCAATGTTGATACTTGAAGAAGTTGAGTTTGCAAAGAAACGCGGTGCCAGAATTTATTCAGAAATATTGGGCTCAGGAATGAGTGGTGACGGATTTCATATTACTGCACCGTCTTTAAGCGGACCTGTAAGGTCAATGCAGGCAGCACTAAAAGATTCTTCAGTAAATCCTGATGATATTGATTATATAAATGCCCATGGCACTTCAACTCAGCTTAATGATGTTAATGAGACAAATGCTATAAAAAAGGTTTTTGGTGATAATGCCTATAATATTCCTGTCAGTTCCACTAAATCCATGACAGGCCATATGCTTGGGGCAGCAGGGGCAGTTGAAACTGCAATTTGTTCACTTGCAATTTATAATTCAGTTATTCCCCCAACCATAAATCTTTTTAACCCCGATCCTGAGTGTGATCTGGATTATGTGCCTTTTGAACCGAGGGAAAAAAAGATAAAAACAGTCCTGAGCAATTCTTATGGTTTTGGTGGGACAAACTCAAGCATAACAATCCAGCAGTTCAGTTAACTGTTTTTGGATAACGGTATTAATATTTAAAAACCAGCCTGAATTTCTTTATTTATATACTACGGTAAAATAATTTTCTGTTTACCACAAAATAAAATCTATTGAGAGGTTACAAATGTCGGCAAATAACATGCAAGATATGATGAACACTTTGAAAGTTAAAAATAAGGAATATAAATTTTATTCCCTTAAAAAGCTTGAATCTGAGCTCGGTTTTTCAGCAGCAAAACTTCCTTTCTCAATAAAAATACTACTTGAAAATGTGCTTCGAAATTTTGATGGTGATTCAATAAACGAAAATCATCTTAAACTTCTTGCAAGTTGGTCCCCAGACAGCCCAAAAGATAAAGAGGTTCCTTACTGTCCGGCAAGGGTAATACTTCAGGATTTCACAGGTGTCCCATGTGTTGTTGATCTTGCATCAATGAGATCATCGGTTGAAGGCCTGGGCGGCGATCCAGACATGATAAACCCGGTTGTCCCTGTGGATCTTGTAATAGACCACTCTGTACAGGTTGATTATTTTGCAACTGAAGATGCATTTAGAAAAAATGTTGAAAGAGAGTATGAGAGAAACCAGGAAAGATATAAGTTTTTAAAATGGGCACAAAACTCATTTGATAATTTTCAGGTAGTCCCCCCGGGAACCGGGATAGTACACCAGGTAAACCTTGAATATCTGGCAAGTGTTGTGGCAACCAAAAATGCAAATGGTGCGGAGTTGGCATTTCCAGACACTCTCGTTGGAACTGATTCACATACAACAATGATAAATGCATTAAGTGTAATGGGTTGGGGTGTTGGTGGTATTGAGGCAGATGCAGCTATGCTTGGCCAGCCAATCTATATGCTGGTCCCTGATGTAGTTGGTTTTAAACTTCATGGTGTACTTGCAGAGGGTGTTACAGCGACTGACCTGGTATTAAGAGTTACAGAAATGCTCCGTGAAAAAGGTGTAGTTGGTAAATTCGTTGAGTTTTATGGCCCTGGTTTAAGCCAGCTTGCGCTTTCTGATAAGGCAACAATCTCTAATATGGCCCCTGAGTATGGCGCCACAATGGGATTTTTTCCAGTGGATTCCGAAACTTTAAATTACCTTGAACAAACCGGTAGAGATCCGCAGCAAGTTGATCTAGTAAAAGCTTATACAGAAGAACAAGGTCTATTTAGAACAGATGATACAGAAGATCCGATTTTCTCGGATACCCTTGAACTTGACATATCAACTGTAGAACCAGCACTTGCTGGTCCAAAACGTCCGCAGGATAGAATTTCACTTAAAAACATGCAGAGTTCATTTCAAAGTTCTTTTAAAGAAAGTAAAGGTGATTCCAATGGTCTTGATACTATAGTTCCAGTTGAACTTAACGGGAATAAAGAAGAGATCACAAATGGTTCAGTAGTGATAGCGGCAATAACGAGTTGTACTAATACATCAAATCCTTCCGTTATGGTTGCAGCAGGTCTTGTGGCCAAAAATGCTGTTGAAAATGGATTATCTGTGAGTCCAACTGTAAAAACAAGTCTTGCACCTGGTTCAAGAGTGGTTACTGACTATCTTGATAATGCCGGGCTTACGCCTTACCTTGAAAAATTAGGTTTTAACCTTGTTGGATATGGTTGCACTACTTGTATAGGTAATAGTGGGCCACTTCCAGAGCCTGTTGAAAATGCAATAAAAAATAACGATATGGTTTGTGCCTCTGTTCTAAGTGGTAACAGAAATTTTGAAGGAAGGATTCATCCACATATTAAATTTTCGTATCTTGCCTCACCACCGTTGGTTGTAGCTTTTGCACTTGCCGGCACAGTGGATATTGATGTTTATAATGATCCAATTGGAAAAAATGAAGATGGTAAAGAAGTTTATTTAAAAGATATATGGCCTACCCAAGCTGATGTAAAATCCACTGTTTCAAAGGCACTTAGAAAGGAAATGTTTACTGAACAATATTCAAAGGTGTTTGATGGTGATGAACTATGGAGCTCTATGCCAACATCAAAGAGTGAACAGTATGATTGGGAAGATAGTTCAACCTATATTAGAGAGTTGCCATTTTTCAAAAATCTTCCGGTGAATCCCACCGATCCAAAGGATATCAAAAGTGCTAAAGTTTTAGCTCTCCTTGGAGATTCGATAACCACAGATCATATCTCTCCGGCAGGTAATATTCCTGCGGATGGCCCGGCTGGGAAATATTTGATTTCAAGGGGTGTTGAAAAAAGAGATTTTAACAGTTTCGGATCCCGAAGAGGTAATCATGAAGTTATGATGAGGGGCACATTTGCAAATATCAGAATAAAAAACAAACTTGTTCCCGACACTGAAGGTGGCGTAACAGTTCACATTCCATCTGATGAGCAGATGAGCATTTATGATGCTTCTATGAAATACCAAAGTGATGATATTCCGTTGATTGTAATTGGTGGAAAAGAGTATGGCACTGGTAGCTCAAGAGACTGGGCCGCCAAAGGGACAATTCTCCTTGGGGTTAAATGTGTAATAGCTGAGAGTTATGAAAGAATTCACAGAAGTAATCTTGTGGGAATGGGAGTATTGCCACTTCAGTTTAAAGATGGAGATAGTGCAGAGTCTTTAGGGCTTAGTGGTTTTGAGACTTATGATATTACAGGTGTAGAAGAAGGGCTGACTCCGGGAAAAGAGATTACTGTGAAAGTTGATGGAGAAAAAGAATTTAAAGCTGTTTGCAGGTTAGATTCCAATGTGGAAATTGACTACTATAAAAATAATGGAATCCTTCAAACTGTTTTAAGAAAAATGACAGCTAAGTAATTTTAGTGATATTTAAAAGACATAACTATAATATAAGGCAACTCAGTTGAGTTGCCTTTTTTGTAAAACAAATTGCAACTGTATAGAAATTTATTTTAAGCAAGGATAAGGGATAAAAAATGATCTGGAATTTTTTGTTAGTATTTCTTTTAGTTGCATTAAACGGATTATTTGTTGCTGCTGAATTTGCATTTGTTAAACTCAGACTTCAGGAAGTAAAAATTCTTGCCGAAGGGGGAGGGCGGGCCCCGAAACTTTTAGAACGGATAATGTTGAATCTTGATGCATATCTGTCTGCATGTCAGCTGGGAATAACACTTGCAAGTCTTGGTCTTGGTTGGGTAGGTGAACCGCTTGTTGCAAAGTCCCTTGAACCACTTTTTGAATATTTTGATGTGCCTGAAAATAAAGTCCACTATATTGCCTTCCCCGTTGCTTTTATGTTTATCACTTTTCTTCATATAACCCTGGGTGAACAAGTTCCCAAGATACTGGCTATAAAAAGATATAAATCAACATCCCTGGCAACTTCTCTGCCTATAGTGATTTTTTACAAGATTTTTAAGCCGTTTATTTGGGCTTTAAATGGGATAAGCAACGTAATGCTAAGGGCAATTGGAATACAGATGCAATCTGAACATGGAGAAGTTTTATCAGAAGATGAACTGAGGGCAATCCTTTTAGAATCAGCATCTGTTGGCCATCTCACATTACGTGAGCGTCTTCTCATGGAAAATGTGCTTGATCTTGAAGATAAGATTGCAAGGCGTTATATGATACCAAGAAACCAGATTATTTACCTTGATAAAAATGACTCTATGGAAGAAAAATTAAAAAAGGCTTCTGAATCAAACCATACGCGCCTCCCACTTTGTGATGGTGACCTTGATAATATTATTGGCGTAGTTCATGTAAAAGATATTTTTCAGTCTTTGGCTAAAAATGAAAATCTCACACATTTGATTGATGTAGCCAGAGATGCCACTTTTATTCCTGAGACTGCGGCGCTCGATGTTTTACTGCGTGAATTTCAAAAAAATAATGCAGTGCTTGCAATTCTTGTGGATGAACACGGAACAGTCTCCGGGATGATAACACTTGAGAATGTGCTTGAAGAACTGGTAGGGCCTATTCAGGATGAGTTTGATAGTGAAACTCCATTAATAATAAAAAAAGGTGATGATATTTTTGAAGTGGATGCATCTTGCACTGTGGATGAGATTAAAAAAAGGCTTCAAATTGAAGTATCAAACAAAAATGCAGATACAATCGGGGGAGTACTGACTGAAGAATTTGGCCATATTCCTGAAATTGGCGAAAAAATAGTTGTGGATAAACATGAATATAAAGTTTTGGAAGCCCAACCAAAGAAAATAGTTAGAATGGAAATTAGAAAACTCAGTCCTGATGAGCTTGAAGAAATTGCTAATGAAGGGACTGAAGATTAATTTTTAGCTATAAAGTTTTTGATAAGCAAAGATAAAGGATTCCTAACTCAGTAGATTAAAGTATATTATCATCTATGAAAAAATATTCATTAAGCTTAATCTTATTTGTTTTCATTGTTTCTTCATGTGCTGTGCCACTTTGGGGAAACAAAGAAGATGTAAATACACCTAATGAAAATTTTGCTACTAAAGCAAAGGTAGAGATAAATAATTTGGTTGTTATTCCTTTCTCTTCAAAATCTGACAACCTAGAGGGTGAGTTAAGACCCGCCATTTTAACCAAAGAAAAAATATTGACTATGGCTTTTTATAATGACCTTGTTCCAAAGGTAAATGGTGTGGATTTTATATTGCTTGATTCAGCAGCAAAAGAATATGAAAACATAGTTAATACCAAACCTGAGCTGCCATATAATCAGGTTGCCTTAAAGATTGCCGAGAAATTTAATACCGATGCTGTTATTACAGGAAATATTTCGCGATTCATAAAAAGGGAAGGTTCAGAGCTTGGAGTTGAGTCTCCGGCATCTGTTTCATTTACTGTTGAAGTTTTGGATACAAAATCAGGTGTTGTAATCTGGAGAGATACGTATTCTGAGACTCAGCAACCTTTACTCGGCAATATCTATGATCTTGATAAGTTTATTGAAAGAGGTGGCAAGTGGGTTACTGCACAAGAACTTGCCCGTGAAGGCGTGTCTGATGTTGTTGATAAACTAGCAAACTTTTTAAACCAGAATTAATCTGGTTCTTGGCCTTAAACTATTAATACTTATTATAAAAAAGGCAGCTTTTAGCTGCCTTTAATTTATATAATTTCAAAGTACAAAAAGAAATGACTTAAAGTCAAAACTTTCTTATTTTTCAACTTCAACCTGCGGAGTTGTTTGAGCTTGTGCATCAACCTCTCCAGCACACCTTACTATTCCAAAGCTGAAAACAAATGTAGCAAATGATAAAAGAATTACTGGTTTAATAAACATCTTGTTGAATCTTTTCATTTATTACCTCCAAACTAAAATAGAATTAGTGAGATTATACAATAATGGGCCTTTATATCAATAATTTATATAGTTAATATCTATCTTTTAAGGCTATTATAAATTGATAAAGCATCCTCATTATTTGGGCTGATTTGAAGAGCGTTGTTTACATTTGATAAGGCTTTGAATATCTTGCCGTCTTTAAAATATGCGTTTGCAAGCCCAAGATACGCATCAAAGTTTGCAGGAGTCAGATTTAATACTGATTTGAATGTGTCAATTGAAGTGGAAACATTGCCATTTGAAAGTTCTTGTTTCCCAAACTTAATCAAATCTGATGCAATATCAGTTTTAGCCTCATTAGTATTACCTTTGAGCTCCAGTATTTCATTAATATAAGTTGTGAATTCTGTAAGGTTACCCTTTTTTAGAGACGAAAGACCTACACTGAATAGTGCATCGGTAAGGATATTAACAACTTCTCCCTGTGCTTTTTTAGGTGAAACCCTGTAGGCAGATCTAAGTGGGTTAAGTGCATTTATATACTGTTGAGAGTTAATGTATGACCTTCCAAGATATAAGTATGCTTGATAGTAATCTGTATCGAGTTCGGTGGCTTTAATAAAGTATGGAGCTGCCTCTAAATACTTTGATTGATTAAAAAGTTTTAAGCCTTTATCAAACTCAGACTTAGCCTGATTACCAACTCCAAGCCCTGCACATGAAATAGATAAAAAAATTAATAAAACCAAACTCATATTTATTGCTTTTTTCATTCTTACCCTCCAGAAATAAAATATCTTAAAAGTATATCAAATAATGTGTTTATTATGGGTTTTATTTATATTTGTATCTGTTTTTAGTGAAAAAAAACTGGAAAATTTACTAAAAATTCGTTTGTATGGCCCATTTTGCATCTTTAACAGGTAGTAGTTAAACTTTACTTCTAATTTATTTAACTTTACCAATTTGAAATATATACCTTTTTAGATTATATTTTCAGACCTAAAAATTGAAACTAAATAAAGTGAGGAGAAGTGCATAATGTCTATTTCAGGTGGAGAAAAAATACAGATTGATGAATCGGCCAAAAAGCTTATAGTTCCAGATAATCCAATTATCCCGTTTATAGAAGGTGATGGTACAGGCCCCGATATTTGGCATGCCTCACAGCTGGTTTTTGATGCAGCAGTTGAAAAAGCTTATGATGGTAAGAAAAAAATTGTCTGGCATGAAGTTTTAGCAGGGGAAAAGGCCAAGGAACAAACAGGAGAATGGCTTCCTGACAAAACAATTGAAGATATAAGGGAATATGTTGTTGCAATTAAAGGACCTTTAACTACACCAGTTGGTGGAGGTATAAGGAGCCTCAATGTTGCCCTTAGGCAAATTCTTGATCTTTATGCATGTGTAAGGCCTGTAAGATGGATTAAAGGAATTCCTAGCCCAATATTAAACCCTTCTAAACTGGATGTTGTTATATTCAGAGAGAATATTGAGGATGTGTATTCAGGTATAGAATGGGAAAGTGACTCAAAAGAAGCAAACGAAATAATTGATTTCCTCGTAAATAATTATGGAGTAAATATTAGAGAAAAATCCGGTATTGGGATTAAGCCTATAAGTCCATTTGGAACAAAAAGGCTTGTAAAAAAAGCTATTGAGTATGCAATTGAATATAAAAGAAAAAGCGTAACAATTGTACATAAAGGTAATATTATGAAGTTTACTGAAGGAGCTTTCAGAGAATGGGCATATGAAATTGCAAAAGAAGAGTTCTCTGATATCACAATCACAGAAGATGAACTCTGGGATGATTTTGGTGGAAAGCAACCTGATGGGAAAATCCTAATCAAAGACAGAATTGCAGATAACATGTTTCAGCAAGTATTAACAAGGGCAAATGAGTATGATGTATTAGCTATGCCTAATCTTAATGGTGATTATATGTCTGATGCCTGCGCTGCGCAAGTAGGTGGTTTAGGTGTGGCCCCAGGTGGCAATATTGGAGATTATTTAGCCGTTTTTGAAGCAACGCATGGAACTGCTCCAAAGTATGCAGGTCAGGACAAGGTTAACCCTGGCTCAGTAATACTTTCAGGTTTGATGATGTTTCAGTATTTAGGGTGGCATGAAGCAGCAGATCTTGTATTCAGGGCAATGGAAGAAACAGTTTTGGAAAAAACAGTTACTTATGATCTCGAAAGGCAGATGGAAGGGGCAACTCTTCTAAAATGTTCTGAATATGGAAAGGCAATTGCAAATAATATGGATAAGGTTTTAAACCGTTAGGTTTGATTTTTATTCCAATTTTTTAATTTCAAAAAAGAATAGGTGAAAAAATATGAGTAGACCAAAAATTTCAGTGATAGGTGCGGGAAATGTAGGTGCTTCAGCTGCTTTCAGGGCTGCTGAGCTTGAGCTTGGGGACGTTGTGCTAGTTGATATTGTTGAGGGTATGCCCCAGGGAAAAGCCCTTGATCTAAACCAGATGTGCCCTGTATCAGGAAAAGATGTCAGGTTTACAGGGACTAACTCTTACGATGACACAGCTAACTCGGATGTTGTTATCATAACTTCAGGAATTCCCAGAAAACCTGGTATGAGCAGGGACGACCTAATCTCCACAAATACTAAGATTGTAAAAGAAGTAACAGAGCAGGTGGCTAAGCACTCACCTAATGCAATTTTGATACTTGTTACAAATCCCCTTGATGCAATGGTTTATGTTGCACATAAAGTAAGTGGCTTCCCAAGGGAAAGAGTGATGGGAATGGCCGGGGTGCTTGATTCAGCAAGGTTTCGGACTTTTATCTCTATGGAGCTTGATGTATCAGTTGAAAATATCCATGCCTTTGTGCTTGGTGGTCACGGTGATAGCATGGTGCCTCTTGCAAGATATACGACAGTGGCGGGGATACCAATACCTGATTTAATTTCTCAAGACAGAATCGAATCACTTATAGATAGGACAAGAAAGGGTGGGGCTGAAATCGTCGGCCTTCTTAAAACCGGAAGTGCATTTTATGCACCAGGAGTGTCTGCTGTGGAAATGGCTGAATCTATTCTGAGGGACAAGAGGAAAATTCTTCCATGTTGTGTTTTAGCTGATGGAGAATTTGGGATAGAAAACACTTTTGTTGGCCTGCCTGTAAAACTTGGAACTAATGGCGTGGAAGAAATAATAAAAATTGAGCTTACCGATAAAGAAAAAGAAGAACTTCACATATCAGCTGGTCAGGTAAAAGAGCTTTGCGATCTGATTGACGGAATGGGAATAGTTTAATTACTGGAGATATAAATTGTCTGCAAAATCCAAGGGATTAAGTTCTGTCGGAAAAAAATTAATTAATGGTCTTACCGGTTTAGGGTTAGTTTTTTTTGTAATAGTTCATCTCGGAGGCAATCTTACACTCTTTAGTTCTAACCCAGATCTTTTTAACAGCTATGCCAAAAAACTTCATGACCTTGGTTTTCTGCTCTATGCAGCAGAAATAGGTCTCCTCGCAGTTTTCATATTTCATATTGTTAGTGCAATATCCGTTTATATGTCTAAAAGAAAGGCCAGGGCATATGGCTATCACATGAAGGGAAATGCAGGCGGTGCAAGCAGGAAATCAATTTCATCTGTTTCCATGATCTACACCGGGATAATTTTAATGGCATTTATAATATGGCACGTTATTTCACTTAAGTTTGGCCCTGGTATTGATCAAGGTTATACAACAGTTCTAAAGGGAGAAACTGCAAGAGATCTTCACAAGCTTGTTTATGAGTATTTTGCCAATCCATTTAATGTTTCTGTCTACGTGATTGTTATGGTACTTCTTGGTTTTCATCTAAGGCATGGTTTTTGGAGTGCTTTTCAGTCTCTTGGTGCAAACCATCCAAAATATACTCCTGTAATTAACACTACCGGATATATTCTTGCTATTGTTCTTGCAGCAGGATTTTTATTAATACCAATATGGATTTTTATTAATACCGGTGGAGGAGTCTGATTGATGGCGATTGATGCTAACATTCCAAGTGGTTCCCTTGACGAAAAATGGACTAAATATAAATCCAATGTAAAACTGGTTAGCCCGGCAAATAAGAGAAAATACAATGTAATTGTGGTTGGAACTGGCCTTGCGGGCGCTTCAGCTTCAGCATCTCTTGCAGAACTTGGATATAACATTAAAACCTTTTGTATTCAGGATTCCCCAAGAAGGGCACATAGCGTTGCTGCCCAGGGTGGCATAAATGCTGCAAAAAACTATCAAAATGATGGTGATAGTATTTGGCGCCTTTTTTATGACACTATTAAAGGTGGAGATTATAGATCAAGAGAAGCAAATGTTCACAGGCTTTCGGAAATAAGTGCAAATATAATAGACCAGTGCACTGCACAGGGAGTCCCATTTGCAAGGGAATATAGCGGACTTTTAGCCAATAGGTCATTTGGCGGTGTGCAGGTTTCAAGAACATTTTATGCAAGGGGCCAGACTGGCCAACAACTTTTACTAGGTGCTTACAGTGCACTAATGAGGCAGGTTAATACTGGGAAAGTTGATCTTTTTGCCAATCGGGAAATGCTTGATCTTGTTGTAATTGATGGGAAAGCAAGAGGGATTGTTTGCAGAAATCTATTAACTGGTGAAATTGAATCTTATAGTGCAGATGCAGTGATTCTTGCGACAGGCGGATACGGAAATGTATTTTATCTTTCAACAAATGGACAAAATTCAAATGTAACAGCAGCATGGAGATGTTATAAAAAAGGTGCGTATTTTGCCAATCCATGTTTCACACAAATACATCCTACGTGTATTCCAGTTTCGGGAGACTATCAGTCAAAGCTCACGCTTATGAGTGAAGGTTTAAGAAACGATGGAAGGGCATGGGTGCCAAAATCAGGTGATGATAAAAGACCTCCAAGTGAAATCCCGGATGAAGACAGGGATTACTATCTTGAAAGAAAATATCCCGCTTTTGGAAATCTCGTCCCAAGGGATATTGCATCAAGGGCTGCAAAGGCAGTTTGCGATGAAGGAAGGGGGGTAGGTGAAACAGGCCTATCTGTTTACCTTGATTTTAAAACTGCAATTGAAAGACAGGGTGAAGATGTAATTAGAGATAGATATGGAAACCTCTTTGATATGTACGAAAGGATTACTGGTGAAAACCCATATAATGTCCCAATGAGAATATATCCTGCTGTTCACTACTGCATGGGTGGTTTATGGGTTGATTATGGGCTTATGAGTAATGTTCCTGGCTTATTTGTACTTGGAGAAGCAAATTTCTCAGACCATGGTGCTAACAGGCTTGGTGCAAGTGCACTTATGCAAGGCCTTGCAGATGGTTATTTTGTTATTCCATATACAATTGGAGAGTATCTGGCAGGAGCTGAACTAAAAGAAGTCAGCACTGAAAATAGCGAATTTTCTCAGTCTGAAAATGAAGTAACAAATAAAATCAATAGACTTTTTGATATTAAGGGTGATAAAACAGTTGCTGAATTTCACCGTGAACTTGGAAGACTTGTTTGGGAATATGTTGGAATGTCCAGAAGCAAAGAAGGGCTTAACAAGGCAATAGATGAAATTTCCAAGTTGAGAGATGAGTTTTGGAATAACCTCAAGATCCCGGGCGATCAAAATATGTTTAATAAATATTTGGAAATGGCAGGAAGAGTTGCTGATTTTTTTGAGCTTGCAGAAGTTATGGCGCGTGATGCACTTGAAAGAGAAGAGTCTTGCGGAGGGCATTTTAGGGAAGATCATCAGACCCCTGAGGGTGAAGCTCTTAGAGATGATGAAAATTATACCCATGTTTCACTCTGGGAGTATAATGGAAAGGACAAACCAAACTTTAAAAAAGAAGATTTAAACTTTGAAAATGTTACTCCTACAACTAGAAGCTACAAGTAATGAGGTGAATAATGCCCGAAAATAACCTGAACTTAACTTTACATGTATGGCGCCAGAATGGACAAGGCTCCAAAGGCAAGATGGTTGAGTATAAAGCCGACGATATATCTACGGATATGTCATTTTTAGAGATGCTTGATGTTGTAAATGAAAGTCTCATAAAAGATGGTGAAGACCCAATTGCTTTTGATAGTGACTGCAGGGAAGGAATATGCGGCACCTGTGGAATGGTGATTGATGGTGTTGCACATGGACCTGAGAGGGCAACAACGGTTTGCCAACTTCACATGAGGCATTTCAATAACGGAGATAAAATATACATTGAACCGTTTAGGGCAAAAGGTTTCCCCGTTATTAAAGACCTTGTAGTGGATAGGACTTCATTTGATAATATTATAAAAGCGGGGGGCTATATTTCTGCTAATACAGGAAGTGCACCTGATGCTAATGAGATACTAATTCCAAAAGATGTTGCTGACCGGGCAATGGATTCTGCAGCTTGCATCGGTTGTGGAGCTTGCGTTGCCGCTTGTCCTAATGCATCAGCATCACTATTTACATCCGCAAAAATATCACATTTAGCAGTTCTCCCCCAAGGTAAACCTGAAAGCCAGAGCAGGGTTGTTAGTATGGTTCAGCAGATGGATTCTGAAGGTTTTGGAAGCTGTTCAAATCACGGAGAATGTGAGGCTGTGTGTCCAAAAGAAATATCAATATCAAATATTGCAAGAATGAGAAGAGAGTATTTTAAAGCCCTTGTAGGAAAATAAACCAATCTCGAAGGAGTTACTAATTGAACATTCATGAGTATCAGGCGAAAGAGCTTTTAGATAATTTTTCAGTAAAAGTGCCAGCAGGAAAAGTTGCTTTTTCAGGAGAAGAGGCTGAGCTAATTGCCAAAGACCTTAATTTTAACAAATACGTTGTTAAAGCCCAGGTGCATGCTGGTGGCAGGGGAAAAGCTGGAGGGGTTAAAGTAGTAGATACGCCTGCGGACGTTGGTCAGGTAACTACTGATATGATAGGTATGAAGCTTGTTACTCACCAAACAGGCCCTGAAGGTAAGATTGTAAGTAAGGTACTAATTGAAGAAGGCTCCGATATTGCGAAGGAATTTTATCTTGGAATGGTAATCGATAGATCAAAAGAAAAGATAGTAATTATGGCAAGCAAGGAAGGCGGAGTTGAGATTGAAGAAGTTGCAAGAAAATCTCCTGAAAAAATACATAAAGAATACGTTGATACTTCCGTTGGCCTTCAGCCATTTCAATCAAGAAGGATTGCATATTTTTTGGGACTTGATGGTAAAGCAGTAAATAAAGCAGTTGTTTTTGTTTCCGGGTTATATAATGCATTTATTGAAAAAGATTGTTCTCTTGCCGAGATTAATCCAATGGTATTAACCGGGGATGGAGAGATAATTGCACTTGATGGAAAACTTAATTTTGACGATAATGCGCTTTTCAGAAATAAAGATATAGAAGCCCTCAGAGACCCGCAAGAAGAAGATCAGCTTGAGCTTGAAGCAAAAGAAGTGGGAATAAGTTTTGTGAACCTTGATGGAAATATAGGTTGCCTTGTAAATGGGGCTGGGCTTGCAATGTCTACCATGGACATCATAAAGTTTCATGGTGGTGAACCCGCTAATTTTCTTGATGTTGGCGGAGGGGCTACCACAGAGCAGGTAACCCAGGCATTTAAAATGATTCTTAGCGATGATAATGTGAAAGCTGTCTTTGTTAATATTTTTGGTGGTATTATGAAGTGTGATACAATTGCCGAAGGTATTATTTCTGCTGCAAATGAAGTTGGAATAGAAGTGCCATTAATAGTGAGGCTTGAAGGTACAAATGTGGAACTTGGGAGAAAACTTCTTGCCGAATCTGGCCTTAATATCCAAACCGGCACAGATATGAGAGAAGCTGCTGCTAAGGCTGTGGAAGCTGCAAATTCCTAGTTTTAATGCTTTAGATTTACTTTTTATTTAATTCTTTCTAAATAGTTAATGCAACCTTGACAAATCTACCTTCATGATTAGTTTGAGATATGGAGGTAAACATTATGAGCACAGTTGCAGTTAGCACTCCATTAAATCTGTTTCTTAAAGAAGCTGATAAACATCCGCTTCTTTCAAAGCAGAAGGAATATGACCTGGCAGTGGATTTTTATGAAAATAAAAATCTAGAGGCTGCCAATAATCTTGTTGTATCCAATCTGAAATTTGTGGTAAAGATTGCTTCTGAGTACAAATCTTACGGGTTTCCTCTTATGGATCTGGTGCAGGAAGGCATTTTAGGCCTCATGCATGCTGTAAAGAAGTTTAATCCATATAAAGGATACAGACTTCTATCTTATGCAGTTTGGTGGATTCGTGCAAAAATCCACAACCATATAATGAAATTTTGGAGCAATGTAAAAATTGGTACTACCCAGGTGCAAAGAAAGCTTTTTAACAAGATTGAAGGGGCAAAAAGAAAACTTGGTCTCAGTTCTGGAGAACTTGATGATACTGATATTCAAAAAATAGCAGACCATTTTAGTGTTGAGAAAAAAGATGTAAAAAGTATGCAGATAAGAATGAGTGCCAGAGATTACTCTTTAGACGCAAATAAAGATGAAGATGGGAATACAACTTATCTGGATATGGTGAGTGATTCGTCGCAGAATCAAGAAAGCCTGGTCTCAGAGCTTCAATTTGAAAATATAGCAAATAAAGAAATAGCAGATGCTATGAAAAAGCTAACAAAAAGAGAGCAAAAGATAATAAATGAAAGATTTATGTATGAAACACCAAGAAAATTAAAAGATATAGGGGAAGAACTTGGTATATCAAAAGAAAGGGTACGTCAGATTGAGGCGAAAGCCCTTAGTAAAATAAGCAAACAGGTTAAGTTAAAACTCAAAAATTAATATAAAGATAGTTCAGGAGGAAAGTTAATGGCTTCGTCTAAAATAATAGGAATTGATTTAGGGACAACAAACTCATGTGTTGCAGTTGTGGAAGGTGGTGAGCCTAAAGTCATCATAAATGATGAAGGTGCACGTACTACTCCATCTGTTGTGGGTTATGGAAAAGATAGCGAAATACTTGTGGGTGGTTCTGCAAAGCGACAAGCAGTTGTAAACCCTGAAAACACTATTTATTCAAGTAAAAGATTAATGGGTATGAGATTTGAAGAAGTTGAAAAAGAGATTCAACATCTTCCATATAAAGTTGTTAAATCCAAAAATGGTGATGCATGGGTAGAAGTGGATGGTAAAGAATACTCACCACCACAAATTTCTTCTCATATTCTAATAAAACTAAAGAAAGCAGCAGAAGATTATCTGGGATCAGATATTAAAGAAGCTGTAATTACAGTGCCTGCTTACTTCAATGACAGTCAAAGGCAAGCTACAAAAGATGCAGGAAAAATAGCTGGGCTTGAAGTAAAAAGGATTATTAACGAACCTACTGCTGCTGCACTTGCCTACGGGTTTGACAAGAAAAGCGAAGGCATGATTGTTGTTTATGATTTAGGTGGTGGCACATTTGATGTTTCCATCCTCGAAGTTGGTGACAATGTAATAGAGGTTAAATCTACAAATGGCGATACCCATCTTGGTGGTGATGACCTTGATAGAAAAGTTATTGAATACATAATTTCGGAATTCAAAAAGGATTCTGGAATTGACCTTAGCAGTGATAAAATGGCAATTCAAAGGCTAAGGGAAGCGGCTGAAAAGGCAAAAATTGAACTTTCAAATACTCTTGAAACGGAGATAAACCTTCCTTTTATTACAGCTGATGCAAGTGGCCCTAAGCATCTTGTATTAAAAATTACAAGGTCCAAGTTTGAGCAGCTTGTTGATGATCTAATTAAAGGCACTTTGAAACCATGTGAGCAGGCTTTAAATGACGCTGGATTAAAAGCCAGTGATATAACTGAGGTAATACTTGTTGGTGGATCAACAAGAATTCCACTTGTTCAAAAAATGGTAACAGACTTTTTTGGAAAGGAACCTCATAAAGGTATTAATCCTGACGAAGTTGTTGCTATGGGTGCTTCAATTCAGGGAGCAGTATTAGGTGGTGATGTAAGGGATGTTCTTTTACTTGATGTAACGCCTCTTTCCCTTGGTATTGAGACCCTTGGTGGGGTGATGACACCTATTATTCAGAGAAACACTACAATTCCAACTAAGAAAAGTCAGGTTTTTACCACTGCTGAAGATAGTCAGACATCTGTTGAAATCCATGTGCTTCAGGGTGAAAGAAAAATGGCGAATGATAACAGAACACTCGCTAAGTTCATTCTTGATGGATTACCCTCTGCAGCCAGAGGTGTGCCACAAGTAGAAGTTACATTTGATACCGATGCAGACGGTATACTTCATGTCTCTGCGAAAGATCAGTCTTCGGGAAAAGAACAAAAAGTGAGAGTTGAAGCTTCAAGTGGCCTTAGCAAGGAAGAAATAGATGGAATGGTAAATGATGCTGAATCCAAATCTGAAGAGGACCAGAAAAGACAGGAGCAGGTCGAGAAAAGAAATAAGCTTGACGAACTGATATATAGAACTGACAAGAGTTTTAATGAACTTGAGGATAAACTCTCTGATGATGAGAAAAAAGAGCTTAAAGAGTCTATCGAAGAAGGAAGAGAAGTACTTAAATCAGAGGATATTGATAAAATTGATGCAGCAACAGAAAGGATAACCCAAGCTTCACACAAACTTGCTGAAATGATGTATAAGCAACAGTCTGGTGAGGGTGTCGATGGGGATCCTGAAGGTAGTGATGAAGCATCTGAAGAGGCTAAAGCTGATGCAGATGAAGATTCTGATGATGATGTTATAGACGCTGAATTTACTGAAGAAAAATAATGTTATAAATCCCCGATTTTTCAAGAAGCACTCACTTGAGAGTGCTTCTTATCAATTAATTCCAAATAAATATGATAAGCGAACTGAATGGAATTTTCCCTGAAATACATCCCACTGTATTTATTGCAGATCAGGCCGTAATAATAGGAGATGTGAAGATAGGAGAAGAATCAAGTGTATGGTTTAACACAGTCATCAGAGGTGATGTCAACTACATAAGGATAGGGAAAAGAACCAATATTCAGGATAACTCTGTTCTGCATGTGACAACCAACACTCATCCCCTCGTGATTGGTGATGAAGTAACTGCAGGTCACGGAGTGATTCTTCATGGTTGTACTATTAAAGACAGGGCCTTAATTGGAATGGGGGCTACTGTGCTTGATGGTGCAGTAGTTGAAAGTGATTCACTTGTTGGTGCTGGAAGCCTTGTTCCCCCCGGTTTTAAAGTTCCTTCAGGAACTTTGGTTATGGGCGTGCCAGCTAAAGTGAAAAGAAATCTTACAAATAAAGAAATAGAAGATATTAAAGTCGGAGCTTCTAACTATGTCAGAAACTCAAGAAGTTTTATTGAGAATTTCAACAAATGAGAGTTGCTTCAGTTGATATAGGCACTAATACAGTTGAAATTCTAATTGCAGATAAAAATGAAAGTGATCTAAGACCAATTGAAAAAAAGATTGAAATTACAAGGTTAGGCGGAGATTTTAGCTACAAAGATAAAACCCTAAATCAAGATTCTATTAGAAGGTCAATAAAAGTTCTTAGAAAATACTCAGAGCTTATTCTAAAACATAATGTTGAGAATTTACGAGTGGTGGCAACAAGCATTGTAAGAAGTTCTTCAAACGCAGATTTTTTTGCAGAAAAAGTATTTTCTGAAACTGGTTTACAAGTTGAAGTTATTTCCGGCATTGACGAAGCAAAGCTTAGTGCAACTGGTGCTATTAAGTCAGTTAGTTTTGAATCGCAATATTTTGTAGTTGTTGATATCGGTGGTGGAAGCACAGAGTTATCCCTTTTGAAAAATAATGAGTTTATAGAATTCTTTTCAATTGATTTAGGCGTGGTTAAACTTACAGAAAATTTTATAACCCATGATATACCAACAAATGCAAATCTGATAAAGATAAAAAATCATATTTTAAATGAACTAAAATCTATACAAGATCAAATATTATCAATTGTTGATATAGAAAATCTTTTAATTATTAGTAATGCCGGCACACCATCTACAGTTGCTTCATCAATTAAAGGTTTAGCTCGTTTTAATCCGAAAGATGTAAATGAGAGTATTATTACTGAAGTGGAACTAATGGAATTTTTTAATAAAATAGCAACTCTTAAGCCGGAATATAGGATAAAAATGTTTCCAGCTATAGAAAATGGTAGAGAAGACCTTATAATTTGTGGAGTGTTAATTCTAGATGAAATTTTGATGATGTTGAAAGCAAAAGAGTTTATGGTGAGTGAAGGAGGTCTTTTGGAAGGCATTTTATATGAAATGCACTGAATTTTAAAGACTTTAGATCGTTGACAATGAATTATAGTATTATAATATTTTTAAAGTGAATTATGAGTGAAAAAGAACTTTCCCTAAGAAAAAAGACGATACTTGGCTATGTGGTCGATTACTTCATAGAAACGGGCAAATCTATTGGTTCCACGCAGCTTATTTCAAAGAATAAACTCAAGTGGAGTTCAGCTACTGTACGAAAAGAGTTTAGTTCTTTAATGAGCCTTGGTTATCTGAGTCAAAACCATATATCTTCTGGAAGATTTCCTACTGAAAAGGGGATTAGCTTCTATATAAAAAATATTCTTAATATCGACGATCTTTCTGATTTAAATCTTACTTTCCTTGAAGATGAGTATGAAAGACTTGACGGAACACTTGATTACGTTATTAATGAGACAGGTACAATACTTTCTGATTTTACCCATCTTACCAGCCTTGCAACACTCCCTACGAGAAACACGCTGAAAATTAAGTCTGTAAGGTTTTTAAATATTACTAAGAACAACTACCTGTTAATGCTTGTTCTCGAAGGCGGACTTGCTGAGAGGACTTTTATTAAACTTGAAAGGCAGTTGCCTGATACCCATGTAAATAAAATAAGCAATTACCTGAATGAGCTTACACTTGGTTTAACTATTGACCAGGTAAGAAAAATACTTCTCGATAAAATTAATAAGATAAGAAATGATTATGATGAGTTCCTGGTAAAGGTTTTAAGGATAAGTTTTGAACTTTTGGATAAAGATAAAAAGACCGACATTTTAGTGAATGGTAAAAACACCCTGATTAAATTCCTTAATATTGGTAATACAAAGTTTTACGAAAATATTTTAGAAGTCCTTGAAGAGCAAGATCTTTTATCAAGCTTACTTGAATCAGTAGTTGAAGATAGCTGCACCAAGGTATTTATAGGTTCTCAAAATGGAATCCCTGATGGCCTGAGTTTAGTTGCAGCACCATATAATAAAGGGAAAAGTTATGGAAGCCTTGGAGTATTTGGACCATCCAGAATGAACTACTCAAAAATAATTCCAATCGTAAGTTATGCAGCAAAAGTTGTTACAAAAGTTGTTAATGGAGGTGAATTCGATGAATAACGAAGATAATAATGTTGATAATGAACTTAAAGAAACCGGGCAAGAAGAATTTGAAGCCCCGAGTGATAGTGATGGTGAAAAACTTGTTGAAGAAAAAAACAACATACAAAAAAAGTATGATGATCTTTATGAAAGGTTTGTAAGACTTGCAGCAGATTTTGATAATTTTAAAAAGAGAACAAGTAAGGAAAAATCAGATGTACAAAGTTTTGGGAATGAAGAGTTAATAAAAGGTCTTTTAAATGTACTTGATAATCTGGAAAGGGCACTTGATCATGCAGAGAAGTCAGAAGGTAGTAATGGCCTTTTTGAAGGTGTAAGCCTTGTTTATGATCAGTTTATTAACTGTCTTGAAAAGTTTAATGTGAAACTAGTTGAATCAGGTGAAGGTGTAGAATTTAATCCAAAGTTTCACGAAGCAATCGAGAGGGTTGATTCCACTAAGTATGAAAGTGGTATTATTATTTCTGAAATGGTTAAAGGTTATACCTTAAATAATAGATTAATCAGGCCATCAATGGTTTCAGTGTCAAAAGGTATGGTTGAAAAGAGAGAAGAGACAGATGAGAAACTGGAAGATAAAAAAATTGAAATTATAGAAGATGACGGTTCTGGAACTTTAGAATTTTCAGAATTGGAAGCGGATTCAGATATATCTGATATTGAAGATATTATTGATTTAACTCGGGAGACTAATAACTAGTTATGGCTATAGTAGGAATAGATTTAGGCACAACAAACTCTTGTATTGCGATCATAGAAGCTGGCTCACCATTTGTAATACCAAATGAAGAAGGAAACAGGATCACTCCTTCGGTGGTAGCTTTTACAGAAGATGGATCAAAGATTGCAGGTGCTATCGCAAAAAGGCAGGCACTTGTAAATCCATACAGGTCGATTTTTGCTGTAAAAAGGCTTATTGGCAGAAAGCTTGAGTCGGCAGAAGTTGATAAAATGCAAAAACTTGTTCCATTTGAACTGGTTTCTTCGGATTCCGGGGATGCCTGGGTAAAAGTTGCTGAAAATACCTATAGTCCACAGGAAATATCATCAATTATTCTTTCTAAAATGAAGATGATAGCAGAAGAGTATCTTGGATATGATATTAATGAGGCAGTTATTACTGTTCCCGCACACTTTAATGATATACAAAGACAGGCTACAAAAGATGCTGGCAAGCTTGCAGGCCTTAATGTTAAAAGGATTATTAATGAGCCCACTGCTGCTGCACTTGCTTATGGACTTGACAAAAAAGAAAACAAAATCATATCGGTATTTGACCTTGGTGGCGGTACTTTTGATATTACAATACTAGAAATAGCAAATGGCGTTTTTAATGTAAAATCCACTAGTGGAGACACATTTCTAGGTGGTGATGACTTTGATCAAAGGCTCCTGGAATTTGTAATAGCAGAGTTTGAAAAAGAAAACGATATTGATCTTAGAGAAGACAAAATGGCACTTCAAAGAATTAAAGAAGTTTCTGAAAAGGCAAAGCATGAACTATCTTCGGTAATGGAAACAAATATTAATTTGCCTTTTATAGCTGTTGATTCAACAGGGCCAAAACATCTGAACGTTGCTATTACAAGAGGGCAGCTCGAAGAGATGGTTCATGATCTTATTGATAGACTGGAGATACCATGCAGACAAGCAATAGAGGATTCTCATATTAAAAAAGAGGAAATTGATGAAGTTGTGCTTGTGGGTGGAATGTCAAGGATGCCTAAAGTAAAATCAAAGGTTGAAGAAATATTTGGTAAAGAACCACAAATGAATATCAACCCTGAAGAGGTGGTTGCGATTGGTGCAGCCATACAGGGTGGGGTACTGGAAGGAAAAATTGATGAGGTGCTTTTACTTGATGTTGTACCCTTATCTTTAGGGGTAGAAGTCAAGGGAGGTATTTTTACAAGGATTATTGACAGGAATACCACTATTCCTACAAGAAGAAGCAGGGTTTTTACTACTGCATTTGATAACCAGGATTTTGTGGGTATCCATGTATTGCAGGGAGAGCGTGAGATGGTGGGTGATAATATATCACTTGCAAATTTTAACCTTGTTGGAATCCCGCCTTCTCCAAGAGGTGTTCCCCAAATTGAAGTTACTTTTGAAATAGATGTGGATGGTATTTTAAATGTTTCTGCAAAAGATCTTGGCACAGGTAAAAAACAGGAAGTCGAAGTAGTTAATTCAGGTGGATTAAATGATGATGAACTAAAGGAAATTATTGCCAAAAGTGAAGAGAGTTCAGAAACGGATGCTGAGAAAAAAGAAATTGCACTTCTTATAAATCAATCGGATGGCCTTATTTACTCAGTTGAAAAAACAATAAAGTCTTATCCTGATAAAATCAGCAGCGACATGGAAGTAAGGATTGATGCCGCAATTGCAAATTTAAAAGAAAATCTTTCTTCAAATGACTATTTAACTATAAAAAGCGCTTATGATAGTCTTCAAGAGATCTCATATAAATTTGCTGAATCAATATATGGAAAAAGTAAAAAATCCCAAGGATCAGAACAGCCTGCTCCTGAACAGGAAGAAGAGCTAAAGTTAGAACTTGATCCTAAACCTGATCCAATTGACATTGAATTGGATCAAGATCCAGAATAAAAAGAGAATATAAATGTCTAAAGATTACTATGAAGTTTTGGGGATTAGCAGAGAAGCTACAACCATTGATATAAAAACCACATATAAGAAACTGGCATTTGAGTACCATCCGGATAGAAATCCTGATAACACTGAAGCAGAAGAGCGGTTTAAAGAGATAAATGAAGCTTATCAGGTTCTTAGTGATGAGGGTAAAAGGGCCCAATATGACAGTTTTGGCCATATATCAAATGAAGGTGGTTACAGATCAAACTACTCTAATATTAACGATCTTTTTGGAGACTTGTTTGATGAGGTTTTTAGCTCAGGTGGAAGATCAACAGCTTATCGTGGCAATGATTTGAAGTATGATCTGCAGCTTGAGTTTGATGAAGCTGCTTTTGGCTTAGCAAAAGAGATAAAAATCAAGAAAAGAAAGCTTTGTGATAATTGTGAAGGCTCAGGTGCTGAGGCAGGAGGAGAAACTATTTGTAATACATGTGGTGGAAAAGGGGCTGTAGCTTACTCACAGGGTTTTTTCTCAATAAATCAGAGTTGTTCTGCATGTAGTGGAAGAGGAAAGATTATTACCAATCCATGCAAGAATTGCTCGGGAGTGGGCACTGAGTATTTTGAACAAAAAGTACAGGTTAATATTCCTGCAGGTATTTCAAATGGTGCAAGGCTTAAAATGAGAGGAGAGGGTGAGCCTGGGTTAGGTGGAGGTCAAAGCGGAGACCTGTATATCAGGATGATTGTAAAGGAACATCCTCTTTTTGAGAGAGATGGAAGTAACCTTTTCTGTGAAGTTCCAATTAATTTTGTTCAAGCAGCTTTGGGTGATGAGATAGAAGTGCCTGTATTAAAAGGCACAACAAAGATGAAAATACCTTCGGGCACACAACCAGGACAATCATTCAGAATAAAAGGAAAGGGGCTTGTTGATATTCAGACGGGGAACCTTGGCGATGTGTATGTTGTTGTAAATGTAGTAATACCAAAAAAGTTAAACAAAAATCAAAAAGAACTACTAAAAGAGTTTTCGAAAGATTATAATGACAATTCAGAGCCGCTAATTGAAAAATATCTTAATAAGTTTAAAGAGCTTATTAATTAGTATAAGTTATATCCCGCCAGCTATTGCCGGAATAATTGAAACTGAATCATTATCTTCAAGTTTTGTGTCTTTTCCATCAAGAAACCTTATATCTTCATTGTTAACATAAAGATTGATAAATCTCCGCACTTCACCATTCTCATCACAAATTCTGTCTTTTATCCCTGGGCATTCCTGTTCAAGCTTTTCGATCATTTCTGAAACATTTGCAGCACTTATATCAAGCTCGTCTCTATCTGCGGAAAGTTTTCTTAATGGTGTTGGAATTCTTACTGTAGCCATAATATTTCTCCTAATTTTCTAATTTTTTATAAAGTTCCTGAAACTCTTTTATGTCAGCTTCAATAGTATGCGGTTTAGAAATACTGCTTTCAACTGCATCTTGTGTTTTTAAACCATTTCCAGTGATACAAACCACAATAGATTCATCTTTCGGTATTTTATTTTGTTCAATAAGTTTTTTTGCAACGCCAAGGGTAACCCCGCCTGCCGTTTCAGTGTATATACCTTCAGTCTCAGCAAGAAGTTTAATTGCATCAATAATTTCCTGGTCACTTACATCTTCAGCCCAGCCGCCGCTTTCTTTCATCACGCTCATAGCATAAAAACCATCAGCTGGCGTGCCTATAGCAAGGGATTTGGCTATTGTATCAGGTTTTACTGGTTTATATATCTCCCAGCCGTTTTTTAGTGCAGTGGATATTGGAGAACAACCTGTAGCCTGTGCCCCATAAACTTTTGTATCAGAAGGTTCAATGAATTCAAGAAGTTCAAATTCCTTAATAGCTTTCCAGATTTTAGTTAAAAGTGAGCCACTTGCCATTGGTGAGACAATATGTTTGGGGGTTTTCCAGCCGAGTTGCTCCATTATTTCATAGGCATATGATTTAGAACCTTCAGAGTAATATGGCCTCATATTGATATTTACAAATGCCCAGCCGTATTCACCGGCTATCTCACTGCAAAGTCTGTTAACATCGTCATAAGTTCCATTAATTGCAATTACATTTGCTCCATATACAGATGTGTTCATTATCTTTGAGGGTTCAAGATCATATGGAATAAAAATAAAACTCTTTAAATTCCCTGATGCTGAAATTGAAGAAACAGAATTTGCGAGGTTTCCAGTTGATGCACAACCAGTTGTATCAAAACCAAACTCTTTTGCCTTTGAAAGTGCTACTGATACAACCCTGTCTTTAAAAGATAGAGTGGGGTAGCAAACCGCATCATTCTTTACGTAAAGTTCTTTTACTCCTAATGCTTTTGCAAGATTGTCTGCTTTAACAAGCGGTGTATAGCCAACCTGGGTCCCAAGGGTTGGAGCCTCATCTATGGGAAGAAGCTCTGCATATCTCCAAATATTTTTCTTTCGGGATAAGATTTTCTCTTTTGTTAAAACGGATTTTATCTTTTCGTAATTATAAACTACTTCAAGTGGTCCAAAGCATATTTCACAAACATGAATTGGCTCTTTTGGGTATATCTCTCCGCATTCCTTACATTTTAATGATTCAACAAAACTCATAAATTTTCCCGTAAAAGCTGATAAAAGCAGTAAAAATTACCTATAATTAATATTGTTGTCAAAGTTGGGATTTGTTAGTTCTCAAGGGGTTTTATAACATCATCTTCAACTGTAAACCTGTAAACCTCTGCATCCACAATCCTGTTAACATCCATTTTATATAATCCACCGGTTACTACCTGCTCTCCCACTTCCCCTGTAAAATCAGAACTATATTCTATCTCTATTTTGTTGTCTTTAATGTCAGAGAGTATAAGTTTGTGTGATTCCCCATCTTTTATTGTAGGTTCAATGCTTTTAATAAATCCGGTCACTACAACTCTTGCACCATCATGGGCAAGCGGGGAAATTTGAATTCTTGCAATTGTGGTTTTTATACCCGGAATATTGAATTCAGGGGCAATTTCTTCTTTTGCACATGACACAAATAAAAGTAGTATTGCAATTATATTTATTGGTATTAAATTCATTTTTTTGCCTATGTAATTACTTAAAGGTAATTTAAAAGTATATCTAAAAGGAGTCTAAGATGCATATTATTAATGAAGACGGTTTTACAATTCACAGGTTTCTTGCTGAGCAAAGCGGAAGTAACTACAATTATATAATCAGTTGTGATGAAACAAAAGAGTGTCTGGTAATTGATCCATTTGACGTAATTACAATTATGCAAATCATCAGGGAAAATGATTTTAGGGTTAATTATGTTGTAAATACACATACTCATCCTGATCATATTCATGGAAATGACCCGGTAATTAAAGTTTTCCTTGAGTCCAAGATACTTGTTCACGAGAAAGGCCTGGATAATGTTTCTCCCAGAAGTGAAACAATTGAAGATGGAGATGAAATAAGCTTTGGAAGACATTCAATAAAAGTAATCCATACACCAGGGCATTGTCCTGAGCACGTAACTTTAAAAATTGGGAATTATTTGTTTATAGGAGATACAGTTTTTGTTTCAGGTTGTGGAAACACCAGATATGGAGGTGATCCTGAAATTCTTTACACTACTTTTGCAAATAAAATTATGGGTTTTGATGATAACCTAAAACTCCTTGTAGGCCACAGATATGCTGAAAATAATCTTAAGTTTGCCTTGAGTATTGCCCCAGATAACCAGGCTGCAAAAGATAAACTGAAAGAAGTTGAAAAAAATGGCGAGAAAATTACAACAATAGGTGAAGAAAAAACTTACAATCCTTTTATGCGTTTGGATGATCCAAATATAATTAGTGGTCTAAAGAAAAACGACCCTGATATGTCTGATGATCCAAAGTCTGTCTTTGTTAAGTTAAGAGAGCTACGTAATAGTTGGTGAATTCCAAGTAATACACTCTTGATTTAATAATCTTTAATTTATTGGTTAAAAATACGAAATGAATAGTTTAAAAAAAACGGATACTTATAAAAAATTAGAGAGACTCCTCGCTGAAAGAATACTCTTTTTAGATGGTGCAATGGGCACAATGATACAGCGCCATACCTTGGAAGAAGAGGATTTCAGAGGAGAAATATTTAAAGATCATAATCTTGATCTCAAGGGGAATAACGACCTTCTTTCTCTAACTAGACCTGATATTATTTCTGAAATTCACCGCCAATATTTTGAAGCAGGCTCTGATATTGTTGAGACAAATACTTTTAGTTCCACTTCCATTGCACAGGCAGATTATGGGCTTGAAAGTGTTGTAAAAGATTTAAATATTAAATCTGCTCAACTTGCAAAAAAAGTAGCCAGGCAAATAATGGACGAGAATCCTGGGCGTGAATGTTTTGTTGCAGGGGCAATGGGCCCAACAAATAAAACTGCTTCAATGTCGCCGGATGTAAATGATCCGGCATTTCGCGCCGTTTCATTTGAAGAATTGGTTGAAGCTTACTATGAGCAGGCAGAAGCTCTTGTAGAAGGCGGAGTAGATATACTGCTTCCTGAAACAACATTTGATACACTCAATTTGAAAGCAGCTATTTTTGCGATTGAAAAGCTTTTTGAAGATATTGGAAAAAGACTTCCTGTAATGCTTTCAGCTACAATTACAGATCAATCTGGCAGAACCTTGTCTGGGCAGACTATCGGGGCGTTTTGGAACTCAGTTAGGCACGCAAGGCCTCTAAGCGTTGGTATTAACTGTGCATTAGGTGCAGAAGATATGAGGCCTTATATACAGGAACTTTCCAATATAGCCGACTGTTTTATTAGTTGCTATCCAAATGCAGGTCTTCCAAATCCACTTAGCGAAACAGGCTACGATCAAACACCAAATATTACAGCAGAGCTTCTCGATGATTTTGGAAAAAGTGGTTTTTTAAACATGGTTGGTGGCTGCTGTGGAACGACTCCTGATCATATAGGTGAAATCGTTAAAACAATTAAGGATCATCCACCAAGAAAAATCCCGGATATTGAACCCGCTACAAGATTGAGTGGCCTTGAACCACTAACAATAAAAAATGAAAAAGACTCTCCTTTTATTATGGTGGGGGAGAGAACCAATGTTACAGGTTCCCCAAGATTCGCTAAATTAGTAAAAGATGATGATTATGAGTCGGCACTTAGTGTTGCGCTCCAGCAGGTTGAAAATGGGGCAAATATAATAGATGTGAATTTTGATGAAGGACTTCTTGATAGCGAAGCCTGTATGGAGAGGTTCTTAAACCTAATCGCTTCAGAACCTGATATAGCAAAAGTGCCCATAATGATAGATAGTTCCAAATTTTCTGTAATTGAAGCTGGCCTTAGATGCGTTCAGGGGAAATGTATTGTTAACTCAATAAGCATGAAAGAAGGAGAAGAAAAGTTCATTGAACAGGCAAAAAAAGTAATGCGTTATGGTGCTGCTGTTGTTGTGATGGCATTTGATGAAAAAGGACAGGCTGCAAATAAAGAAGATAAAGTAAGAATATGTGAGAGGGCTTATAAAATACTGACTGAACAAGTTGGAATGGAGCCAAGTGATATTATCTTTGACCCTAATATTTTGACTGTGGCCACGGGAATTGAAGAACATAACAATTACGCTGTCGATTTTATTGAATCTGTGAGAGAAATAAAGGAAAAGTGTCCAGAGGCACTTACAAGCGGTGGCGTAAGTAATGTTTCATTTTCGCTTCGTGGAAACAATATTGTAAGGGAAGCAATGCACAGTGCATTTTTATATCATGCTATTAATGCAGGGCTTGATATGGGGATTGTAAATGCCGGTATGCTTGCTGTATACGATGATGTTGAAGAGCAGCTCCTTCAAAAAGTTGAAGATGTTCTTTTAAACAAAACATCTGAAGCAACAGAGAATCTCGTTGAATTTGCAGAGCAGTTCAAAGGACAAAAAAGTGAGGATAAGAAGAAAGAAGAGAAGAAGTGGCGAAGTAACCCTGTCGAGAAGAGACTTAGTTATGCACTTGTAAATGGTATAGCCGATTTCGTTGAGGATGACACAGAAGAAGCAAGACAAAAATTTCCCAGGCCACTTGATGTTATAGAAGGACCACTTATGGATGGAATGAAGTTTGTAGGTAAGCTCTTTGGAGAAGGTAAGATGTTTTTACCACAGGTAGTTAAAAGTGCACGTGTAATGAAAAAGGCAGTTGCCTATCTTACTCCTTTTATGGAAGATGAAGAAGATCAAGCAGATAAAAAAGTAAAAGGCAAATTTGTGATTGCCACTGTAAAGGGCGATGTACATGATATTGGAAAAAATATTGTATCAGTTGTTCTTTCCTGTAACGACTATGAGGTAATTGATCTAGGTGTAATGGTTCCTTGTGAAAAAATCCTTAACACAGCAAAAGAAGTTGGGGCGAATATTATTGGACTAAGTGGACTTATTACCCCCTCTCTCGATGAAATGGCTTATAACGCCACAGAGATGGAAAGACTGAAGCTTGATATTCCACTTTTAATTGGTGGGGCTACAACAAGCAGTGCTCATACTGCAATCAAAATAGCACCTCATTACAATGGAGTTGTGGATCATGTGCAGGATGCCTCTTTGGTTGTTAATGTGTGTAATGATCTTCTTAACCCAAAGAAAGTGGATGAATATAAAGATAAGTTAAAAGAAACTCAGCAAAAGCAAAGAGAAAGGTTTGAACAAAGTAAGACTAAAATAGATTATGTCTCAATAAATGAAGCAAGGAAAAAAGGATTTAATGCAGATTGGGAGAGTTATACTCCTGATGTGCCATCTCAGACCGGGTTAATTCATTTTAATGATATTGATCTTGAAGAAGTGGTCAATTATTTTGACTGGTCACCATTTTTCTGGACTTGGGAACTAAAAGGTTCTTTTCCAAAAATATTGGATAATCCAAAATGGGGCAAACAGGCAAGAGAACTTTATAATGATGCTGAGAAGCTTCTTGGTGAGATTGTTAATGAAAAAAAATTTAATCCATCAGCTATTGTTGGAATATGGCCAGCAAACAGGGTAGGGGATGATATCGAGATATACTCTGATGAGTCCAGGTCGCAAATTATTAAAACTGTTCATTTCTTAAGGCAACAAGGCCAGAGAAAAAAAGCTAATGATCAAACTTTTTACTGCCTTTCTGATTTTATTATTCCAAAAGAAATTGGCAAAATTGATTATATTGGAGGATTTGCAGTAACTTCTGGAAGTAAAGTAGATGAGTATTCAAAAGAATTTAAAAATAATAACGATGATTATACTGCCATAATGATACAGGCCCTTGGCGATAGAATTGCTGAGGCAATGACTGAGATGATACATAAAAAAGTAAGGGAAATTTGGGGCTACGGGAAAAAAGAAAACCTTGATAACGAAGAACTGATAGACGAGAAATACAGAGGAATCAGGCCAGCTCCTGGATATCCTTCATGTCCAGATCATACTGAAAAGGGAATTCTTTGGAAACTTCTTGATGCTGAAAAGCATACGGGAATTACCCTTACTGAAAGCTATGCAATGAACCCTCCAAGTTCTGTTTCAGGTTTTTACTTTGCACATCCTGAATCACGATACTTTAATCTTGGTAAAATCCTAGAAGATCAGGTTGAAGACTATGCAAAAAGAAAAGGGCAGTCTATTAAAGAAACAGAAAAATGGTTGCAGCCTAATTTGGGGTATTAAATATTATTGCTAAATATTTTAATTAATAGAATTGAGTTAGTACCCCCTTTCATCAGTTAAATCCTCAATTGGAGGATTCCAGTTAGTTGCTCCTGGGACTCTTCTTCCCCATATTTCCCCTCTATAATCAGTTTTTAGATGTTTGACAGTTAACCTTTGTACAAGGTTTAAAGTAGGCAAGACCCCATGTAATCCGGCCATTTTTAAAAAGAATTTATCTCATAACTCGAATCTTCCTAGATCATCTGGAGTTACGCAAACAAGTTTGCTTTCTGGAATAAATGGTGGAATTGCACCTAATAGAGGAACGGTGCCATCACCTGTTTTTCTGGATTTTGAATCTTCTTCTAATTCATTTATAAATTGATCTTGATCAATTAAAAACCAGGGGCCACGATTTGTGTTTTTGACACTTATCTGGATCCTTGTTTCACTATTTACACCAACAATTGCAAGCCAGTCATTTTGTTTTAATTTTGCATCAGACAAACTGAAATTGTTAACTTTTTCTCTATGCTCAACGCCGCCTATTAATAAATCCAGAAGTATTTCATTTGCTTTTTTATCTCTATCATCTGCAAGTGTATCAACAGAGTAAAGACGAACGTATTCTGCCAAACTCTTCATTATGCTTCTTTGAAGATTAACAGGTTTAAATAAATCAACTTGGTTACCATCCTGATCAATTACACATTTCTCATAAGATGGAAAAAGCTGGTAAATGGAAGGCGTTGCCCTTGCTGCTTCACGCTCCCTTTCCTTTGGGATACTCCCGGATATTAGCCCCATTCCAGTTGTGATTTTTACTATTGCCTCTATTGAACCAAGAAAAGGAGTGCCCATTGAGACAACTTTCCCAACTTTTGATTTGCCTTTCTGTTGCGAGAGGTATTCAGTAATTATTAATCCACCCATAGAATGCCCTACAATATCTACTTTTATTTTTCCTTTTGCTCCTTTGTAATGTTTTAATAAAAGAGTTCTGTCTAGCACTTCATCTATCAAGTCGGATAATTTTTTAGCTGTAATCTGTATATCATTTCTCCAGTCATAAGAAAAAGCGAATACAGGGGTTGGTCTGTCAGCTTTAGGTGATAATTCGTATCTCATTGCTTTGATTAAATCATTGTAAATATCAAAGATTCTGCCGGGATAAGTGCGGGAAGGCTCAATAGCTTCAAATTTTAGATTGTCGGGATGTAGTTTTACCCGTTCGTAATCTTTGTTTAATACCATCGACCATATTTTTTCAGTGGCTAATGGATAGTCGTCATAAAGGTCTGTGGCAGTAATCCCCGGGATTACAATTACAGGGTTTTGATATTCCATTTCTATCTCCTTACTTATGTTTCAATTACATAAATAAACAAATATTAATATACCCTATCAACTTAATAGGAAACCAGTGTTTAAAAGAATATCAGTTGGTTCTCGCAAATATTGAAATACTATAATTGTAAAGAATTCAGATTTTCCACATGAAACTCGATATGATCTTTAATAAATGTTGAGATAAAGTAAAAACTGTGATCATATCCATCATGCATTCTTACTTCTACAGGAAATTTTGCTTTCATTGCCGATTCAACAAGTATTTCTGGCAATAGTTGTTCATCAAGAAATTTATCAGAAGTTCCCTGATCTATAAGTATTTTCTTTTTAGGGTTTGCAGTCTTAATTAATTCCGAAGCATCATACTGTTTCCAGTCTTCTTTGTTTTCTCCAAGGTAATAAGTAAATGCTTTTATTCCCCACTGGCAATCAGAAGGTGCACAAATAGGAGCGAATGCTGAGATTGATTTGAAGATGTCAGGGTTTCTTAAACCAATGACCAATGCGCCATGTCCGCCCATAGAGTGACCAGAAATTGCAACTTTATTTTTGTCTACATTAAAATAAGTGAATATGATCTCTGGAAGTTCTTTTACGACATAGTCGTACATTCTGTAGTGTTTATTCCAGTTTAAAGTCGTAGCATTCACATAAAAACCTGCACTTGATCCAAAATCCCAATCATCAAATTCTCCAGCAATATTTGTTCCCCTCGGGCTTGTATCAGGACAGACAAGCATAAGGTTGTGTTTTGATGCATACTGGATTGCTCCGGCTTTAGTAATAAAATTTTCTTCATTACATGTGAGCCCTGAAAGAAAGAAAAGTGCTGCAACTTTTTCTTTGGTTTCAAGATCGGGCTTATAAACTGAAAATGTCATTTCAGTTGAAGTAGATTCTGATTTGTGTGTGTAAAATTCCACAAAACCGTCAAAAGATCTGTGCGTGCTTTTTAGATTTATTGTCTCCATAGCTAATTAATAGTGAATAACGCTCCTTATACTTTTTCCTTCATGCATCAGATGAAATGCTTCGTTTATTTTCTCAAGAGGAAGATTAAAACTCACAAGTTCATCTATTTTAATTTCACCTTTTATATAGTCGTCTACATAACTATTAAGTTCAGATTTTCCTTTTACCCCTCCAAATGCACTTCCTCTCCAAACCCTTCCTGTGACAAGTTGGAAAGGACGGGTCTGAATTTCTTCACCAGCTCCTGCAACTCCAATTATTGTTGATTCTCCCCAACCTTTGTGGCAACATTCAAGTGCTGAACGCATAAGTCCAACATTTCCAACGCATTCAAATGAGTAATCAACTCCTCCTTTTGTCATATCAACGATTACTTCCTGGATAGGATCATCATAATTCTGAGGATTTACAAAATCAGTGGCTCCAAGTTGGCCTGCAATCTCGAATTTGTCTTTATTTATATCAATAGCAATTATCCTTTCGGCTTTTGCCATGACTGCTCCCTGAATAACAGAAAGCCCAATACAACCAAGTCCAAACACCGCAACAGAGGAACCAGGCTTCACTTTTGCTGTATTCAAAACTGCACCAATTCCAGTCGTAATTCCACACCCAAGTAAGCAGACTTTATCAAGAGGTGCTTGTTTATTTACAACTGCAAGAGATATTTCAGGTATAACCGAGTACTCAGAAAATGTGGATGTGCCCATGTAATGATAAATAGTTTTTCCATTTTTTGAAAACCGTGATGTGCCATCAGGCATTAAACCCTTTCCCTGAGTTTCACGTACAGACTGGCAAAGATTTGTTTTGCCTGAGTTACAGTATTCACAGTTTTGGCACTCTGGGATATAAAGTGGAATTACATGGTCACCCACTTTTATATTTTTCACCCCAGGTCCAACTTCTTCAACAATTGCCCCCCCTTCATGGCCAAGAACGGTTGGAAACACTCCTTCAGGATCTATTCCTGAAAGTGTGTATGCGTCAGTATGGCAAACACCAGTTGCAACCATCCTGCAAAGAACTTCCCCTTTTTTTGGGCCTTCAAGTTCAATTTCCTCTATTTCTAAATCTTTTTTGGCTTCCCATGCGACTGCTGCCTTTGTTTTCATTTTGTTCTCCCTTTTCCAAAAAGATAAATTATTAACTTCGTAAAAGAAATCTTTAATATTAAAGATGGGTGTTTTATGTTAATTTATTCTCCGAATAATTTCAATTTGAGAGGTTACAAAAATGAAAAATAACAAATTAAACGTCTATCTTGCAGGTGAAATTCATACTGACTGGAGAGAGAGGATTGTCTCTGGGTCGAGTGATAAAGGATTAGCTATTGAATTTACCTCACCAGTTACAGATCATGATTTAAGCGACATGGCTGGTGTGAATATATTGGGTAGTGAAGAAAGTCCTTTTTGGCGTGACAGAAAGGGTTCAGGATTAAATGCTATCAGAAGACAAAAAATGATAAAGGATTCTGATGTTGTTGTAGTAAGGTTTGGCCCAAAGTATAAACAGTGGAATGCCGCCTTTGATGCGGGTTTTGCATCTGCTTTAAACAAATCACTAATAACCCTCCATGATGAAGAGCACGATCACGCGTTAAAGGAAGTCGACTCAGCTTCTAAAGCAACAGCCAGAACACCTGAACAGGTTGTTTCTATTTTGGAGTATGTTTTGTCTTAAGTGTAATTATAAATTTCTTTTGATGTGTTGATCTATTTCTCTTGTAAATTTTGCTTTTGAAACAACTATATTACACTTACTTGCAACAAATTTGCTCATACTGTTTGTATCAACATTTGGAGTAACACCGATGATATAAACATATTTTAATCTGTTTGTGCTTCTTACTATATTAATGATAGCTTCAACTGCGATATTTTGCGAACCGAGGGCAATAATTATAATTCTTGGTACTTTCTTGCTAATAGTTTCATTAAATACATTTATGTCATCTATTACATATAATTCCAATTCTTGTTTTTCTGCCGAAGCTTTTACTTTTGATTCAAGTTCTTCATCCTCCAATATTGCATAAATTGCTTTTGCCAAAGTTATAACTCCGAGGGAAATAAGGTTTAGTTGTAAAACAGTGTTCCTCGATTAGTGACTTTATTTTATCAGTTAGTTCATTGTTTTCCAATTATCTTTCTGATTACCAAAAAATATCCTATTTTATCTATTTCTTCTGAGTATAGAGTGTATATTAAAATTGCTTTTAACACTGGAGGATAATTTGAAATTTGAAAATATTAAAGCTGTGTTTTTTGATGCAGCCGACACACTTTTTTATATAAAAAATGGTTTAGGTAACACTTATGCTTTTCCTGCAAAAAAATATGGAATTAATCCATCTTCTGATGATTTGAAAAAAGCATTTTCAACACATTTTTCTTCCGCACCTCCTTTGGCTTTTGGTAATGTAACAGACGGCGAGAGAAAAATTCTCGAGAAAAAATGGTGGTATGATGTTGTGAAAAATGTTTATGATGATATTGGAATGTTCCCTGATTTTGATAGTTATTTTGAAGATCTTTTTGAAATATTCAGAACAAGTGCCTGGAAGATATTCCCTGACACTATTGATACACTTTCATTTCTCAAAAACAAAAACTACAAACTAATTGTTGTATCTAATTTTGATTCAAGAGTTTATGACGTATGTAGGAGCCTCAAGATATATGATTTTTTTGATGATTTTGTTATCTCGAGTGAGTCTGGTTACGCCAAACCCGATACAGAAATATTTCAACTTGCATTAGATAGAAATGGCTTACAACCATTTGAGTGTGTTCATATAGGTGACAACTATGTTAATGATTATATATCTCCCATCACCTTAGGATTGAACGCTGTTTTTTTGGACAAGGATCAAAAATATATTAATCAGCAAAGTGTTAACAGAATTAATGATATTATTGAAATTATTCAATTTCTTTAAAAACTGGAGGTTGTTATGCAGGCTGCTCTAATCGCTTTTTTTGTTGCATGTATATGGGGAATAAACCCAATTTTTGAAAAACTTGGTTTAAAGGGCGCATCTCCTTATACAATGATTACCATAAGGTTTATATTCACTACTTTATGTCTCACGATATATGGATTTACTACAGGCAAAATTATTCATTTTGTTGAGACTGACAAAAGGGCGCTAATATGGATAATACTTTCTGGAATTGGTGCAATGGTTGGTCTTCTTTTATATCTTTATGCACTAAAAATGGATGATGCTTCTAAAATTGTTACAATTGTTGCAACATTCCCTATGTTTACAGCTTTTTATGCCTATATGTTTCTTGGTGAGAACTTCGGCCCTGTAAGAATACTTGGAATAGTATTTGTTATTACAGGTGCAATACTAATTAATTGGAAAGGGTTTGTAAGCAGTTAATTTATTTGGTCTCTTTTTTTATAAAAGTAAGAAATGCCATAGAAGGCCTTTTTGATGAGTCTCTCATTGCAAACTGAATACCATCATAATCCCAGCCTTCTTTAACCCACTCGTTTATAGTTTTTTCAATTTCTTCGTCAGTTACAAGAGAAATTTCTACTACTTTATATGTTAATTCTTTCATACTTATTGTTAATATAGGATTTTTAATATATTTTCTATAGTTACAACTTACATTTTACATGAGGTTTTCATGAATAAAAAAAATAGCAGTAATAGAATTAGACCATTCAATAGAGTTTTGATAGCAAACCGTGGTGAGATTGCAATAAGGGTTATAAGGGCGTGTACCGAACTTGATATAACCACAGTTGCTATATATTCGGAAGAAGACTATCTATCACTTCACAGAATAAAAGCCGATGAAGCTTATCTCGTGGGAAAAGGGAAGGGCCCTGTTGAAGCCTATTTGGATATTGAAGGAATTATAGAGCTTGCACTTGAAAAAGATGTGGATGCAATTCACCCCGGTTATGGATTTCTTTCTGAAAACCCTGATTTTGCAAAAGCATGTAAAAAAGCAGGAATTAAATTTATTGGCCCTTCTTCAAATGCAATATTTAAAATGGGAGATAAAGCAGAGGGAAGAAAAATTGCTGAAAAGGTAAATGTGCCAATAGTTCCTGGAACAAAAGACTTTATAAAAAATGATAATGAGGCAGCGCAGTTTGCAAAAAAAGCCGGATACCCGGTGCTTATAAAAGCAGCTTATGGTGGAGGGGGAAGAGGAATAAGGATTTGTAAAGATAAAAAATCACTTTTAGGACAACTTTCTGAAGCAAGACAGGAAGCAAAAAATGCCTTTGGAAATGATGCAATGCTGATTGAAAAATTTCTAATAGACCCAAAACATATAGAAGTGCAAATACTTGCCGATGAACATGGAAATGTTGTCCACCTATTTGAAAGAGATTGTTCAGTGCAGCGGCGTCATCAAAAAGTGGTTGAAATTGCCCCTTCTGTTACTTTGAGTGAAGAGTTAAAAAACAGTATATATGATGCTGCAGTAAGAATAGCAAAGGGTGCAAAATACAATAACGCCGGAACTGTCGAGTTTCTTGTTGATTCTGATGAAAATTTTTATTTTATAGAGATGAATACAAGAATACAGGTTGAGCATACAGTAACAGAAATGGTAACAGGTATAGACATTGTAAAAGCCCAGATAAGGATAGCAGAAGGTTACAGTTTTGAAGACAAAGAAATAAAAATTCCCCCGCAGGATAAAATTGAGTTAAGGGGTAACGCAATACAGTGTCGAATTACCACTGAGAATCCTAATGAAAATTTCAGACCAGATATAGGCTATATTAATGCATACAGATCACCCGGGGGATTTGGTGTACGTCTTGATGCTGCAAGTGCATTTGTGGGTGCAGCTATTACCCCTTTCTACGACTCTATGCTTGTTAAGCTTACAACTTGGGGGGATACATTTGATGAAGCTATAAGCAAGATGGATCGTGCACTTGATGAATTTAAGATAAGAGGCGTCGCTACAAATATTCAATTCCTTAAAAACGTAATATCCCATCCTGTTTTTAAAAATGGGGAGTGTGAGACCACTTTTCTTGAGAAAAACCCTGAAGTTTTTAACATTGAAGAAGATCCAGACAACACAACTAAAGTACTAAACTTTATTGGTGATATCACGATTAATAGGGCAATTGAAAGGCCTTTGAAATGGGAATCAAATCCACCAACAATATTTAAATTAGAAAGTCTGGTGGATGATGTCCTTCCATCTGAACACAGAAAAATATTTACTGAAAAAGGGCCTGAAGCTTTATCAAAGTGGATTTTAAAACAAAAGAAACTTCTTGTAACTGACACAACTTTCCGTGATGCCCACCAGTCTTTACTTGCAACCAGAATGAGAACTTTTGATATATTGGGAGCTGCAGATTTTACTTCACAGGCTGAAAAAGATGTTTTTTCATTTGAGATGTGGGGAGGCGCCACTTTTGATGTTTGTATGAGATTTCTTCATGAATCTCCCTGGGAAAGAATTTCTAGGCTCCGGGAAAAAATTCCGCATGGAATGTTTCAGATGCTTCTTCGGGGATCAAATGCGGTTGGTTATAAAAACTATCCTGATAATGTTGTTGATGAGTTTATAAAAAAAGCAGCCTCAAATGGAATTGATGTTTTTAGGGTTTTTGACTGTTTTAACTGGGTTGAAAATATGAAGCTCGCTATTAACTCTGCTCTCAAGACAGGCAAAGTTGTTGAAGCAGCTATCTGTTATACAGGTGATATTACAGATGAAAGCAGAGATAAATATACTCTTAGTTACTACGTTAATGTGGCAAAGAAGCTTGCAAAGATGGGAGTCCATATTATTGCAATAAAAGATATGGCAGGGCTTTGTAAACCTTTTGCTGCCGAGAAGCTTATAAAAGCTGTTAAAGAAGAGACTGGTTTGCCTATTCATTTTCATACACATGCTACAAGTGGTAATGGTGAGGCTACGATTATTAAGGCATCTGAGGCAGGAGTTGATATAGTTGATCTTGCCATTAGTTCACTTTCCGGGACTACAGCACAACCAAGCCTAAACGCAGTAGTTGCTGCCCTTGAAGGTACAAAGCGAGATACAGAGCTTGATCTAAATAAGCTTAATAAGCTTTCTTCTTATTGGGAGTCAGTAAGAGAGTTTTACTTCCCATTTGAAACAGATATGAAATCACCTAATGCGGATGTATATCTTTATGAAATACCAGGTGGCCAGTATACAAATTTAAGGGCACAGGCAACTTCTCTTGGCCTTGGTGACAGATGGGAAGATGTGAAGAGAATGTATGCTGAAGTCAACCAGCTTTTTGGAGATATTATTAAAGTTACACCTTCTTCAAAAGTAGTTGGGGATATGTCTTTGTATTTAGTTCAAAACAGCCTTACTACGGATGATGTTTTTGACTCTGATAAAAATATTAGTTTTCCAGAATCAGTTGTTGAGATGTTGAGGGGTGATTTAGGACAACCTTATAAAGGATTTCCAAAAAAGTTGCAAAAAGCTGTTTTAGATAATGAAAAACCATCAAAAATAAGGCCAGGTAAGCATATAAAAAATATTGATTTTAATAAGGAGATGGAAGAACTTAAAAAGGAGCTTGGAGATAATATAGATGAAACTGATTTTATTTCTTATCAACTCTATCCTCAGGTGTTCAAAGATTTTTATAATAAAAAATCACAGTATGGCGATATTTCAGTAATACCTACAAAAGCATTTTACTTTGGTATGGAGCCTGGCGAAGAATTAACTATTTTGGATGAAGAAGGTATTTCTACACAGATAAAACTTTTTGCAATTGGGGAGACAGAATCAAATGGTATGGTACCCATGCTATTTGAAGTGAATGGACATCCAAGGCCAGTGCGGGTTGTTGATAGTTCCAGTGAATTGA
This sequence comes from Deltaproteobacteria bacterium, assembly GCA_029262295.1. Taxonomy (GTDB): domain Bacteria; phylum Desulfobacterota_D; class UBA1144; order Nemesobacterales; family Nemesobacteraceae; genus JAJCZR01. The sequence goes on along the minus strand of JAJCZR010000011.1, from coordinate 15,928 downwards.
AAAGTGAAGCTAATGAAAAAGCCGACCCTTCGGTTGAAGGTCATATAGGTTCGCCACTCCCAGGAAAGGTTATGAACTATCTTGTTGAAGTAGGGGATATTGTTAAAAAAGATCAGCCGCTCTTTGTTATTGAAGCAATGAAGATGCAAACAAATGTGAAATCTCAGATAAAAGGAAAAGTAAAAAGAATAGTCATTGAACAAGGAAGTAATGCTGAGGCTGGCGACCTTGTTTTAGAGATAGAATAGTTATTCAAGGAAATCAATATTTTCCTGAAACTCTTCAGCCATCCCATCATGGCTATGCCTGAGAGCAGCTTCCATTCCTTTATTATATGCTTCTTTGGCTTCTTTTGTCTTTCCAAGTCCAATATAAGATTCAGCCAGCATTCTATATACTGCACCCTCGTCGTCTTTAATTTTTAAATACTCATTAATCTGGTTTATTGTTTCTTCATACATTTGTAGCTTAAAGTATTCATTTGCTAAACCATAACTAGCAAGGGGATTTGTGGGGTTTTTGTCATAAAGTTCTTTGATTTTATTTAGTTTTGAGTTACTCATTTAATAAAGTCCGTTTTTTATAGCAAATTTTATAAGTTCAATAATGCTGTTTGAACCAGTTTTATTCATAATATTATATTTGTGAGTTTCAAACGTTCTTATGCTAATAGAAAGGTCTTCAGCAATAGCTTTATTGCTCTTTCCATTTACAATACCCGATAATACCTGGTTTTCTTTTGGTGTTAGTTTCTCAAGTCTGTTTATTTCACTATCCAGTTTTAATATTATGTTTCTGGGGTTTGAATAGAAAGGGTTTTTATAAACTGAATCTTCTTCTATAACCAAAGGATGAGTTTTTAGGATATTCAAAAGTGATCTTGAACTTATTTTTGTTATATCAAACTGGTTGAAAAGAATTATTGGATTATTTTTTACAATAAGATTTAAGTTTGCCTCAAGGTTAAGTTGGTAATTTTCATGAAGATATATAAAAGAGAGTTTTCTGTTTAAAACTATTCTTTTAGTCTCAGCTCCTTCGCTTGCTATATTTTCAAGTAGCTCAATAAGGTCTTCAGGGTTTTTTTCATTTAAGCCACTTTTTTGTAGATCAATTTCAACAAATTCACCGTTGTCTCTATGTTTTTTTAAATTAATTTTATAAATTTCAATCCTTGAGATTAGGCCGGAAGGGGTTTTTTGATCGTTGATAATCAGGCACTTTTGTTTTTTTGATAAACCATCTGCAATAATCCTCGCCGCTATTTCAAATCTTTCAGAATTGTTTCCATACAAATGGGCAATGTGATCGTTTGCCTGTATAGAGTCGAAATAATTAAAAATGGACTCTTTCATGTTATTTTTATCCTGATTAAAGTTTTTCAATACTGTTTTTGATTTTATCTGTTGATCTTTTTATTAAATCTATTTTGTCTTTTATCTCTTTTGGTAAATTTACTGAGTTTTCAATCAAAACTTCAATGCATCCATATACAGATGCCAGGGCATTCTCTGTTTCATCTACAAGCTGGGCCTGAACATTGTGTTTATGTATTGCAATTTCTATTGTTGTATAAAGATTGATCTCATCAAATGGTTTTACTATGTAACCATAAGGTCTTGAGATTTTGGCTCTATCAAGAATATGTGTGCCTGAATAAGCTGTAAGATAAACAATAGGAATATTAAATTTTTCGTTGATTTTTTCCGCAGTTTCAATGCCATCTAGCTCGCCTGAAAGCCTTATATCCATGAGAATGATATCAGGTGTTTCATCTTTTACATTTGATATTGCTTCCTCACCAGAGGTTACATAACCATGAACCTCATATCCTAGTGATTTCAGTGTTTGAACAATATCTTCAGCAACAATAACTTCATCTTCGACAACAAGTATTTTTTTTGTTTCCATTTTTATGCACTGAATTTAATACTAAACTCAGCCCCTTTGTCATTATTTATTTTAAGTTTTCCATCAATTTGTCTTGTTAATGAAGAGACTAGCTGTAAACCAAGTGAATCAGATTTTTCCAGGCTAAAATCATCAGGAAGCCTTGATCCATTGTTTTGTACAGTTAGGTAACATTGATTTTTTTCTTCAAAAAACTCAATTTCAATAATCCCTGATTTTTGTTTTTCTTTAAATCCGTGTTTAAATGCATTTGATACAAGCTCATTTACAATCAGCCCACAAGGGATTGCCTTGTTTATATCAATCATTGCACCATCAGCTTTGATTCTTAACTTAATATCTTTATTAAGTGAACTATTAGATCTTGAAATATGATTGGATAGATCAGTTAAATACTTTTTAAAGTCAATTCGATTCATTACTTTTGATCTATAGAGCTGTTCATGAAGAATTGACATTGATTTTATTCTGGATTTGCTTTCGTTAAACATTTTTTGTGAGTCTTTATCTGTAATTTTGTTTGCCTGAAGATTTAAAAGACTAGTGATTATCTGCAAATTGTTTTTTACCCTGTGGTGAATTTCCATAAGAAGTACTTCCTTTTCACGCAAAGAGTTCTTTATTTCATTCTCAACTTTTTTTCTTTCATTTATTTCTGTTATAAGTTTTTCATTCGCAACGGATAAACTTCTTGTTCTTTCTTCCACCCTTAATTCAAGTTCATCATTGGCTTTTTTAAGCAACTCAGCCTGTGTTGCATTATTTATAGCCGTGCCTATTTGTTTAGAAACAAGTTCAAGTAAACTTAATTCATCTTCGTTGAAAGCTTTAATCTTTTGAGAACTAAGGTTTATAGACCCAATAGTTTTATCTTTAAGAATAATCGGCATAGACGCGTAACTTTTAGTTCCAACTTTCCTCCCGGCAGTCCCGATATGTTCATCATTTTCCACATCATCAACATACCTTGATGTTCCATCAATTATTGTTTTCCAGGTAAGCCCCTTTGGTTTTGGGATTCTGGAAACGCGTTTAATAAACCAATCTGGATAACCATTGTAAGCCTGAAGGACAGCGGCATTATCTTCAACAAAATAAATAGCAACATTATTAATATTTTCTATGTTATCACTCATAGCTTTAACTGCATTATCCAAAACATCTTTCAGCTCTATTGATTGGTGCACACTTTGTGTAATTGCATTTATTATTGTTTCATAACGGTTTTTTTTGGAAAGCTGTTCAACATTGTTTTTGAGTGCTTCTTCCGATCTTTTGAGTGATTCAGCCTGGCCAGCATTATTTATTGCATTTTCTATTTGCCTTCCAATAATTTCAAGAAGGGAAAGATCTTCATTGGCAAAGGCGTTTTTTTCAGAAGAAACAATATGTATTACACCTACTGTTTGTTGAGCAGATTTGAGTGGAGTTGAAATAACACTTCTAATTCCAGACTCAAACCCTTTTTTACCAATTGAATTACCTTCTTCTGAATTATTAATAATTTGTGAGTTGCCATTTGAGATTATTTCCCAGGTAAGCCCTTTTGGATAAGGTATTTCTTCAAGCCCAATTGCTTTCCAGTCGGGTTTTCCATGAAATGATTTTAAAACAGCTTTATTACCATCCACCATATATATTGAGACATTCTCAGCAGTATTCATATATCTGCACATAGCATTTACTGAATTATCCATAACTTCTTGGAGCTCAATGGATTTATGAACATTTTCGGCTACATATCTGATAATTGTTTCATGGTCCGACATTTTTTTAAGCTGCTTGAATTTGCTTTGGAGTTCAGTTTGCGAATCAATCAGTTTTTTTTCCTGAAAATGATATTTAAGTGCAATTTCAAGTTGAAGTGCCACAGTTTCGATTAGTCTTATAATATTTTTATCTGAAATGTACTTTTGTTTTGAAGATAAAAGTAAAGAACCAATTGACCTGCCGGAATATTTTATTGGAGTTGAAAGGTATGAATTGATTCCAAGTAATTTTTCATGGCTTGAAAATGATTTTTCATGGGATATATCGTCACAAACAAGGGTTTTATTCTTGTTTATGGTTTTCCAGATGAACCCTTTTTTATCTGATGTTTTTTGTAAACCGGTTTTTTGTTTTTCATCAAAACCCCTATCTGCTTGCAATTTTGCAATATCCTTGTCTACTTTAAATATTGCGATATAGTCAATTGATTCAATTACCTTGTAGATTGAGTCAACTACATTTTCGAAAATTTCCTTAATGTTTTGAGATCTGTAAATGCTTAAAACAACTGAATTTATAATTGAATCATATTTGTTCTTCTGGGTTAGTTCAAAGAGTTCTGAGCGAAGCTGGTTTGTAATCCAAATCTGTCTTCCAAGAAGTTTTTCAAGCTCACTGTTGGTATAATCTTCAGAGCTGATGTTATATAGAAAGTTTTCAGGTTTTTTATCTTTTGTTTGAATTTCATGCATGTTTTTTGTCCACAAAACTACTTAAAAATATACATGTATAAAAAAGTTAATAAAATTAATGTTTTGAGGAGGTTGTTTAGGACTTAAGTTTGAAAGGTTTTTTGAAGATTGTTCATTTCTTTAATATTAGACTTTGAGAACTGAAACTCTGATTGAAAATTCTTTTTTACATTCTCAATAACTTCTTGAATATCAATTTCAGAATTTGCCTTAAGCCAGTCTTTTATTGATGTAATCCGAATGTTTTGAATGCCACATGGGATAATTAAATCAAAGTAATCAAGATTGGTGTTAACATTCAAAGCAAAACCATGGTAGGTTACCCATCTTCTCACACCAACTCCTATTGAAGCAATTTTGCTTCTTTTAACCCATACCCCTGTAAGTTTTGAAATAGTTTTTGCTTCTATGTCAAAATCTTTTAAAGTCAAAATCAATACTTTTTCCAGAGCTCTTAAATATCTGTGAATATCTTTTCCAAAGTTGTTTAGATCTATAACCGGGTAACCCACAATTTGCCCTGGGCCGTGGAATGTTATATCCCCGCCCCTTGAGATTATTTCAAGATCAATTCCAAGTTCCTTTAGTTTTTTTTCGGATGCTAATAGATTGGCTGGATCGCCTCTTTTGCCTGTTGTGAAAGTGGGTGGGTGTTGAAGCAGGATCAAAGAATCATTTATCTCATTATTAATTCTTTTCTCAAGAAATAGTTCCTGGATTCTAAGGGCTTCCCTGTATGGAACTGTTCCCAATTCATATATATCAAGCTCTGGCATTATAGAAGTATGATAACAGAAAATATCTGTTTAGAAGTTGCGGGTCCTTCCGAGTGCCCCAAGGGCCGCTTCCATTACTGCTTCGGAAAGAGTGGGGTGTGCATGTGAAGTTATAGCTATTTCCAAAGCTGTTGACTCGAGTGTCTGGGCAATTCCAATTTCAGCTATCATCTCAGTTGCACCCTGTCCAATAATATGCCCGCCAAGTATTTCACCTGTTTTAGAATCAGAAATAATTTTTACAAATCCATCTGTCTCACCAACTGCAACGGCTTTACCCACTGCTTTGTAAGGGAATTTGCCAATATCAACATTGTAGCCCTGGTCCTTTGCCTGTTTTTCTGTGAGGCCTATCATTGCTACTTCAGGCTGGCAGTAAACGCATCCGGGGATTCTGTTGTAATGAACTTTTGAGTTCATTCCCATCATTCTTTCAACTGCCACGACCCCTTCTTCAGAAGCTTTATGTGCAAGCATTGGTGGGCCAATAACATCACCTATTGCATATACATCACTACAGGTTGTCATATAATCATCATTTACTTTTATGTGTCCATAATCATCAAGTTCAACTCCAATATCACTTAATCCCAGGCTGTCTCCTGTTTCATAATAACTAAAAGAGGTAGGTGCAGCATTTGCTACAGCTTTTCTTCCGATCGAAACTAAAACCATATCTGCCTTTATTTGTGTTTCTTCACCTGAAACTAAATCTTCTACAGTGAGAGTGGCAGAACTCTTGTTTTTCTTTAATGATTTGTATTTGGTTCCGGTAAGTATATTCATTCCCTGTTTTTTCAATAATTTTTCAGCTTCTTTTGCCACTTCTTCATCAGCACCAGGCATAATCTGTTTTTCCATTTCGATAATAGTTACTTTGCTGCCAAAAGAGTTATAAACATAAGCAAACTCTGCACCTATATAGCCGCCACCAATAATTGCAACCGATTTGGGAATTTCCTTATGCATTATTGCTTCATCACTTGTCATAACTATCTTTTTATCAATTTCCAGGCCCGGAATTGTTCTGGGAACTGAGCCAGTAGCTAGAAGAATCCTTTCAGATTCAATTTCTGAAGAATTCTCACCTGTAATTGCAATCTTGTTTTTACCAATTAATCTTCCAGTTCCTTTTAATGAAGTTATTTTATTTTTCTTCATAAGAAACTCTACTCCTTTACTGAGAGTGGAAGAAGCATTTCTGCTTTTTTCAACTACTTTTGAGTAATCAAATGATAAACCCTTGTGGCTGATTCCGTAGTCTTCTGAATGGGTAAAATGTGTGTACATTTCAGCGCACTTAAGTAATGCTTTTGAAGGAATACATCCCCAGTTAAGGCAAGTTCCGCCTGGTTTATCCCTCTCAATAATAGCAACATTCATTCCAAGCTGCGCTGCCCTTATTGCAGCAATATAGCCGCCGGGGCCAGATCCAATTACTGTTAAATCAAATTTATCCATGGTGGCGTATAGTATATTAACAATTGCACTATGGTCAATATACTAAGATATGGTAAAGATTTCTTTAAAAGAAAGATACTTTGTGTATAAGTATTAATAACATTCATTAAAATATTTATTGGAAAATACTATGGCTAAAGAAAGAAATATTGAATCAACTGAAGACATTGAAGAACAGGAGTGGATTGAATCACTTGAATATGTTTTAGAAGAATCAGGACCTGAAAGGGTAAAATATCTTCTTAAAAAACTTCAGATTTATGCACACGAAAAAGGTGTAACTCTTCCATACACCGCAAATACTCCATATATAAACACTATCCACAGAGATGCACAGCCACTTTATCCTGGCAACTATGAAATTGAACGGACAATAAGAAGCATAATAAGATGGAATGCAATGGCTATGGTGGTGCATGCTAATAAGCTTGAAGACGGTATTGGTGGACATATCTCATCTTATGCTTCTTCAGCAACACTCTATGAAATAGGTTTTAACCACTTTTTTAAGGCTAAAAATGAGAAGCAGCAAGGTGATATCATTTACTTTCAAGGCCATGCAGCACCAGGGATATATGCAAGGGCTTATCTTGAAGGAAAATTGTCTTTAGAACAGCTTGAGAACTTTAGAAGGGAAATATACACAGATAAAGGACTATCTTCTTACCCTCATCCCTGGCTTATGCCTGATTTTTGGGAGTTTCCAACAGTTTCAATGGGGCTTGGGCCAATAATGGCGATTTATCAGGCCCGATTTAACAGGTATCTCGAAGACAGGGGTTTAAAAAAAGAATCTAATAGTAAAGTTTGGGCATTTCTTGGAGATGGTGAAACTGATGAGCCTGAATCCCTTGGGGCAATTTCCCTTGCATCAAGGGAACAGCTCGATAATCTCATATTTGTTATTAACTGCAACCTTCAACGTTTAGACGGTCCTGTAAGGGGAAATGGAAAAATAATTCAGGAACTTGAGAGAAACTTTAAGGGAGCTGGCTGGAATGTTATAAAACTTGTTTGGGGTTCCGACTGGGACCCACTTCTTGCTAAAGATGAAAACGGATTTCTTGTGGAGCGAATGGAAGAAGCTGTTGATGGTGATTATCAAAAGTATGTTGTCTCTAAAGGAGAATATATAAGAAATCACTTTTTTGGTACCCATCCTGAACTTAAAGAACTGGTAAAAAATTATTCAGATATTCAGCTTGAGAAACTCGGAAGAGGGGGCCATGATTCTGAAAAGGTTTATGCTGCTTATAAAGCTGCGGTAGAACATAAAGGTGCACCAACTGTTATTCTTGCAAAAACTATAAAAGGCTATGGCCTTGGTGAAAGTGGTGAAGGGAAAAACATTACACATCAGCAAAAAAAACTTAACGAACAGGAATTAAAAAATTTCAGGGCAAGGTTTTATATCCCAATATCAGAAGAAGAAGTAGTAAAAGCACCTTTCTATAAACCATCTGATGATACTCCTGAGATGAAATATTTACATGAAAAAAGAAAAAAACTGGGGGGTTACCTTCCAGAAAGAAAAGTTACAGCTAAACCACTTGAAAATATCCCTTATGAGCTATTTGATGAATTTTTAAAAGGTTCTGGTGACAGAACAACTGCTACAACAATGGCAATTGTGAGACTACTTTCAAAACTTCTTCGTGATGAGAATATCGGTGATCTCATTGTTCCAATTGTACCCGACGAGGCAAGGACATTTGGGATGGAATCACTTTTCAGGCAAGTGGGTATATATTCTCACGTAGGCCAATTATATGAACCCGTAGATGCAGATACTTTCCTTTTTTATAAGGAAATTGTAGATGGTCAAATACTTGAAGAGGGTATAACTGAAGCCGGATCAATGTCGTCTTTCATTGCTGCTGGCACAGCTTATGCCACGCATGGTATAAATACTATTCCGTTCTTTATTTATTACTCTATGTTTGGACTTCAAAGAATTGGTGATCTTGTGTGGGCAGCAGCTGATATGAGATGTAAAGGTTTTATGATTGGCGGCACTGCTGGAAGGACAACATTGGCAGGTGAGGGGCTTCAACATCAAGACGGAAATAGCCACCACTTTGCTTATGCATATCCAAATTTAAAAGCCTACGACCCGGCATTTGCCTATGAAATAGCCGTTATTTTTCGAGATGGAATAAAAAGGATGTATCAAGACCAGGAAGATATTTTTTATTATATAACTGTGATGAATGAACAGTATCTTCAACCTCCAATACCAGAGGGTGTGGAAGAAGGAATAATAAAAGGTATGTACCGTTTTAAGAAGTCTGAAATGAAAGACTCAAAAGTAAAGGCGCATTTGTTTGGAAGTGGAGCGCTTATTAATGAAGTACTAAAGGCACAGGAAGTCCTTGAGGGTGACTACAAAGTTTCTTCTGATGTGTGGAGTATTACAAGTTATAAAGAGCTTTATCTGGACGCCCATGATATTGAAAGGTGGAATCGTATGAACCCCGATAAAAAGCAAAAAAATTGCTATATTCAAGAATGCCTCAAGAATGAAAATGGAGTCTTTGTAGCTTCTACTGATTATCTTAAATCACTTCCTGATTCAATTTCCAACTGGTTTCCCAGACCGCTTGTATCTCTTGGTACCGATGGTTTTGGCAGAAGTGACACTCGTGAGGCCCTTCGTGATTTTTTTGAAGTTGACTACAGATATATTGTCTTAACTACACTTTATGAACTTAATAAGGAAGACCTTGTTGATAACAAAGTTGTAACTAAAGCAGTAAAAGATTTAGGTATTAATCCTAAAAAAACAAATCCTATTTTTACTTAGTGGAGAATTAAAATGATTGAATTTAAATTGCCTGAAATTGGAGAGGATATTGAAGAAGGAAGTGTAGTTAATGTTTTTGTATCGCCCGGCGACAAAGTGAAGAAAGAACAATCATTGCTGGAACTGGAAACAGACAAGGCTGCACTTGAGATTCCTTCTCCCGCTGATGGTGAGATCAGTGAAGTGCTTGTTAGTAATGGAGACACAGTCAAAATTGGTCAGGTGCTTGTGAAAATAGATGATGGATCATCTGATAGTGGAGATGATGAAAGTTCGCAAGAAAAAGATAAAAGTAAAGAAAAAGAGTCTGAGCCCGAAGAATCAAAAGAAGAAAGCAAAGATTCAACGACAAAAAAAGAAGATGACTCAGAAGATAAAAAAGAGGCTAAAGATAAAAGTTCTGATAAAGCTGATGATAAAGAGGATAAAGATAACAATTCTGATGAAGTTGATGAGAAAAAAGATAAAAAAGAAAAACCTGATGATTCTGTAGAAGAAAACAAGGAAGAAAAAAAATCAAAAAATCAAAAGAAAGAATCAAAAGATAAAGATGAAAAGGCAGATGCACCTTCAGAAGCATCTAAAAAAGAAGATAGTAATGAGAGTAATATTGATGAAGAAGATGATGATTTAGTTCCTGTGCCAGCTCCTCCATCTGTAAGGCGCCTTGCGAGGGAAATAGGTGTGGATATAAATTCTGTCTCTGGCTCAGGACCTAGCGGCAGAATACTTGAAGAAGATGTAAAAAGCCATGCAAAAGCCATACTAAGCGGAAGTTCACCAGGTGCGACTGTGAATTATGGCGATCTTCCAGATTTCTCAAAGTGGGGTGATGTAACTACTGAGGATATGTCTAATATAAGAAAGCTTACAGCTAAACACCTTTCAAAGGCATGGATTGCCCCTCATGTTACACAGTGTGATAAAGCAGATATTACAGAGCTTGAGAAGATAAGAAAGCAGAACAAGGAAAAGGTTAAAAACTCCGGTGGCAACCTTACCATGACTGCGATAATTATTAAAATTGTAGCATCTGCGCTTGAAAAATTTCCTAAATTTAACAGCAGTATTGATATGCAGAACAAAAAAGTAATTTATAAAAATTATATAAATATTGGTGTGGCCGTGGACACGGAAAGAGGGCTTTTAGTGCCAGTTATAAAGAATGTTGACGAAAAAAATATTACTGAAATATCCATAGAACTTGGCGATCTCTCTGAAAGGGCAAGAAATAAAAAAGTTAAAGCGGATGAGCTTCAGGGAAGTACATTCTCAGTAACAAATGTTGGAGGAATTGGCGGAACTTATTTTACACCAATTATTAATCAGCCCGATGTTGCAATACTTGGCGTTACCCGATCATCATTTGAACCTGTATATGATGGCAAAGATTTTAAACCAAGACTTATGATGCCAATCTGTCTATCCTACGATCACAGAATAATAGATGGGGCAGAAGCTGCGAGGTTTGCAAGATGGTTTTGTGAAGCTATGGAACAGCCATTCAATATTATGTTAGAAGGATAATACATGAAAAAGATGTCTACAGAAGTTGCTGTAATAGGAGCAGGGCCAGGAGGTTATCCCGCAGCTTTTCACGCTGCGGATAAAGGGAAAAAAGTTGTTTTGATTGATCCTGAGGTTAATCCTGGCGGAGTTTGTCTTTATAGGGGATGTATTCCCTCAAAAGCTCTTCTTCATGCTGCAAAAGTTATTCATGAGGCAGAAGATGCAAAAGCATTTGGAATTGAATACAAAAAACCGAAGATAGATGTCGAAAAGCTTTTTTCCTGGAAAGAAGATGTTGTGACTAAACTTACAGGCGGGCTTAAAACTTTAACTAAATCAAGAAAAATTGAGTATATTCAAGGTTATGCAACTTTTAACTCAAGTAATGCTTTAATAGTTAAAACTGCGGATGATGAGGAAATTGAACTTGAGTTTGAAAATGCTGTAATTGCCACAGGTTCAGTTCCAAGCGCTATCCCAAATGTAGAGTTCTCCAAAAATGTTCTCAGTTCAAAAACTGCACTTAGCCTCGGTGAAATTCCAAAAAATATGCTTATTATTGGCGGAGGTTATATAGGCCTTGAACTTGGTACTGTTTATTCTGCATTGGGAACAGATATAACAGTGGTTGAGATGCTCCCAAATCTTGTTCAGGGTGCAGATAAAGATCTTGTGAATGTACTACACAAAAAGCTCAAAAAAGAGTTTAAAGAAATCTTGCTTGAAACGAAAGTCAATTCTGTAGAAGACTTGGGTGATAAAGTTAAAGTATCACTTGAAGGCAAAGATGGGGCTATAGAAAAAGAGTTTGATAAGGTTTTAGTCTCAATTGGAAGAAAACCTGTTACTGATACAATTAAGATTGAAAATACAAATGTGAAAGTGAATGACAGAGGTTTTATAGTTGTTGATGAATTTAGAAGAACTTCTGAAAAAAACATATATGCAATAGGAGATGTTGCAGGCGATCCAATGCTTGCACATAAGGCCACACATGAAGGAATTGTTGTGGCAGAAGTAATAGCTGGAGAAAAATCAGCTTATGAACCTGCGGCCATTCCGGCAGTAATGTTTACTGATCCTGAGATCGCATGGTGTGGTCTTACAGAACTTGAAGCGAAAGAAAAAGATATTGATATAGAAATCTCAAAATTCCCATGGGCTGCATCTGGAAGGGCTATGACTTTAAATAGAACCGATGGCCTTACAAAACTTATTGTTGATTCAAAGTCTAAAAGGGTTTTAGGAGTAGGAATTGTCGGCCCCGGAGCTGGAGAGCTCATATCAGAGGCTGTATTAGCTGTTGAAATGGCGGCCACTGCTAAAGATATTGCACTATCAATTCATCCTCATCCCACTCTTACGGAAACATTTATGGAAGCTGCTGAAGGAATATATGGAAGTAGCACAAGCTACTATAAGCCGAAAAAGTAATATATATTTATTATTACTATGTCTACACAGACTATTTCTCATTCAAGTGCAAAGGATGTAGTAATTGCTAAACTTACAATCCTGTCTGACCCTTGTCTTTATGATACTGCCATAAATATGGTTTCACATATTGCAAACTCGCTTGGAGTTTCAAGTGATGATTCTCATAAGCTAGAAAAAGTTTTAAATGAAATTTTAGAGACAGTAGTTAACGACTGTTACGAAGGATGTAACGATCAGAATATAAATGTAATTGCTGCAAGAAGGTTTAACTCGCTTGTAATTGCTGTGGAAGACAAAGGGATTCCGTTTCAATTTGATAGCATTGAAGAGGGTAATGACAAAAGGTTTCAAACATATATGGCACTTGGATACGCAGACAGGGTTTACTACAAAAATCTTGGACCTGATGGAAACAGAATAGAAATAAGAAAATTTCTACCGGCAAGTGATATTCGAAATAGTTCTGAGATATCTGATGAGAATAAATCCCCTGAAAGTGAAGTAATTGATACAAATGAGAGATTAGATGTAAGGTTATTGGAATTTGATGACATAAAAGAGCTTGTGAAGGTTGTTTACAGAAGCTATGGGCACAGTTACCCAAGTGAATTTATGTATTATCCAGAGCGTATAGAGGCAAGGATTAAATCAGGGCTTTTGATTTCTTGTGTTACATCTACAACCAATGGTGAAATTATTGGACATCTCGGATTAACCTTTGAAACACAACAGTCCAGGGTTTGCGAAAGTGGTATTGCTATTGTTGATACACGTTACCGTGGCCAGGGCGTTTTCAAGAAGATGAGGGAGTTTCTTCAAAACTATGCCCGTGAAAATAAGATTATTGGTATTTATGGAGAAGCAGTAACAATTCATCCTTTCACGCAAAAGGGTGTTGCCAAATTTGGGGCAAAAGAAGTAGGTTTTCTCTTTGGATATACACCGGGAGAAATTACAGTAAAAGATATTGAAGTTAAAGCTGATTCAAGAAGGCAATCAATAGCTTTAATGTACACCACTGTACTTTACAACAAGAAAAAAAGTGTTTTCCTTCCTTTAATATATCATGAAGTTGCTTCAAGAATATACGAACAACTTGAATTTAAACGGGATATTGAGACAAGTAATCTGCCTATAAGTGAATCCGAAAATAATCTTGGAAAAAGTGAAATAGTAATGAGAAAAGATTATGGTCAGGTTTTTGTAATTATAGAGGAATATGGAAGGGATACTTTAGTAGAAATAAACTTTGTTTTAAGACAAATGTGCACACTCAGAATGGATTGTATATACGTTGATCTTCCTATATTTGACCAACATGCATCTCAGATTATTTCCAAACTTAGAGAATCTGGGTTTTTTATTGGTGGAATTATCCCTGAATTAAGAAATGGTGATGTGCTGCGGATGCAGTATCTGAATAATGTGCAAATTAGAAAAAATGATATTAAAGTTGCTTCTGAATTTGGAAAATATGTTCTTGATAAAGTCTTTGAAGATAAAGATGATATTGAGCTTAATTCTTTAAAAGAGAGCTTATAGGATTCTAAGATTTCCCAAGGGCAGGAATCACAGCACCACTAATCGACTTCGAATCTTCGGTCACAAGAAATAGAATAACTTTAGCAAGTTCTTCCGGTTTTACCCATTTGGTAAAATCAGCATCCTTCATATCAATCCTGTTTTGAGCTGTGTCAATTGTGCCAGGAATGATTGCATTTACATTTATATCATAATCCTTTACTTCATCAGCAACTGTTTCTGTGAGGGCAACAACACCTGCTTTTGATGCACCATAAGCCCCAACTCCTGAATAGCTCTTTACAGCTGGTTTTGCTGCAATATTTACTATTTTTCCACTATTATTTTCAATGAAATGGGGCAGTATCTGTTTTGTACAAACAAAACAGCTTTTAAGGTTTATATTGATCATTTCATCAAAGCTTTCAATATCTGTTTTATAAATGTTCGCCTTTGTGAATCCGCCAACCAGGTTTATTAATATATCGATCTTCCCGTAAATCTCTTTAGCTTTTGATACGAGCTTATTTATCTGATTTTCATTAGTTACATCAGCTTTGGCAAATATTACCTTTGATTTATACTGTTCTCTTAGATAAACAAATTTATCTATTTCATCATCTATTATGTAAGTAGAAATTACGTTGCAATTTTTTTCCAGAAACAGTTTTACAACATCTTTTCCGAGCCCACCAGTCCCGCCCGTAATAATTGCTGTTTTCCCCTCTAAACTAGTCATAATAACTCCTATAAAAACCTATTATCTAATATTAGTTCCCTTTATTTATATTGCAACATATGATTTGACTATTATTTCAAAAAATGTCATAAAATATCACTCAAAGTAAACTAACTATGGAACTTTTTATTTCAATGAAGGCGGAGGATATAAACCCAACAATGTTTAAACATATGACAATGGATATGCCTTCATCTAAAACCAATGGGTACTTTCTTGCCGAGATAAGGGATTCAGAAAAAAAAGTGGTTGATATTCTTCATAGATATTCAACTATTTTAGAAAGCAAGTTACAGAATCTTGGCTTTTTTCTTGTTGAAAATACAAACAGAGGAATAATTGTCAGGAAAAAGGTTGATGAGTCAAAAGACTATATGGCCGAGTGGGAAGAATGGGTTGAATTTTCCACAAACTTATTTGAAGACCTGGAAGGCTTTTTTGATGAAGACCAATAGTTGTGCTAGTATCTTACCTCATTTGAATGTTCCTAAATACTCATAATATTAAATCAAAGTAGACAGGTGTACTACACAGTAATTAGGTGACTTTTTACATAGCCTTGATTTTATAACTCTTAAATAGTGGAAAAATCAATCTATTAGGAAGTGTAAATTTATATTTGGATTAAAAATTCAACTGGCTTGTTTACAATTTTGTATCAAGACAAAGAAAATAGACAATAAATAGTAGTTTTAATATGGTGAAAAATTTACATAATTAGGAGCATCTAAAACGGGTGTATTATGTCTGAAGACAAAAAAGTTAATTATAAAGATACATTAAACCTTCCAAAAACTGATTTTCCTATGAAGGCCAACTTGCATCAAAAAGAGCCTGAAATTCAAAAGAAATGGGATAAGGAAGATATTTATAATAAAATCACAGAAAACAATAAGGCAAAAGAAAAGTTTGTTTTTCATGACGGCCCACCTTATGCGAATGGCCCAATTCATTTGGGACATCTTCTCAATAAAGTTCTCAAAGATATAGTTGTCCGCTCAAAAATAATGGAAGGGTTTAATGTGGAATTTATCCCTGGCTGGGATTGCCACGGGCTTCCTATTGAACATAAAGTATTAAAAGAACTTGGTGACGAAGCAAAAGAACTTACTAAAATAAAGATTAGAAACAAGTGCAAGAGTTATGCTGAAAAATTTGTAAAAATGCAGTCAAAACAGATGATACGCCTCGGCACACTTGCAGATTACGATAATCCTTATCTTTCCATGACCCCGGATTTCGAAGCAGGTGTACTTGAAGTGTTTACTGAACTTCTGAAAAAAGGTTTGGTTTACAGGGATTTGAAACC